>WJPL01000002.1:0-300000 GCA_009649675.1 Alphaproteobacteria bacterium HT1-32 | reverse complement strand
GGGCGGCAATGGCGCTGCCCCCGGCAAGTGCGATCAGGGCTGCCCTGACCCGGTTGACCGGCTTTGCATTACCTGACCCGCCATCCGGCGTTTCATCATCCCCGGCCATAATTATCCTCCAACCGTTCAATATCATCTTCACCAAGATAGCTGCCGGTCTGGACTTCAATAATGCGCAACGGCTCATCCCCGGGATTTGCAAGCCGGTGGGTGGCCCCGACGGGAATGAAAATCGATTCATTCTCATGCATCAGCTTAGTCTCTTCGCCGCAAACCACTTCGGCCACACCATTGACGACCACCCAGTGTTCAGAGCGTTTCGCGTGCCGCTGCAATGACAGGCTGGCACCGGGTTTCACCGAGATATGTTTGACCTGATAGCGTTCCCCCGCATCGACGGACTGATAAAACCCCCAGGGGCGATAGACCCGTTGCGGCGTTGAAGCCGCAGGATGCCCGGCGTCGGTCAGTCGTTTCACGACATCCCCCAGCGAGGCGGCATGTGACCGGTCAGTGACCAGAAAGGCGTCTGCCGTCGCCACGACAACCAGATCCTCAACCCCCAGCGTCACGACCAGCGGACCTGTCGTGTGAACCAGCGAATTGGCTGTCTTTGTCAGCATGACGTCACCTGTCGTGACATTCCCCTGATCGTCCTTGTCACCGATTTCCCACAGGGCATGCCAGCTGCCAACATCGGACCAGCCCATATCGACCGGTACCACCGCAGCGCGTTCCGTATGTTCCATTACCGCGTAATCGACCGAGAGGCCGGAAATGCTCTCAAACGCAGCCGGATCCAGCCGGAGGAAATCCATATCCCGCTCGGCCCGGCGAACCGCCAACTCCGTCGCCGCCAGCAGATCAGGCTGAAAACGCTCCAGTTCGGCAATCATGTCGGAGGGACGGAAAACAAAAATGCCCGAATTCCAGAGATAGCGCCCGTCAGCGAGGTAGGATTCGGCCGTCGCCAGATCCGGCTTTTCAACAAAGGCCCCGACCTCTGCCACACCCGGGGCATCTGCAATCTCCATCCCGCGGAGGATATAGCCGTATCCGGTTTCCGCGCGGCCTGGTGTAATACCGAAAGTCACCAGCCGCCCCCTGTTTGCTGCTTCCGCCGCCTGCGACAGGGCCTCAGAAAAGGCCGCCTTGTCGCTGACGATATGATCCGAAGGCATCAGTACCACCGGTTTGTCACCATGGCGTTCCAGAGCCAGCAGGGCAGCGACAGCCGCAGCCGGTGCCGTATTACGTCCCACCGGTTCCAGCACGATGTCCCCGAGGGGCAGGCCCAGTGTCCGTGCCTGTTCGGCAACGACAAACCGGTGTTCATGATTGCAAATCACCAGAGGTGCTGCGAACTGCGCACCCTGAACCCGGCGCAAAGCGCCCTGCAGCAGGGTTTCGCTGCCGGCCAGCACCTGCAACTGTTTCGGATAAAGCGCACGGGACAGTGGCCAGAGGCGCGTGCCCGAACCGCCGGACAATATGATGGGAATAAGTTCAGACATCACCTTGCTACTTTCACTTTCACGCCTACACGAAAGCGGCCGCTCTGCCAATTACCATCGCCATGCACATTCGCCGGTAAATGACGTATTTTTATAACAAAAACGGTCGCCTGCCCCTTCTGGCCATGCATAATTGTCTCTCGGGCCTGAAAGAATTGGGGGCATATTTGGCCAATACGGGATTAATCGATTTTCCGGACGAACTGTTCCAGCGACTGTCGTCGCTTGGCGTTGGCATCGCCGGACAGCAGCTGGTCGACCTTGGAACCGGTCGCGGTAATTTTGCCCGTGCCTTCGCGGCGCGCGGATGTTCGGTTACCGCACTGGACCGTTCACCTGACATGCTGGTGGAAGCCCTCCAGCCGGAAAGTGATTGTACAGGCTCCCTGAACTACCTGCAGGCGAAGGCAGAAGATACCGGACTGCCCGATGAAGTTTTCGATTGTGTTGTCGCCGGGCAGGCATGGCATTTATTCGACCGGCTGAAAGCAGGTCAGGAAAGTCGCCGGTTGCTGAAACATGGCGGCCAGATTGCCATTGCCCAGATGGACTGGGTACCCCGCAGCGGCGGACCGGCAGAAGCCACGGAAGAAATCATCCAGCGTTACAACCCGGACTGGAACATCCTGTTTCGCCAGTCGAATTACATGGACTGGTCGCGCCAGCTCGGCACCACCGGGTTTCGTGATGTGCAGGAAGCCACCTTCAACACACAAATCGCCGTTGCCCCCGATATCTGGCGACAACGTATTCGTGCCAGCGCAGGCGTCGGTGCCGTTCTGCCGCGGGAAATGGCGGATGCGCTGGACAGCGATCTGGCAGCCACACTGAAAGACAAATTTCCCGGTGAGATGCTGCACGTCTCACATAAGGTGTTCTATCTGGTCGCCCGCGGATGATTCACGTCTTCGGGTCAATCAATCTTGATCTGGTTTTCACCCCTCCGCATCTGCCCGCACCCGGCGAAACGGTCCTCTGCGAAAAGTTCGAGGCATTTCCCGGCGGCAAGGGAGCAAATCAGGCTGTTGCTGCCGCCCGGGCGGGTGGTGATGTCAGGATGATCGGCTGTGTGGGGCGGGACGACTTCGCCGCTCTTCCTCTGGCCGCCTTCACAGAAGCCGGCGTTGATATCAGTGCCGTGGAACGGGTCGATGCCGCTACGGGCTGCGCCACCATCTCGGTCGCACCGGATGGTCAGAACCAGATTATCGTGGCCAGCGGCGCAAACCGTCTGGTCCGGGCAGAACAACTGCATCCGGCCGGTCTTCATCAGGGCGATATCCTGATGCTTCAGATGGAAGTCGACTACACGGAAATATGGAAAGCTGTTGACCTCGCCGCGGCAAATGGTCTGCGCATCCTCCTTAACAATGCGCCGACCGGACCGATCCCTGAGTCGGTTTTACCAAAACTGTCGCTGCTGCTGGTCAATGAGATCGAAGCCATGCAGGCAGCACAGGAACGCCAGTTGCCGGCAGATGACCCGCTGACAGCAGCCACCGCTCTCAATCGCTCATACGGTATCGAACTGATTGTAACGCTTGGTGGTGACGGCGCGGTTGCCGTAACCGGCAAAGGCGGCATCCGCGTCGCTGCCCCGAAGGTCGAAGTTGTCGACACAGTCGGCGCCGGAGATGCCTTTTGCGGTGCGCTGGCGGCAGCTCTGGCAGACAACAAGACGCTGCCGGATGCCCTTGCTTTCGCCAGTGCGGCAGGTGGTCTGGCCTGTCGTCACCATGGCGCACAGGCAGGTCTGGCGACAAAGTCCAAAATTTCAGAGCTGGCTGACAGTCTGAACCCCGCATCCTGCGATCTTCCGGGCTAGGTCAATATTTATCACCATTTGATTGGACGCGGAGGCGGTTTGGCGGCAAATTCCCGGTAGCCTGACCCCACCCGGAGCTAAACCAATGACTTTCATTCCAAATTCCCCCGAAGCCCGTGACGTCGCCAGCCAGCTGCATGGCTATACCAACATGCGTGCGCTTGAGCAGACCGGTCCGATGATGCTGACCACAGGCAAAGGTATCTATGTCACCGACAATGCAGGGAATGAGTATCTCGAAGCGATGAGCGGCCTTTGGTGTGCCTCCCTCGGCTTTGGTGAGGAGCGACTGGTGCGCGCCGCAACCGAGCAAATGCAGAAGCTGCCCTATTATCACACCTTCAATGGTCGCACGACGGACATCTCCATGGAGCTGGCCGAGAAACTTCTTGAGGTCTCTCCCGTCGAAATGTCGAAGGCTTTCTTCTGTAACTCCGGCTCGGAAGCCAATGATACAGCCATCAAGTTCATCTGGTATTACAACAATGCCCTTGGCCGGCCTGAGAAGAAGAAGATTATCAGCCGGGTCAAAGGCTATCACGGCGTTACACTGGCCGCCGCTTCAATGACGGCCCTGCCGAACAACCAGCGCGATTTCGACCTGCCGTTTTCAATGTTCCGGCATACCACCTGCCCGCACCATTACCGTTTTGCCCATGATGGCGAAACGGAAGAGCAGTTTGCCAGCCGCTGCGCCGCTGAACTGGAAGCCCTGATCCTCGAAGAAGGCCCGGACACGGTTGCGGCCATGTTCTGCGAACCGATCATGGGGGCCGGTGGCGTTATCGTGCCGCCCGCCACCTATTATGAAAAAATTCAGGCTGTCCTGAACAAATATGACGTGCTGCTGGTGGCCGACGAAGTGATCTGCGGGTTTGGCCGGACCGGTGAATACTGGGGCACCCAGACATTCAACATGAAGCCGGACATTCTGACCTGCGCCAAGGCTCTGTCAGGTGCCTATATTCCGATCTCTGCCGTCCTGATCAACGACAAGATCTATCAGGCGCTCGCCGACAACTCGAAGAAGATCGGCGTGCTGGGGCATGGCTACACCTATTCCGGCCATCCGGTAGGCTGCGCCGTTGCGTTCGAAACCCTCAAAATCTACGAAGAAACCAACATGGTTGGTCATGTTCAGTCCGTCATGGACCATTTCCAGACGCAGCTCCGCACGGTTCTGGATCGCCCGTTTGTCGGTGAAGTCCGTGGTAAAGGACTGGTCGGCGCTTTTGAACTGGTTGCCGACAAGGCAACGAAACGCTCCTTCGATCCGACACAGGGGGCCGGAAAGGTCATCGAACGTGTCACTGTCGAACAGGGGCTGATCATTCGTGCAATCGGCGACAACATTGCGTTTTGCCCGCCATTGATTATCTCCAGAGAGCAGATCGATGAAATGATGGAAAAACTCCATCGCGCGCTTGATGCAGCAGAGCCGGAACTGGCGGCGCTGGTCTGAGCAACGGATATCCTGTGATGAATTACGAAGCTCATTTTGAAAAAGAACTCGGTCGCCTCAGAACCAACGGTGACTATCGGATTTTCGCTGATCTGGAACGTCCGACCGGGACTTATCCGCATGCGGTAAACCGGCCAGACCCGACAGATGATGACACCCGTCAGGAGGTCACTGTCTGGTGCTCAAACGATTATCTCGGTATGAGCCAGCATCCCGACGTTATCGCCGCCATGACCGAGGCCGCAGAAAGCCTTGGTGTTGGTGCCGGTGGAACGCGCAATATTTCCGGTAACAATCACCGCCATGTCTTGCTGGAACGCGAACTGGCAAGCCTGCATGGCAAGGCATCCGCGCTTCTGTTCACCTCCGGTTATGTGGCCAACCTCACAGCACTTGCGACACTGGCGGAACGCCTGCCGGACTGCGTTGTGCTGTCGGATGCGGAAAACCATAACTCGATGATCGCCGGCATCCGTTACAGCCGGGCAAAAAAACAGGTATTCCGGCATAACGATCCGGCAGATCTGGACCGGCTGCTATCAGACCTGCCCGAAAACTGCTCAAAGCTGGTTGCTTTCGAATCCGTCTATTCAATGGACGGAGATATCGCACCGATTGGTGAAATCATTGATGTCTGCGAGCGCCACGGCGCACTGAGCTATATCGACGAAGTCCATGCTGTCGGCCTTTACGGCAACAGCGGCGCCGGCGTATCAGAACGTGAAGGTCTGGCAGACCGTATTGATGTCATTCAGGGCACACTGGCCAAAGGCTTTGGTGTCGTCGGCGGCTATATCGCGGCATCCGCTGCGCTGACCGACTTTGTCCGGTCTTTCGGCCAGGGTTTCATCTTTACCACCTCCCTGCCCCCGGCCGTTGCGGCAGCGGCACTTGCCTCTGTCCGGAATGTACGGGCAAACAACCAGCTTCGGGTAAGGCATCAGGAACGGGCTGCCCAGGTGAAACGCCAGCTGAAAGCCGCCGGTCTGCCGGTAATGCCATCAGACAGCCATATTGTGCCTGTACTTGTCGGGGATCCGAAGCTTTGCCGGGAAGCCAGTGACCGGCTGATGGAAGATCACGGTATTTATGTGCAGCCAATCAATTACCCAACAGTTGCACGCGGGACGGAGCGCCTGCGCATTACACCGACACCCCATCACAGCGATGAGGACATCGAAAAGCTGGTCTCTGCCCTTCGCACAGTCTGGAACAATCTTGGATTGAAAGCAGCGGCCTGAAACCGCTGACAGGAGTATAAAGATCAATGTATCCCGATAACTCCCTGACACCCAAAGAAGCCACCCGGCTCTGTGGCCTCGGTATACTGATGGGCGGAAGCTGCCCATATGCCGAACTGGCGCAGGCAATCCGCACCCATATTACGGCAGTCACCGGCCCTTCGCTGGAAATGATGGGGACATCCATTGAGTTGCTGCGTTATGAAGGACTGGTTTCAGCAGAAGACCCGGATGGCGATCACATCATTTCCATCACGCCCAAAGGACGGGCTGAATTTGAAACTCTGATGATGGCCAATCTGCGCGATTCCGACAGCGAGTTTTCCCGTCTGGTGATCTCGCTGAAGTTCCGTTTTCTGAAGCTGATGTCTCCGTCACAACAGCAGGCCCAGCTCGACCTTCTGTCCGAACGCACAGAACGCGACCTCGACCGTCTCATCGCACTCCGCGGCAGCTTCGCCGCAGAAGGACGCTTCTTTACAGACTGGGTTGAAAAGGAAATATCTCTTTCCGAACAGCGCCTTGTCTGGCTTGAAAGTCTCCGCGGGGAAATGGGCTGACCTTTACCGCAGCAGCCCGGAACACTGCATGAAGATTCGTAAAATCGGAAAACTGGCTGCAATCAACATTGCGGTTCTTCTGGTCGGCGTGGTGATCCTCGAACTGGTATTTGGTGCCTGGTTCAAGGCACCCGGTCTTTACATGATCAGCATGTACCGTGAGGTCGACTGGACCATCCAGACTGACGACAAATATCCCCGGTCTTCACCTGTCACCTATCGCCGGGATTATTATGGCCTGCGAGGCGACTTCGGCGCTCCCGGTGATGTCAGTATCGTCACCCTTGGCGGAAGCACGACAGATCAGCGGTTCGTCTCCGAAGGGGAAACATGGTCTGATGTCCTTGGCACCTGCCTGCGTGATAAGGGCTATGAGGCCCGTGTCGCCAATGCAGGCGTGACCGGACAAACCACTGCCGGGCATATCAACAATTTCCCGCTCTGGCTGGATCATGTCCCCGGTCTGAAACCTGCCTATGTTGTTGCCGCCATAGGCATCAACGACGTCGTGTTCGACAGCAAGGCAGGACAGCGTGCAGTTGATGACATCACCCTCTGGACCGAGTCTGCCCGCCCCCATGACCGGCTGAAATCAATCCGCCGTTCCATCAAGATGAATTCCGCACTTCACCGGATGTACCGGATTATCCGGGACAATATCGAAGCTTCACGTGCCGGTATCAACGATGCCGCCTCACGCCCTGATCATATCGCCGGGGATGTCGCGGTTGCCGGTGTTGACCTGATCAGGCAGGAACTGGCGGCCAAAGCAGAAGAAAGCGTCACCATCGGCGACGCGGAGTATCAGCGGGGCGATGCCGAATTTGCGGCTATCTATGCCGGTGTCATCGGTGATTACAAAGAGCGCGTTGCCCTGCTGGCAAAAACCATCAGTGACCGGGGTTCCGTACCGGTTCTGGTGACCCAGGGCAAAGGCACCTATATCGTCCGGGATGGCCGGATAACCGGCGACCTTGGCGATTATTTCCAGCTTCACCAGTTCAACAAGGCAATGCTTGAGGTCTGCGAGAAAGAAGGGCTGTTCTGCATCGATGCCGAACAGAACCTGCCGACGGCACCCGGCGATTACTACGATATCGTCCATACGACACCGCAGGGTTCAAGGAAGCTCGGGCTTTACCTGTGCGAAGCAATGCAGCCGGTACTGCCGTAAACTCAGCGGGAACGGCCTTCCGCCTCCAGAATATCCGCCATTTCCTGTACCGGACCCCGTTGGTTATACAGCCGGTCGCCCGCCGCAATAATGTCTGAACGGATATCTTCCCGCAGTGACTTTACCGAGGCTGTCTCCACCGCCAGACGGACATAATCTTCCGGACTGTCGGCAATACAGGCATCAATCCCCATCTGACGATACATGGCATAGGTCACGCGGCTCCGCATGAACTTGCCAGCCATGGTGATAATCGGTGTCCCCGTCGCAAAGCCTTCAAAGCTGGTATTGCCACCACTGAAATGGATCGGGTCGAGCATGACGTCAGCGGCTGAAATCAACCGGATGAAATCTTCCCCTGACAGGAAGGGCATAAACCGCGTTCTTGCAGCCAGCAGGTCCGATGTTGCCGCAAACCGGGCCTGAAGACTTTCGGTCCAGTGCTTGTGAGCCCCTTCGATAAAGACAATTTCAGCCAGCGGGTCGCTTTCGGCAATCGATGCCAGCACCTGATCGAAGGCCGGATGAATTTTGAACAGGCTTTGCGGACAGAGGTAAATATGGCTGTCCGCTGAAAACCCGAACCGGGAGCGGTCGCCAAGACCGTCGGGCAGAACCGGCCGTTCATAACAGGTCGGCAGGCCATCAAGGCCGATCAGCCGCTCGCGATATTGCGCCTCCGACCCCGGCGTCTCCAGATGCTTTCCGGAGAAGAACAGGTCCATCGCCGCGATGCCGGAGGTCTCCGGATGCCCCCATGTCATCGCCTGAACCGGCGCCAGACGGGAGAATCCCAGAAAATATGTGGTCGGCTCCATACCGATATCCGGATAAAACAGGATATCCGGCTGCTCTGCGGCAATCCGTTCACGCGCCAGCCGCAAATCCCCCGGCAGCTTTATATAGTGATCGCCTGAGGCCGCCATGCGCGACGACCAGTCATCCGCCCCCGGCCACAGATTGAAGACGAACCGTTCAAACCGGTCTGCTGGCAGGTTACCGACAACCCCATGCATCAACTTGGCGATGGTATGTGTACGGAAATGAGAGGAGACAAAACCAATCCTGATCCGTCGTCCCGGTTTCTGACCAGCCGCCACATGCGGCGCAATATAGTTCAGGTCCGGACAGGCAGAGGTAAGCAGGTCTGCCGCCTGTCCCATCAGGGCACAATCATTCTGGTCATGGTACGCCAGAAAAAACATGGTATGGCCGATCTGGCGCAACGGATTGTCGATCGACAGCCCCTTCTCCGCCATCTCCCGCAGGTTTCCGGCAAGCCCGCTGCGCACCTGTTCGATCTCCGCCTGACTGCCGGGAATCACCGGCAGCATGGTCTGACGTTTGAACAGCAGGCCATCATCACCCGTCAGACCATAGCCTTCATCGAAGGTCGCGGCGGCAGCTTCCGTCCGCCCTTCCTCGGCCAGTGCGTTGCCCAGATTATGATAGGCATCACGCAACCCCGGATCACGCGCCAGCGCCTCTCGATAACTGGCCACCGCAGCATCCGTATCGCCCGCCTGTTTCAGCGCATTGGCAAGATTGTTCTGTGTTTTTGCATCCTCCGGTGCGAGATCAGCCGCCAGACGAAGATGACTGACCGCCTCATCAGACGAGCCCAGTGCAGACAGCGCGGACCCCAGATTATCATGCGCCGCTGCAAGGCGGGGATTATGCTGGATGGCTTGCCGGTAACAGTCGGAAGCGCCCCGAATATCCCCCAGATCCTTCAGCACATTACCGAGATTATTATAGGCTGCGGCATAAGCCGGCGCACAGGCTATCGCCTGTTCAAATGCCGACTTCGCCTCATCAAGTCGCCCCTGTCGTTTCAGGAACGTACCCATATTGAAATGATGCAGGGCGACATCCGGCTGTAACCGGCGGGCTTCCTGAAAGCAGGTCTCTGCCAGCCTGTGATCCCCGCTCCGGTCAGCCGCAGCGCCCTTGTTGCCCAGCACTGCCGGGTTCGGCCCCAGCGCAGCCAGCGCCGCATCATAGGCAACCAGTGCGCCAGCAAAATCACCGGAAAGCCGCAAGGCCTCACCCAGATTGTTCTGAAATTCACCATTCGACGGACGAAGCTGCACGGCCTTGCGAAGTAACGTCACCGCATCCTCTGCCCGCCCTGTCGTGTTCAGCAGAACACCCAGCAGGTTCAGGGCAAAGGGCTGCCCCGGCTCCGCCGCCAGAACCTCGCGATATCCGGCCTCCGCCTCTGCCAGCCGTCCGGCCTGATGATGCCCGACCGCCTTGCCGAGATCACTCACGCCGACAATTCTCCGATCGCCTCATCCGTGCTGAACAGCAGATTGAAAATTTCGTCGGATTGCACGTACTGGCCTTCTTCAAGTGCCACGAACCAGGGCGCCTTGCTGTTGATGTAATAACAGCGATACCCGTAACTTTTCATCAGGGCCCGCAGTTCTTCCTCGCTGCCCCCCATCTGTTTCAGGCCAAACCGATTTGCCTCACAAACGATGAAGTCGGGATGCCGCGCCAGCAGTTCGGGTGCACCGCGCAGGATATCCAGTTCCGCACCTTCAGTATCGATCTTGATCGCCCGTGGCGTCATCCCCTTTGCCAGCACATCAAGGGTTGTCACCTCGACCTCCAGCTTCTGATCATCAACACGGGACTGCTTGTTCCAGGGATGCCGTCCGACCTCCCACAGCGCATGCCCCCCATCATTGTCGGAGTTCAGAAAGAACGTCGCCAGCCCCGGTTTCGCGCCGGCGGCTGCCTGGTGGCGAATAACATGGGTAAATCCGTTCTCCAGCAAATTTCCAGACAACAGTTCTGCATTTTCCGGATTGGCCTCAACAGCAATTACACGGCCTTCCGGCCCGACTGCCACCGCGCCCAGAAGACTGAAATAACCGACATGTGCGCCGATATCCATGAACAGATCGCCGGGGCGCAACGCCGTCAACAGCAGCCGAGAGGTATCAACCTCGTAACTCTCACCCCGTTCCAGTGTCTCCCGCATGAGGCGCTGGCTGAAATGGTCTCTGGTCAGTCTGATACGACAGGTCTGTGCCGCCGAATGTTTCGGCTGAATGGGGAAATCGACCCAGTCATCACTCATGCTGCCGCCTGCTGGCTGAGAAACCAGTCATAGGTTCGTGCCACCCCGTCATGGATGGAAGTTGATGCCTGCCATCCCAGTTTGCTGACCCGGGAGACATCCAGCAGCTTGCGGGGCGTTCCGTCCGGCTTCGTTACATCAAAGTCGAAACTGCCTTGAAAGCCCACGACATCAGCGACGGTCTGAGCATATTCGGCAATTGTGACATCATCACCAACACCGACATTCAGACAGACACCGTCCGAATAATGCCGTGACAGATAAACCAGCGCATCCGCTGCATCATCGACATACAACAACTCCCGGCGCGGTTTTCCGGTTCCCCAGATCGTCACAGACGGCGCACCTGCCAGCTTTGCATCATGACATTTCCGGATCAGGGCCGCCGCCATATGGCTGCTCGTCAGATCAAAGTTGTCACCGGGACCATACAGATTGGATGGCATCGCCGAGATAAAGTCACAGCCATGCTGTTTGCGATAGGCCTGACAGAGTTTGACGCCGGCGATCTTGGCAATCGCATACCATTCGTTCGTCGGCTCCAGCGGTCCGGTCAGCAGGGCCTCTTCAGAGATCGGCTGATCCGCATGCTTCGGGTAAATGCAGGACGAAGCCAGAAACACCAGCTTACGTACCCCGATGCGATAGGCACTGTTGATGATATTCGTCTCGATGGCGAGGTTATCATAGAGGAAATCAGCCGGCTGCGTGTCGTTCGCCATAATGCCGCCAACACGGGCTGCTGCCACAAAGACAACATCCGGCCGGGTCTCAGCCATCCAGCTCTCGACATCTGCCTGTCGCCGCAAATCAAGCTCACCGCGGGAAAGACCAATCGTTTCGCACTCTTCATCTGCCAGCCGGCGCATCAGGGCAGAGCCTACCATACCGCGGTCGCCGGCCACCCATATGCGGGCGCCCCGCAGCGGATCGTCAGATATCATTGCGGTCAACACCTTCGGTCAGGCCTCGCCGGATCTGCGCCAGATCGCTCTCCATCATTTCGGACACCAGTTCATCAAAACCCGTAGTTGCCTGCCAGCCCAGTATCTCCCGGGCTTTGGTCGCATCCCCCAGCAGGCTTTCGACTTCTGTCGGGCGATAATAACGCGGATCGATTTCGATCAGCGGAGTACCCGTCTTCTGATCGAACCCGATCTCGTCCACCTTGTCACCACGCCAGCCAATGGTGATCCCGACATGAGCGAAGGCAGCTTCGACAAAATCGCGTACGCTGTACGCCTTGCCGGTCGCCAGGACGTAATCACCCGGTTCATCCTGCTGCAGCATCCGCCACATGCCTTCAACATAGTCGCGGGCATGCCCCCAGTCGCGTGAAGCATCCAGATTTCCCAGATACAGCCTGTCCTGCAGGCCGAGGCTGATCGCGGCAACCGCTCTGGTGATTTTGCGGGTGACAAAGGTTTCACCCCGGATCGGGCTTTCATGGTTGAACAGGATGCCGTTGGAGGCATGAAATCCATAGGCTTCCCGATAGTTCACCGTAATCCAGTAGCCATAGAGCTTGGCCACACCATAGGGTGAGCGCGGATAAAACGGCGTCCGCTCGGTCTGCGGCGTCTCCTGCACCTTGCCGTAAAGCTCCGACGTGGAAGCCTGATAGAAACGCACCGTCTTCCCCATTCCGAGGATACGGATTGCCTCCAGCAGACGCATGGCACCCAGCGCGTCGGCCTGTGCAGTATATTCTGGTGTATCGAAACTCACCTGCACATGGCTTTGTGCCGCAAGGTTGTAAATCTCGGTCGGCTGAATTTCCTGGATCAGGCGGATCAGGTTGGTGGCATCGGTCATGTCACCGTAATGCAGCCGGAACTTCAGGTCGCTTTCATGCGGGTCCTGATACAGATGGTCGATGCGCCCGGTATTGAACGACGATGACCGTCGCTTCACCCCATGCACATCATAGCCCTTGGACAGAAGCAGCTCGGCCAGATAGGCACCGTCCTGTCCGGTGATACCGGTTATCAACGCTATTTTACGACTCATCTGCCCATCGTAACTGTGGTCTGTCTGCAATCAAACTATCCTGTTCGCCTTGCGTTCAGGTTAATGCATTCCCTGCTTTACCCGCCACATCTGATGATATGCCGATTCAAGCGACAGGCTGAATCCCGCGGCATCACAAAGCGGACTGGCCGCGATCTGCGGACGCAGCATCTCACGCCAGTGATCCAGCCTCTCCGGGTTTGAGATCAGATCAGCCGCAACCCGGTCATAACCTGCGACATCATCCGTGATCCAGTGTTCCAGCCGGGTGGTCGTCAGCAGGCTGGCCCCGACACGTCCGGCATGACAGTCACCACGCAGGGTCACAACCGGCACCCCCATCCACAGCGCCTCGCAGGTTGTTGTGGTCCCGGCATAGGGATAGGGATCAAGCGCAACATCAACATCACCATAAAGAGCCAGATGCGCTGCCAGGTCCGGAACATGGCCCACAAGGACAAGACGCGCGGGCGACAATCCGCCTGCCACCGCCAGTTCCCGCATCTGTTCCTGTACTTTCGGGTCAGCCAGTGAGCGTGATTTCAGCAACAGGCGGGCACCGGAGACAGAGGCGGTCAGCCGTGACCAGTGACGAATGACATCCGGCGTCACCTTCGACAGGTTGTTGAACGATCCGAAGGTTGGCGGACGGTCGGGTTGACGGGCAGGCGCAGGTGCATCCTGTGGCGGTCCATAACAATGGAAACCCGCCGGAAGGCGAACCAGCCGTTCCGAATGATGATCATCAACCGGATCAGCAACCGCATCGGTCAGCCGGTAATCCATTTCCGCCAGCCCGGTAGTGCCGGGATAGCCAAGCCATGTCACCTGTACGGGGGCAGCACGCTGACCGAAGACCGCCAGCCGGTTACCGGCTGTATGACCGGCCAGATCAATCAGCACATCAATACCGTCCTCACGAACCACCCGCGCAACCGCCGCATCGTCGAGACCGCGAAGATCGCGCCATCCCGCGGAGGCCTGCTGAAGACGAGCGGTCACCCCGTCCGGTGCGGCAACATCACTGTAGCAGGTCACATCCACCCGTTCCGAATCATGAGCTTTCAGAACAGGTTCCAGAAAAAAGGCGACGGAATGCGACCGCAGGTCCGGCGAGATATAGCCAATCCGCAACGGGCGCCCGAAATCCGTATTGCGGGAGACCTGTACAGACGGAGACTTTGGTGCTTCGCCATCTTGCAGACCTGCACCGAAGCGGTTGCCAAAAATGCGGTGTTCCTGCCAGATCGTCTCCGCCGTCTGTGACGGATCATAATGCAGGCAAAGCAGGAGATTACTGTAGAGTGAGGGATTGCCGGGTTGCAGGGCCACGGATTTACGGAAGGCCGCAATCGCCTCGCCATACCGGGACTGAGCCCGCAGGGAGACCCCCAGATTGGCCCAGGCATCGGCAAGTTCCGGTTTCAGGCTGATGGCCCGGCGATGCAGGGCTTCTGCCTCTGCCATCTCCCCTTCATACTGCAACGCGATACCAAGATTGTTCAGGGCTGCCGGGTAATTTGGTTCAGTTTTCAGTGCCTGCCGGCAATTCTTCACAGCTTCACGGGAGAATCCGAGCCGGATATTGATGACTGCAAGGTTGTTCAATATCCGGGCATCCCCCGGTGCCCGGTCACCGGCAAAGGTCAGCGCCTCCCGAGCGCCCTCAAAATCACCGAGATGTGCGCGGCAGGCACCCAGACGTCGCCAGACATCTGCATCCTCATGACCCAGCGCGATTGCCTGTTCATAGCGTTCGCCCGCCGTTGACCGGCGACCCTGCGCCTGAGCAGCAACGCCCGCCACGAAACAGGCTGCCCCGTTTGACGGTTCCGCCTTCAGTATCGCCAGTGCAGCCGTTTCCGCAGATTCCGGATGACCATCGTTCAGCAGCGTTATTGCGTTTGCCAGTTGGCTGGCCGTCGCAGTCATGAGCGTTTGTCCAGTTCAGCGGCAATCCGCGACAGCACACTGCTCCAGTCACCGGGCAGGGGCTGGCGGAACAGGCGCATTTCCGGATAAAGCGACGTTACTTCGCCATCCAGCCCCCAACGCCAGTCCGGTGAGAAGGGCAGCAGCAGCCAGCAGGGTCTTCCAAGCGCACCAGCCAGATGCGCCACAGCCGTATCCACAGAAATCACCAGATCAAGGCCTGCTATGATACGGGCAAGATCAGTGAAGTCTTCAATATCAGTCCGCCCCTTCATTCCCTCCGGCGACGCGCTGTTATCCGGCGCATTATCACGGTTCAGCGAGACAAAAGCTTCATCCCGTCCTTTCAGAAAGCTGGCCGCCATATCCGCTGGCAGGCTGCGCCGGGCATCATTGCGATGACGGGGATTACCCCGATGACAGAAGCCTGCCCCTCGTGTCAGCGTAACAACAGTCCGGGGTGCCGTAAGATAGGCAGCAGCAATGCCCGGCGGGGCATCCAGCCCCAGCCGGAAGGGCAGGCTCATCGCCGGCACCCAATAATCCCAGTCCTCGCCGGAAACATCGCTGACGACTTTCCCGACGCCGGGCACCGTGGTCAGCAGATCGGCAATGCAGGCATCCGCATACAGGTCAACACTGGCACCCCGGTCCAGCAGATCAAGAGCGTGACGGGCAAACTGGATCACATCGCCATACCCCTGTTCACAGACCACCAGCACAGTTCTGCCGCTGATGTCCTCACCCTGCCATTCCGGACAAGCCGGTGATGCCACATGCCAGCCTGCGCGCTGACGACGCGCTTCATAACCACGCCAGCCCCTGACGAAATCACCGGTCAGCAAATCAAGATGGGACAGATTGACGGCTGCCTCCACATGCGCGGGAGACAGTGTCAGAGCAGACGTCAGCGCCCGCCGGGCTTCCCCTATCCGGTTACCGGACAGGCAGGCAAAGCCGAGATTATTCAGGATGTCCGCATTATCCGGAGCAAGTTCATGCGCTGCCGTGAGGTCTTCAACAGCACCGTCAATATCATCCAGTCGCTCCCGCAGGTTGCCCCGGTTAATCAGGGCATCAACACAGTTCGGGTCCCGCGTCAGCGCCTGATCGTGACAGGCACGGGCTGCATCAATGTCACCCATCCGGCCCCTGGCCAGTCCCAGATTGGTCAGAATTTTCGGATCATCCGGGCGGCCCTGACGGGCAGATTCAAGTGCCTGACAGGCGGCTGCGGGATCACCTGACGCCAACAGCACCACACCACGGCTTCCGAGGAATAACGGCGTGCCCGGAGCCTTTGCGAGCGCCCGGTCAATCGCCCTCAATGCAGCGACCTGATCGCCGGTCTGGTGGTAAACCAGCCCCCGCAGATGCAGCAGGTCCGGGTTATCCGGCGTGCTTCGCAGACAGGCATCATAAATATTTGCCGCAGTTGTCAGATCACCGGCCTGATGTGCGGCCAGACCGGCTCCCGGACTCGGCTGCGCAGTGGTCACCACCCGACTCCGCCCGGCAGATTCTGCCCGCCGGGGGCGGCAAATTCAGGTGCAGATGCAGTTTTTTCCCGGTTGGTAATCATCAAAACTCCAGCATTTCCGGCATCCTCATGACTTGGCCCGGCGATTGCAGAGGACTTACCGGATCAATATGCGAGGACTTGCGCAATGACGATAACGTCGCTGGAAACCGCCAACAACCCGACGGCGCTTGCCGCAGGGGCTGCGAAGAGCAGTTCTGCGTCAAAATCCGCCGCGTTTGGCTTCGATTTTGCTGACATGCTCAGCCGGGTGCGCGTCGATTCTGACGCCAAACTCTCGATACTGAGCACGGAACGCAGTGCCCAGCCACTGGCTGAGCCGGAACAGCGCCGCGATGACGCGGCGAACACATCCGCAGAAAGCGACAAGGCGCAGAACGCGTCCGATGACACCTCAAGAAGTGATGAAAAACAGGCTGCATCTGATAATGGTGCCGGCCAGCAACAGCAGAATGCAGGACAACAGCAGCAGGGCGCTTCAGCCTCTCCGCTGTTTGCCATCATCGCCGCCCAGCAGGCCCAGAACGGGCCGGTCTCGGAGACAACGGCGTCAACGACAGCCCAGACAACGGCTGCACCAGTCATGCAGGACGCCGCGGCAAAAGTAGCCCAGCCGGCACAGATCTCCGGTAATGCCCAGGCGACACCGGAAGCCGCTGTTCAGGCAGCCGCTGCACAGACCAAAGGCAAGGCCGAACCGAAAGTTGCGGCCAATGCGAACACACCCGACACCACAGCCAAGACCGGACAGGTAACCCAGCAGCAGGCGCAGGATATCGCCCAGCGGCTGCAGCCCGGCGAAAAGGTTCAGGTGAATGTCCGGACGGAAGGTCCGGTCGAGGGTGGCATGCGGACACCGCTGATTGCCGATAATCCCGCTGATGCGAAGCTGATGCCGACCGATATGCGCGGCATGGCCGGTCAGGTAAAACCTGATCTTCAGCCCGGCCAGAACGGCCAGAATGCCCAGACAGGACAGAATGGCCAGAACGGCCTTGGTGGCCAGAATGCAGGACAGCCCCTGCCCCAGCCCGCTGCACAGGCAACCGCTGCACAGACCGGACGGTTTGATACAGCGCTGATGAATCAGGCTGCCCGGTTCGATGCGGCGCAGCCTGCCGCAGCAAGCAACTCAACCACACAAACCACTGCCAATCCGCTGGGCAAGGTGGATGGTATGCCGGCCCCGTCCGGTGCGCCAACCGGTCTGCACAACATTAACCAGACCGCCAACACGGCAGCAGCACAGACAGCTAATGCCAAACGTGCAACGCCACAGGCTCAACAGGCCATGCAGCAGGTCACGGTCAACGTCTCCAAAGCCCTGTCACAGGGGCTAGACCGGATCGAGATGCAACTGAAGCCGGCCCATCTCGGGCGGGTCGACGTGCAGCTTGAAGTCGGGCATGACGGCCGGGTGAACGCAACGGTTCAGGTTGATAAACCGGAAACACTGGAACTGATGAAACAGGATGCCAAGGCGCTCGAACAGGCGCTGAAAGATGCCGGGCTGAAAGCCGACGGCGGTAGCCTGCAGTTCAGTCTGCGTGGCGAAGGCGGCAATGACGGCAGCGCCGGGGGTCAGAAGACCGCCGGTAATCAGTCGGGACCAGCCGGAGACGGTGATGGCGTCGACAAGAATGAAGCCGGCCACCCCGAACATCAGGACATCGTGTCTGATGACCAGATCAATGTGGTCGTCTGACCCGGAAAGGATGACATCCCATGGTTGACGCAGTTGACGTCAATGCACTGACAGGTGCGAGCACCAAGGCTCAGACCAGCAAACTGAAGCTGACTGACGATTTCGATACCTTCCTGACCCTGCTGACCACCCAGTTGCAGAATCAGGATCCGCTGGAACCGCTGGATACCAACCAGTTCACCCAGCAGCTGGTGGAATTTGCCAGTGTCGAGCAGCTCATCGACCAGAGCGCAAGCCTGGAAGACCTGATCGCGCTGCAGGAAGAAACCACGCAGATCGGTGCCGCCGGTTACATCGGCAACACCATCGAGTATGACGGATCAGCAGCACCCTTTGTGGATGGCGAGGCCAACTGGGCCTATGTCCTGCCGTCGGATGCCACATCCGTTGAACTGAAGGTTCTCGACAGCTCCGGCACGGCGGTCTTCACGACCGACGGTGCGACATCAGCCGGGGTTCACACCTTTAACTGGGATGGCAGCGAGAATTTCGGATCCGGTGCAGCACCCGGAAACTATCAGCTTTCCGTGGTCGCAAAGAACTCGGAAGGCAAGGATCTCACTGCCGAAATCCGGTCCATCGGGAAGGTAACAGGCCTCGACCTGTCCTCCGGCGAGCCACTGCTTTCGGTCAATGGCATTCTCGTTTCCACCTCGACCCTACTGGGTGTCGAGGCCCCGAAAACAACCATAAGCGACTCCTGACAAGAGCCTTACAACACTAGGAGCTGAATCATGAGTATTTCAGGCGCATTAACCTCAGGAGTCTCCGGCCTCCAGGTCAATTCGAGTGCGCTCGGCGCGATTGCCGACAACATCTCGAACTCCAACACCATCGGTTACAAACGGACCGAAAGCCGTTTCTCTACACTGGTCACTCAGCAGATATCCGGAACCCAGTATTCTCCGGGTGGCGTACAGGACAATGTGCAGAGTGAAATCTCGACGCAGGGTCTGTTGTCTTCGTCAACGTCATCGCTTGATGCCGGTATTTCCGGTCAGGGCTTTTTCGTCACGACACAGACGGCGAACGCCGCAACCTCTGACACACATTTCTACACCCGGGCCGGTAACTGGAAGGCTGATGACGATGGCTTCCTGAAAAACACCTCGGGATTTTATCTCCGGGCATGGCCAACGGACTCTGCTGGCAACGTGGTCAACAGTTCCGGGACGATCGTCAGCACACCGTCGGAAAGTACCTTCAGTGAACTGACATCCGTTAACATCAACTCACTTCAGGGAACGGCAACCCCGACATCCAACCTGGGTCTTTCGGTGAACCTGCCGGCAAGTGCCGCAACAGGTGCCGCGAACTCGGTCAACACGTCGGTTGTGGTCTATGACTCACTTGGCGATACGCACCAGCTGACCTTCAACTGGGAAAAGACGGCTGCCCTGACATGGGATGTCACTGTCACCATCGATGACGGTGGTGCAACGGTTGGTGCGGCCTATAACGGCACGCCGATGACGGTTGTGTTCAACACGGACGGTACACCCGCCACCTATGAAGGTGCCGCAACACCGCCCGCGCTGGCAATCACCGGTCTGACCAATGCTGCCGATGACTTCAACATCACCCTTGATCTGGGAACGGCAAACTCAGCGGATGGCATCACCCAGGTAGCTTCGCCTTACATTACCAACTCGGTGGAACAGGATGGCCGGTCTTTCGGTTCGCTCAGCGGACTGTCTTTCGATCAGTCCGGCTTCCTGAATGCCACCTTCGACAACGGTACCAGCCGGCCAATCTTCAAGGTTCCGCTGGCGACCTTCGTCAATCCGGATGGTATGGAAAGCCGGTCGGGGAACGTCTTCATCGAAACTGCTGAATCCGGCACCTTCCTGCTGCGTGCTGCGCAGACAGGTGGCTCCGGCTCGGTTGAAGGCGGTACACTCGAACAGTCGACGGTTGATATTGCCGAGGAATTCACCCGCATGATCGTGGTCCAGCGGGCGTTCTCTGCCAATACGAAGACCATTCAGACCGCTGATGAAATGCTGGAAGAACTCGTCCGCCTCAAACGCTGATGATCTTCTGAACTGATTTACTTGCGACCCACTTCAGGCCCGCCGGCACTTCCGGCGGGCCTTTTCTTTTGTTTCTCTCCCGTCAGGTGACCTCACAGCCCGCAGCAAAGAATCAGCTTTTCCGGCCGATCTTTCCCAGCGCCATCATCGCGCCGCCAGCCAGCAATCCCCAGAACGCACCACTGACGCCGAAGAAGGCAACACCCGACGCCGTGGTCAGAAAAGTAATCAGCGCCGCTTCCCGGTGCGTACTGTCACTGACTGCCCCCATCAGGGACGCACCGAGTGCACCAAGCAGGGCCAGACCGGCCACCGCCTCAATCAGAATAGGCGGCGAGGCACTGATGAAGGCTGTTGCCGCCCCCGCACCAAGACCGAACAGCACATAGACCGAGCCCGCCACAACCGCCGCCTGCCAGCGTTTTGCCGGATCCGGATGCGCCTCTTCATTAGCGCAGAGTGCTGCCGTGATCGCCGCAAGGTTCACCGCATGTGATCCGAAAGGCGCACCCAGGATGGAGAACAGGCCGGTCCAGCGGAACAGCGGGTTCGGGTCGGGGTGATAACCATTGGCATTCAGCACCGCCATTCCCGGAATATTCTGCGAGGCCATTGTCACGATGAACAGCGGCAGCGCGATGCCAATCACCCCCGTCAGCGTGAACTGCGGCACCACAACCACCGGATCGGGCCAGAGATTGCCAAGCTCTGCCATCCCCACATCACTGGTCAGCGCAATCCCTGCGATGGTGACAACCACCGCCGCCGGCATTGCCAGCAGCCGGTTGATCCGCCCGACCACCGCCCAGGCAATCACAATCGCCAGCCCGAACAGCGGGAACTGACCCACCGCCTTCACCGGTGCCAGACAGAGCGGCAGCAGGACACCCGCCAGCATCGCATTGGCAAGGGGTGACGGAATCGACGAAACCCAGCGCCCGAGGGTCTTGACCGACCCGGCCAGTACAATCAGCACCCCGCAGACCAGAAACGCCCCGACCGCAACCGCGAATCCCCCTTCCGGAGCCGCCCCCGTCGCCAGCAATGCTGCCCCCGGCGTTGACCAGGCAATGGAAATCGGCAGGCGGTATTTCAGGCTGAGGAAAATGGTGCAAAGCCCCATCGCCAGCGACGCCGCCATCAGCCCGGATGTCACCTCCTGCTGGCTGGCCCCGACCGCCGTCAGCCCGGCCACAACAATGGCAAAGGAAGAAGAAAAACCGACAAACCCGGACAGCAGCCCCGCCGCTGTCGCCTGTGGTGATAACGCCATATCCATCCCCTCCGCCTCTGTTGCCCGGATTGTCGACCGGAACAACAATTTTGCAACGCCCTGATTGCGACAGTGACAATCCGGCAGAAGCGACGGCCTCCGGAAAGGATCCTGAAACGAGTTCAGGATGAGGGAAACAGAAGTTCTGAATTCCTTTTGCTCTCCTCCTCATCCTGAACTCGTTTCAGGATCCCCCGTAATCAAGTGCCACACCAAAACACACCTGACCCCACCATATCCCCCGCATGATACAATCAGCCTGGACATACATCCTGACGAACCGCCGGCACGGGACACTTTATGTCGGCGTCACCCGGGACATCGCCCGTCGCATGACCGAACACCGGACCGGCAACCTCCCCGGCTTTGCCAGCCGCTACAATCTCCACCGGCTTGTGCTTGTCGAACATCACGACCGGCTGACAGACGCCATCACCCGTGAAAAGCAGATAAAGAACTGGCACCGCAGCTGGAAACTCAACCTGATCGAACAGCAAAACCCGACATGGCGAGATCTCTTTCAGGACATTAACGGCTAGGGTTTTCTGTAAGCCCGGGGATCCTGAAACGAGTTCAGGATGAGGGGAGCGACAGGGGAAAAGACATACAAATCCCTGTTTTCCTCATCCTGAACTCGTTTCAGGATCCCCCGGTGACACGCCGCCACTACGCACCATTACGCATCGACGGGTGCAACTGCCCTGTCTAACCTGTTCGTCTGGGGAGGGGAGTCCATGAAGCAGTTACTGTTGATCGACAGCGAAGGCGGCACAGCGGACCTGCTGCGCGAAGCCTGTGCACTATCACCCTGGCTGAGTGCAGATATCCTGACCGCCACAACAGATGCCGAGGCCCTGCCGCTTCTTGAACAGGCCGGTGATCATATCGGGCTGGTCATGGTCTCCATCGATGGCGGAGATATCACCGGGCCGGGGCTGTTCAGATCTGTCGAACGCCGTGACCTGCGTGTCCCCCGCATCGCGCTGACCTGTGGCGATGATATAGAGACCGTCCGGACCGCCCTGCGTGAAGGGGCGGTTGATTTCCTGACCCGCCCCCTGAATGTCGCAGACGCCATCGCCACCATCGACCGTGTGATGAGCGATACCGAACGTCGTCGTCGCAACTGGCGCGAACGCTCCGACTATTCCGCCCTGATGCGCGAGGTCGAGATTGCCGCCAAGATGCAACAACAGATCCTGCCAACCCGCTTCCCCCGAGACGGCACAATTGAAGTGCACGGCGCCATGCGACCGGCAAAAATCATGGGCGGCGACTTCTATGATGTCTTCAAACTGGATGATCACCGCATCGGCTTTGCCATCGGTGATGTCGCCGGGAAAAGTGTGCCCGCCGCCTTTTACATGGCCGTTGCCCGCACCCTGCTCCGCTCTGCCGCCGACGCCCACGCCTCTCCCGCCGCCTGTATGGCGACCGTCGACCGGCTGCTGTCCGACTACGATATCCCCGGTATCTTCGTCACCGCATTTCTCGGCATTCTCGACACCCGCAGCAACCTCATCACCTATGCCAATGCCGGTCATTGCCTGCCCTATATCGGCGACAATGACGGCAATCTGCGGGAACTGGAAGGCGGCCGCAGCACCGTGCTGGGCATCGGCGCGGGTCTCACCTACGATGAGGATGAGGTAACATTACAGCCGGGAGAATTCCTGTTCCTCTATACCGACGGTGTCACGGAAAGCATCAGTGCCGCCGGGCACGACTTCGGTAATGGCAGCCTGGAGGCCTGGCTACGCGCCAACTGCACTGTCCCCGCCGAACAGATCGGCGAAGGGGTGTTGAACGCCATCACGGACTTCGCCCATGGCCGGGAACAGCATGATGACCTGACCTGTCTGGTGGTGAGGCAGCGTATGCAGACCATCCGTTCGTGAGGCCAAGAAGGAAATTATTAGTATCTGCCGGCTGTTATAAATTCAGTAACGCGCTTTCAATGGCCTGATTCTGTCCGGGTTTGGACTGACTCAGAGATGGTCGGGTGTCTTTTGCAACGGCGGCAGCCAGACTTATCTGATCATTCAGGCTTTCCGAAACACCCCTGTCATCTCTCCTCCCTCCCAACAACCCCGCCCCCATCCTGAACGGCCGTCCCGGTTCCGCGTAGGTTACCACCGGCACGCCCATATGCAGGGCCTCGCAGGTGGTTGTGCCGCCGTTGTAGGGGAAGGTGTCGAGGGCGAGGTCGATCTGGTTGTAGAGGTTGAAATGCTCGTACTGGGTTTTGGTATGGCCGAGCAGGTCGAGGCGTGACGGATCGATGCCACCGGCGGTGAATTTTGCTTCCAGCCGGGCGCGCATTTCCGGGTCGGCCAGTTGCGGAGCTTTCAGCATCAGTCTCGTATCCGGCGCCCGGTTGAGGATTTCGATCCAGGCATTGAGGCACTGGTCCGTGACCTTGCTGAGATTATTGAAGCAGCCATAGGTGAAGGGCCGTCCGTCGGCCCGTTTGTCCTGCTTTACCGGCGGGGTGTTGCCGGGTGGCAGGTAGGTCAGGCAGCCGCCGGGGATGCGCAGCAGCTTTTCAGTGTAATAACGCTCCATGCCCGGCGGGTCGGTGGCGTCATCCGTAATCCGGTAATCGATACGGGACAGGCCGGTGGTCGCGGCATAGCCGATATAGGCCATCTGAACCGGGGCCAGACGTCGGGCCATGGCTGAGAGGCGGTTACCCGCCGTATGGCCCGACAGTTCGATCAGGATATCGATACGGTCGTCGCGCACCTGTTTCGCCAGCGCGTCATCATCGAGATCATGGACGAACCGCCACTGATCCGCCCGGCGGCGGATGCGCTTGGTGGTGTCGTCGCTGGATCGCTGATTGGCGTAGCAGGTCACATGCACCTGACTGCGATCATGGTGAGCCAGTACCGGCAGAATGAAATGGGCGACCGGATGCGCCCGGAAATCGCCGGAGATATAGCCGATCCGGACAATCCGTCCTTCCCGCGGTTCATAATCCCCGAAGGTCTGTTCCGGCCCCGCTGCGGCTTCCATCGCCTGCCCCCAGTCGCGATGCGCCTCATAGAGTGCCTGCGGCGTGACATCGGCGTCGAAGGTCAGGCTGAACAGCCAGTTTGACCATGCCGGGTCATCAGGCGGCAGACCGGGCAGCAGGTCGCGGTAGATCGCCGCCGCTTCACCATGCAGCCCCTGATAGCGGAGCGCCATGGCGAGGTTCATGGCCGAGCTGCGGTTGCCCGGGCTGATCTCCAGCGCCCGGCGGTGGCGACGCTCTGCCGAAATCGCCCGGCCCTGCCGCAATTCCACCGCGCCCAGCCCGTCCAGCGCATCCACATTGTCCGGATCACGTTCCAGCGCCGCCACCAGCCACGGCTCTGCCGCCCCGAATTCCTCCAGACTGATGAGCAGGGTGCCGAGATCCGCCAGCGCCTGTATCGGCGGCGGCTCCGCTGTTGCAGCAAGCTGGTAATGACGCAGCGCGCCGCCCATATCACCCGCCAGACGCAGCGCGTTCCCCAGATTGTGGTTGGCTTCCCCCGAATGCGGCCGCAAGGCCACCGCACGGCGCAGCGGCACCACCGCTTCCCGCGGCCGTTTCAGGGCAATCAGTGTCCGGCCCTGATTAACGAAATACCCGGCGGTCTGGTTATCGAGATCACCGGCACGACGGAATTGCGTCAGCGCCGTTTCCAGATCGTCACGGCGTCTTGCGATGACGCCCAGAATATTTGCCGCACCTGCCCGCTGCCGGTCGTCCCCCTCCAGCGCGAGACAGATCGCCTCTGCCTCTGCCAGCCGCCCGTTATTCAGTGCGGTCTCGGCGGCGCGGAGCCGGATCAGGTTTTCATCGGTCTCGCCGGTTGTGTCAGTACTGCTCATCCGCCTATTCTCAATCGAAACAGGGACAAGCGCTAACATTCATCATGTCATTCAGGCAACTGGGATTCGTCTGGCCGATGTCGAGCCGGACCGGCTGGGGGGTTTTCGGGGCCAATCTGGCGCTGGAACTGACCGCGCGCGGCATTCTTCCCGTCCCGTTCATCGAGCCGCTGGATCTGGACCTCCCTCCCGAAAAGATGGCCACACTGGCGCCCGCCCTGAAATTGCAGAAGCAGGCGACGGCCATGATTCCGCCGGAGACAGACCGTGTACTGACCTGCCCCTATCCGCTGCTGCATGCCCTTGGCAACGGACTGACCACCACGAAAGTCAGCCGCAAGCTGTCCGGACAGCCGGATATCGGCATGGTGTTCATAGAGGATGGCCGGATTGACGATATCGTCCGCAAACGGGCAGAACGTTACCGGCTGATTCTGGCGGGCAGCCAGTGGAATGCCGATCTTCTGCGGGCCGGTGGCATTGACCATGTACAGGCCTGCCCGCAGGGGGTGGATACTGCCCTGTTCAGTCCGGACGGCCCGGCGCGGGATTTCGACGGACGGTTCACCGTCTTCTCCGGCGGCAAGCTGGAATATCGCAAGGGTCAGGATATCGTTATCGCCGCCTTCCGCCGCCTGCTGGAGCATCAGCCGGATGCCCTGCTCGCCGCTGCCTGGCACAATTACTGGCCGGACCCTGCACCCTGGCCGTCCGCACATGTCACCGGCCAGCCCCGGCAGGGTGATGACCGGCGTCTGCAACTGGTAGAATGGGTTGCGGCCAATGGCATTCCCGCGCGCAATTTCCTCGACCTTGGCGCACCGACCAATGCTGAAATGGCGACGATCTTCCGGGGGGCAACCGTCGGCCTGTTCACCAACCGGGCGGAAGGCGGCACCAACCTGGTCGCGATGGAGGCCATGGCCAGTGGTCTGCCGGCCATCCTGTCGGCCAATACCGGGCATCTGGACCTGATCTCTGCCGGGAACTGTTACCCCCTGACCGAACAGGGATCAGCCGCGGCGACCGCTGATTTTGTCGCCGTCGATGACTGGGGGGAAAGCGATCCGGAAGCAGCCGCTGTCCTGCTTCGGCAGGCTCACGACAATCCGTCCGAAGCCATCCGAATCGGCCTTGCCGGCAGCCGCAGCCTGCAACAGTGGTGCTGGCATGACCGCATCGGGCATATGCTGGAACTGATTCAGGAAATCACCTGAAACTCTGCTCGTCCTTCCTCATTCAGCATGAGGCGAGGCATCCCGTCGCATCATCCCGGATTACTGGTCGCCGCTCTGTTTCTTCAGGTTGTTCGGGTCGAACACGTTACCAAAGGGGGACGCAGGCTTTGCCGGAGCCGCCGGTTCCGGTTTTGAGGTGCCGGACTGGGTACCCAGATTGTTCGGATCGAAGACATTGCCAAACGGCGATGCAGCTTTCGGCTGAGCCGGTGCAGCAGGCGCTTCATTCTGCTGCTGTTTCATCCGTTCTTCCCGCAACTGACGCTGTTCCTCGGCGAACTTTTCCTGAATTCGCAGTTTCTCCTGCATGATTTCCGCCTTGCAGGCTTCCGCGTTATAGCCGGAGGCCACGACAGTCGTCGCAACACCCGCAACAACCACCAGCAGGATCATGATACCCGCCATCTGAGGCAGCGCGCCAAACCCGGCTTTCTGAACCGGCTTGCCGGTGTCCAGCCCATCAACCAGACGCTGCGCTGCGATCCGGGCTTCACGACGGCGGAGAATTTCGTAAATAATCGCCCCGGCCAGTGTGAGACCGATAATGATCACGGCCAGTGCGCTGATTGACGGATCAATGCCATAGCGCACCTTGCTGGCCAGTACCATGGTCAGGGTCGAGGTCGCCTGCGAGGTGAAAACGGTGGTGTTGTAGTTCTCGAACGAGGCGAGAAAAGCCAGCACCGCGGCAGACCCCATCGCCGGCTTGAGGAACGGCAGCAATACCTTGGTAAAGGCCTGAACATTGGTTGCCCCGAGGTCGAGGGCTGCTTCTTCCTGAACCGGATCGAAACGCTGCAGACGGGCGATGAAGACCAGCATGCAATAGGCCGAAATGAAGGTCGCCTGACCAAGCACGGTCAGGAAGATATCATTGAACAGGAACGAGCCGTCTTCCGCGCCAACCATATTGCCGAGACGACGCCAGAAAATCAGCGTCGAAATCCCCAGCACCACCCCCGGAACAAGGATCGGGCAGATCACCACGGTATAATAAAACGACCGGACCCGGTTGCCGATCTGGGTCAGCATGATCGCACCGGCCAGTCCGAGGGGCACTGCCACCAGCACAACGCAGATACCGATCAGGAAACTGTTCTGCAGCCCTTCAACCAGCCGGGCATCATTCGCCAGCTTTACGAACCATTCACCGGTCAGACATTCCCACGGCGTCACGCGGGGATAGCTGGAACTGTTGAAGGCACTGATGCTCATGATGATCAGCGGACCAAACAGATAGCCAAAGAACATCAGTGCATAAATGCCGAAGAAGAACTTCATTACCCCGCGAGACGTCATCGGGCGATCTCCCCGAGGCGAACCTTGAAGAGGCGCATCAGCAGCATCACGATGACGATACAGGCAACCAGCAGCACAAAGGCATAGGCCGAACCCCGTGGCCAGTGAATCGCCTTGTTGAACAGCTCATAGACCCGCTGGGTAAACCAGAGGCTGGACGGCCCGCCGAGAATTTGCGGTGCAGCCAGCGCCCCGGCTGTCAGCATGAAGACCATCGTACAGCCCGAGGTGATCCCCGGCTTGGCATAGGGAATGATAACCCGCCAGTGAATCCGCCACCAGGGCGAGCCAAGATCACGGGCCGCTTCAAGCTGATTGGTATCGAGGCTCTCGATCGCATTATAGATCGGGAAGATCATCAGCAGGATATAGGCGTAGCTGAGACCGGCATAGAGCGCGATATCGGCACGGATGAAATCAATCGGCTGGTCCCACAATCCGAGATCCATGCCGGTTTCATTAATGATGCCGGAAGCCCCGAAAATGATCCGGAAGGCAAAGGCGCGGAGAATTTCGTTCACCCAGTAAGGCACGATCAGCGACAGCACCAGCAGCCGGGACAACCCGCCCTGCGCGACCTTCGCCATATAGAAGGCGATGGGATAGCAGATCGCGAGATCGAACGCGGTCACAAACAGGGCGGCAACAATGGTGCGCCAGAAAACCCCGAGATCCTGAAAGTTGAAGCTGTCGGTATTCGCGGACGAGCCATAAAGCAGATAGTGATAGTTTTCGAGCGTAAGCACATCCTTGGCCGTGCCATATTCATGCGGTGCCAGGTTCAGCCGGAAAGAATAATCCAGCATGAACATCTGCGGCAGGATGATCATGACAATGCACCAGAAGGCGACAGCCCCCATCAGGATACTGCCGAGAACCAGTCCGTTCTTGGTGAAGAACCAGCGGAAGTAATTGACCAGAAGCATCTCCCGGCCCCGCCTATTCCGCCGCCAGCGGGCCGTGCGGCAGCACGACCGCCAGATTGGCATCGAAGCCGACTTCTTCCTCAATGCCTGAAATGTCCGTTGACGAGCGGCCATCATTGATCAGCGACATGCGGAGCGGTTTGTCCGTCACCGTGCGGAACATGATATGGCGCATATTGCCTTCAAATTCCTCGGTCAGGACAGTCGCCCTGAAACGGTTATCACCACCGCCAAGCTGCATTGCTTCCGGCCGGATAAAAATAAAAGCCTTTTCGCCGGGAGACAGGACCGCATTGCCAGAGGTACGCCCCCGGAAGGTTCCAAGCCCGGTCTCGATACGGGCATAACCGTCGGCTACTTCAATCACCTTGCCCGGCAGCGCATTGTTTTCACCGACGAAGGAGGCAACGAAAGCGGTTTCCGGATGATCGTAGATATCCTTGCTGTCACCAATCTGCTGGATCACCCCGTCAGACATGACCGCAACACGGTCTGACATGGTCAGCGCCTCGCCCTGATCGTGGGTGATGTAGATGAAGGTGATACCAACCCGCTGCTGAATAGCCCGCAGTTCAGAGCGCATATGCTGACGCAGCTTGAGATCCAGTGCAGACAGCGGTTCATCAAGCAGCAGCACCTTTGGTTCGACGGCGAGCGCGCGGGCAATGGCCACACGCTGCTTCTGGCCGCCGGATAATTCGGAAACTTTCTTGTCACCCTGACCGGACAGCGCGATCAGTTCGAGCAGTTCATCGGCACGCTTGCGACGTTCAACCTTGCTGACTCCCCGGACTTCCAGCGAGAAGGCAATGTTCTCTGCCACGGACATCAGCGGAAACAGGGCCAGATTCTGGAAAATCAGTGCGGTCGGGCGCTTGTTTGGCCCGATTCCGGCCATGTCCTGACCTTCAATCGACACCAGCCCTTTTGTCGGTTCCTGAAACCCGGAAATCGTGCGCAGCAAGGTGGTCTTGCCGCAGCCGGACGGTCCGAGAAAACTGAAGAACTCTCCCCCCCTGATGGTGAGGCTGGCCTCACGGACAGCAACAAAGTCACCAAAGGTAACCCATACATTATCGAGTTTTACATCTGCACTCATCAGTCGAACCCTGCGCCTTCCCCTTGAAGCACCGCATTCCCGCAGCACCCGCCTGTCTCAATCTTCCGACTATTCCCCCCCGGAACCGTTACTCCGTCTGCACAAAGACAGTGCTTTCAGGAGTATTCAGGAAGTTGACTGGCTACAATTTGCCACCTGTGCCCGGTGGCGGCCTGTATCCCCTGCACCGACGGCGGCGCAGGGGATCAGGACGTCAGATCACCTGAAATCAGGCGGTCTTGAATTTGTTCACATATTCGGTGCGAACATCTGCATACCACTGACCTTCAGCAGGCCAGGGATTGAGGTTACCCAGTGCGCTGCCCGGATACGCTTCGGCGAAGTTCTTCTTGTAGGCCTGACCGGCAAAGCCGTCAGCGCCCAGAACCACCGAGTTATAACCGTGATCATCGATTGCCTTACCGGCAGGTTCCGGCTTGTAGCAGTAATCGATGAAGGCATAGATCTGGTCGATATTCTTGGCACCGGTCGGCACGGACATGCCGTCAACCCAGGCCATCGAACCTTCCTTCGGTGCCTGATAGGTGATCGGCTCACCGCCCGTCTTCATAGCAAGCGGCGGACCATCCCATGTCTGGCCGACGATCACGCCTTCATTCAGAAGACCGTTCTTCTGGGTGTCGGCATCATCCCACAGCAACTTGATGTTAGACTTGTTCTCAATGCAGAACTTGGTGATCTGGTCCCAGACCGGACGCATTTTCTCTTCGCTCTGATAGGCATCAACCAGAACCGAACCCGGTTTCAGCTTGCCAATCCGCTCAAGGTACAGGCCAGCACCCAGCATACCGGAATGCGCACGCATCATGGTCTTGCCGGCATTAGCCTTGTCCCAGACATCGCCATAGCTCGGCTCACCGTCAGCCGGGGCCCATTTGTCGGTACGCCAGCCAATGCCTTCCGTACCCCAGATATGCGGCAGCCAATGCGACCCCTTGCCGCCGAAGTTCCATTCGTTGTCACCAATGGCAATCATCGGCGGGTTTACGTTGGCAAGATTGGCCAGCTTTTTGGTATCGAACGGCTGCAACAAACCAAGGTTTGACCACTGACCCGAACGGTTGTTGGTCGGGCTGCAGATATCAAAACCCGAACCCTGTGTTGCTTTCATCTTGTTGATGATTTCTTCGTTCGAGCCGATGCCCGTGAAGTTAAGCTTGATACCCGTATCGTTCGTGAATGATTTCACGAAACCTTCAGGCAGGTAATCCGACCACATCAGGATGTTGATTTCGCCGGAGGATGAAAAGGCGTCGCGAACGATCGCCGGGGATGCGACGGCAATGGCGCCGGTCGCAACGGTTGTCTTCATCAGCATGCGCCGCGTAAAAGCCTTCGCTGCGCGCTGTGTCTTGATGGAGGAATCGTTGGTCATAGTTTAGTCTCCCTGTGAACCGGACGGAAGCCGCAGCGAAAAGCCGCAAGCCAGAACAGCCTAACTTGTTACCCCGCACCTTGTGAAGTTTTCATGACGTCCGTTAAATTCCGGCTCCGTTTCACGAAACTTCGCTCCCGATCAGAACGTTCTGCCGATGGCCTGTCTCTCACAAGCGCCAACCCCGGAAAACAAATTGGGCCAGTTGCGCCAGCCGACTGGGCCAGAAGGCGTCCATCCGGCGCAATCCCGGCTATTCACGATCAAAACAGAACCACCGCCTCTGATCAGAGACGACGCAGTTTGCTCTCGTCCTTACGCTCGATGACATAGACCTGCAGCGTCCGGTCGAGGGTATTCTTGAGTTCATGTTCGAGCGACCTGACCATCCCCGGTTTCCCGGCCGGATCGACCCCAAAGCTGAAATCGATAACCACCCGGACCTCGAATCCGTCGATATCCTTCTCCAGCGCAGACAGCTGAACAATGTCCTCCGGCTGCCCTGCTTTCGTAAGGTGCTGAACAATCACCCGTTTCACGGAACTGATCCGCTCTTCATGCGTCAGTTCCAGCCAGGATGAAGCCGGCGCTTTATGATGCTCGTTCCGGCCTTCGTCATAGCGACTGACAAACTGTTCACCGGCAATCATCTGCGTCATCAGGGATTGCAGGAAATCAAACGGGTAGCCGGCATTTGACGGCAACAGAACACCCGTTGCATTCGGTATGGCACCAGCCGTGCGGGCATATCCCAGCAGGCGCGACACCCCGTGTTCGACCACGTCCCGTACCGGCGTACCAATTGACGACCGGCAGAACAGTTCCAACATGGCCGCAACCGGGGAACCTTCCGGTGCCTGATATCCGGCACCGGCGACGGTCTGGTCTGCACCGACCCGGAAGCCGACGGAGATACCGTCAATTTCAGAAAACAGCAGATTTTCATCTGCGGGCAGGCCAAGATGGCGCCGGGATTTGGCATACACATCCAGCCAGTCGAGAATTTCGGGTGAGACGTCCGGGGTCATCGGAATATCACTCTCCAATCCGGACCGTGACAACAAACTGTCCCGGATCCGTCGTGATACTCGTCGTGCCGATCACCCCCAGCGCCTTCAGCAATTCGTCGTGGCGTGCAGATGGAATCGTCGTCTGGCTGACCTGCATGGATATCTGTTCCAGACCGAAACTCTCGGCGGCCTCTGCCATGTTGAGAACGCCTTTGACCGGGTCAGGGTCGGGCACCCACATTTCGAGAAAGTCATCTCCGACGCCATGACGGCGCAGATTGTTGACCAGTCCGTCCTCGAACTCCTGCACCAGCGCATCGTAATCAAGAATGTCGGTTGAATTGCTCATGCTGCCCGCCGGGAAAGATAGTTGTTCACCGCATCCGCCACCCGGTGGATATCGCTGTCCGTCAGATACTGGTGCACCGGCAGGGTCAGTATGCGTTCCGCCTGACTTTCCGTGACCGGAAAGTCACCGGGACCAAAACCAAGAGACTTCGCCGCAGGCTGAAGATGGATCGGAATTGGATAATGTATCGCCGTACCAATCCCCAGCGCCTTCAGATGTGCCTGAAGACCATCACGGTCATCAACCTGAATGACGAAGGTGTGGAAGGTGTTGTGCTCAACTGGCCGGCAGGGAGGAACGTAAACCAGTGCGGGGTCGAGCAGTTGACGATAGAGCGCCGCATTCTGCCGTCGCGCATCTGATACGGCATTCAGTTTATCCAGCCGGGCTAGCAGAATGGCCGCCTGGAGACTGTCCATCCGGGCAACCGTTGCAAACTCCACCACCGTGTTACGGTCGGACATGCCGTGATTGCGAAGCTGGCGGACCCGCGTGGCAACATCGCTGTCATCAGTGGTGACAAACCCGCCATCACCACAGGCGTTCAGGTTCTTCAGCGGATGGGTCGAGAAACAACCGACATCCCCAAGGCCACCCGACAGGCGGCCATCGTAACGTGATCCGATCGCCTGGGCCGCATCCTCGACAATCATCAGTCCATGCTGTTTTGCCAGGGCCTGAATCGGAGCCATATCGGCCACACGCCCGGTCAGGTGCACCGGCATGATCGCCTTCGTCCGTGAGGTTATCGACGCCTCGATCAATGCCGGATCAATATTCTGATCATGCTGTACATCAACAAACACCGGGGTCGCCCCAATGGCAACAATGGCACTGGTGGAGGCAACAAAGCTGTTCGGCGGGGTAATGACCTCGTCACCCGGTCCGATGCCCAGCGCGCGCATACCCAGTTCAAGCGCATCTGTACCGGATCCCAGAACGACGGCTTCCCGGACCTCACAGAATTCTGCCAGCCGGGCTTCCAGTTCCTCGATCAGTCCGCCACCAACAAAGAACCCGCTATCGATCACACGGTCCAGTGCCGTATGCAGCATGTCCCGCTCATCACGCGCCTGCCGGGCCAGATCGACATAGGCAATCGGCGCATCACGCCCCTCAGCGCTCATCATAAAAATCCCGAACCGTTGCCGTCACATGGTCAAGTTCCTCACGCGACAGATGCTGATCAACCGGGAATGTAATGATTTCCTGCGTGTGACGGTCCGTTACCGGGAAATCGCCAGGCAGATAGCCCAGATGTTTCAGACCATCCTGCTGGTACAGCGGCACGGGGTAGTGAATCTTGCACTCGATCCCCGCCGCCTGACAATACTCATACAGCGCATCGCGTTCTTCGGCGAAAACGATATACAGATGGTAGACCCGGCGACGGTCATCCGGTCGTTCCGGAATACGGATACCGGCTATATCGGCAAAGGCCTCGTCATAGACAGCAGCATTGGCGATCCGCTTCGCCGTGATGTCATCCGCCTGTCCGATCAGCCAGTTGCCGACAACAGCCTGCAAGGTATCCAGACGGGAATTGTAGCCGAGGATTTCGATCTCGTCGCGATTGCGCATGCCATGGTTGCGCAACAGACGCAGACTGGCGTTCATCTCGTCATTATCGGTAACGATAACGCCGCCATCCCCCCAGACATTCAGGTTCTTCAGCGGATGTAGCGAGAAACCACCCGCCGCCCCCCAGGTACCGGAGCGCTTGCCACCGATATCCGCCAGCAATGCCTGACAGGCATCCTCAACGATGGGGAGGTTATGCCGGGCGGCGATTTCCATCAGCTTTGGCATATCCGTCATGTAACCGGTGAAATGCACCGGCATGATCGCCTTTGTCCGCGGTGTAATCGCCGCTTCCAGCTGATCGACATCCATGCAGAACGTGTCGTCGCAATCGACGAAAACTGTTCTCGCACCAATCTCGTTGATGGCCCCGACTGTCGCGATGAAGGTATTGGCGGTGGTGATCACCTCGTCGCCATGCCCGACCCCCAGCGATTTCAGCGGCAGTTTCAGGGCATCGGTGCCAGACCCCACGCCAATGGCATGGCGGGTTCCGATCAGTTCCGCAAATTGCTGTTCAAATTCTTCAAGCGGTCCGCCCAGCGTGAAATCGCCGGTTGGCACAAAGGCTTTCAACTGGTCCCAGAGGTCGTCGATATCGCCGAATTGCTGTGGCAGATAGGAATACCGGACCTTCATATGACGTTTAGGCGATGGCGCATGTTTCAGCATCACATTCACTTTCTTCCTCCGTCCTCTTCTAGAACGGTCCCTTGAAGTCCGGGTTCGGGACATCGATGGGACGTTGCGCACGGGCTTCTGCCAGCGCAGCCACGACCGGACCCAACCGGTCCGCAGCCCCCATAATATTGGCCGTCGCAGCAACAATGTCACCTGAATAAGGATAGAAATCCGGCACAAGCGAACGGCTGGAAGGTGTCGGATGGTCCGGCAGGCCCAGTCGCACCGGTGCGGCCTTCATGTCAGTGAAGGCCTGTTCCACGACAGAGGCAACAATCTCAGCCCCCGCACCAAAGCTTTTCCAGCCCACATCAGCCATGATCAGCCGCCCTGTCCGGCGGACAGACTCAACAACCGGCGCAAGGTCGAGGGGCTGCAGAACCCGCATGTCGAACAGGTCAGCGGAAACCCCTGCCGCCTTCATCGCATCAACGGCAGCACGGGCTTCATAGGTCATGTAGGAGGTTGCGACGATGGTCACATCGTTCCCTTTCCGGACATGCGATGGCCCGGACAGCGGGATCTCATAAAGTTCCTCCGGCACGTCGCCGGTCGTATAATGGGTCCATCGATGTTCCAGCATGACGACCGGATTATCATCGCGGACAGCCGCAACCAGCATTCCCTTTGCATCGCGTGGTGTCGACGGCAGGACGACCTTGAGGCCGGGAAAATGCGCAAAGACCGATTCCAGGCTTTGCGAATGTTCCGGCCCCTGCCCCCAGCCCCGTCCGATGATCATGCGAATGACCAGCGGCACGGTATGTTTGCCAGCCGTGACGTAATGGGCTTTCGCCGCATTGTTGAAAATCTGTTCCAGTGCCAGCAGGGCGAAATCAACCCGCTGATGCACCATCACCGGCCGCCGCCCCATCAGGGCCGCGCCAATGGCAATCCCTGTCAGCCCGTTCTCGGCGACCGGCATTTCAATCACACGGTCCGGGCCATAGGTTTCAACCAGCCCGGATGTCGTGCCAAAAATGCCCTTCGGGTCGGCAGCACCTTCCCCCATCAGGAAAACCCGCTCGTCCGCGGCCATGCACTGATCCATTGCCTCGCGCAGGGCTTCGGCACCTGTAATCAGTCGCTGATCGTCATCTGTATCAGGCGAAGACATGATCACCTGCTGTCTCTGCATCCGGGAAAGGCGCGTTCAGGGCAAACTCAAAAGCACGGTCGATCTCGGCTGCTATTTCCGCCGCAAGCCGGGTTTCTGCCTCAGCCTGAAGAAGTCCGGCTTCCGCCAGTCTGCTGCGTTGCATTTCAACCGGGTCTCGCGATTTCCAGCGTTCAAATTCCTCGACGCTGCGATAGCCCAGATCATTGTCGTAATAGGGACCACAATGTTCCCGCCAGCGATAGGTATCAGCCAGGATGAAGGTCGCTCCCTCCCCGGCACGGGCAGCTGCCGCCGCTTTCGCTGTCGCGTTGTAGACTGCTTCACAGTCATTGCCGTCAACCTGCATACAGGCCAGGCCATGTGCTGCTGCCAGATCGGTCAGAGGACGGTCGGGCTGGCGCTGGTCGAGCGGGGTATAGACGGAAAACAGATTATTCTCGCAAACGAAAATCACCGGCAGTTTGCGGATGGCAGCAAAATTCGCACTCTCATGAAAGACACCTTCCTCAACCGAGGCATCACCCAGGAAAACGACGGCAACAGCATCGCTGCCCGCCTGCTTCATGCCCAGCGCCGCGCCCACACCTACCGGTATGGAACTGGCGACAATCGGTGCGCTCATCAGAACACCGGCGTCACTGTCGAACAGATGCATTGAGCCACCACGACCACCGCAACAGCCCGGTGCCTTGCCATGAAATTCACAGAGCATGGCATTCAGATCACCACCCTTGGACAGATAATGCGCATGGCCACGATGAGTGGTGACAATCTGGTCATCCCGTCGCAGGGCAAGACAAACACCGGCCGAAACAGCTTCCTGTCCGATGGACAGATGCACCGGGCAGCGCATTTCATTGTCGAGATGATACCGGTCAGCCACCGCCTCTTCGATCAGCCGCACCCGCAACATGTCACGATGCAGCGCCAGTCGGACGGCAGGATCAATCACTTCAGCTTCACCTGTTGCATGGTCTTGATGTTGTAATAGCGCGGATCATCCATGCTGCCCGGCAAACGACCGTCGCTGAAAGCCTGCACCAGACCGCGCACCGCATCTTCAATGGTATATTTCGGGCGGAACCCCAGTTCCCGGCCAATCAGTTCCGATGACACATGATAGGACCTGAGGTCATCTGTCGGCTCGACCACAATCTCGACACCACCACCGACCGTATCGCGCACCGTCTCGGCCAGACGGGTAACCGAATGGTTTTCATAGCCGGCATTGAATATCTTGCCGTCGATCTGCGCGTCGGGAAGTTGCAGGGTCAGCAGATACAGATCGGTCATGTCCTCGATATGCAGGTTCGGGCGTTTCTGCGGCCCGCCAAACACCTTGATCCGGCCATTGTTGACCGCATGGTTGGTCAGGATATTGACGATTACATCCAGCCGCTGACGTGGCGCATAACCGCAAACTGTTGCGGGACGGATTGTCAGGGTAACAAAACCCGGTTCGCGCTCGCGCTCCAGCACATCTTCGCACATCGCCTTGAATTTGGAGTAATCAGTCAGCGGCTCCAGCGACAGGTTTTCGGTGACGTTATCCTCATCCTTGATGCCATAGACGCTTGACGAGGACGCATAGATGAAGCGAGTCACCCCGGCTTCCTTTGCCGCACGGACAAGCGGCTGAAAGGCATCGAAATTGATCGACTTGCCGAGATCCGGATCCAGCTCAAAGGACGGGTCATTCGAGATACAGGCAAGATGAATGACCACATCACAGCCGGTCAGCGCATCTTTGACGGCCTTGATATCACGCAGGTCGCCCTGCACTTCGCGCAGGTTCGGGTTCCCCCGGCTTTCCGCCAGTGCATCCTGGCCGAACAGATACAGGTCCAGCACCGTGACCTTATGCCCGACCTCCAGTAATTTCGGAACCAGACGGCTGCCAACATACCCGGCGCCACCTGTAACCATCACATTCCACTGGCGTTGTTCCATTATTCTGCCTTCCGTCACTTCAACAATGTTCGGATGAACTTTAGCAGCGAAACCTTTTCAATCGATTGACGATGGCCGACGATTCCAACCTTCATCGCCCCCGCCGCATTTCCGACAAACCCGGCCGTTTCCATCCGGGCACCTGCCGCCACCATAGGCGCTGTCACCGCAAAAAAGGCATCCCCGGCACCGACAGTATCAACAACCGTCTTGGTAAAGGCCGGAACCTTTGCCGCTTTCCCGCCGCGTTTCCAGGCAATGCAGCCATGCTTGCCATGTGTCACGACAAAATTCGGGCAATCGATCCGTGCCGGCAGCAACTCTGTCACCACGCTTTCCGTATCCGCATATTTGTCGGCAACAGCCAGTCGCGCTTCCGGCGCATCAATACAGATGTAATCAGCCCGGTCATACTTGGTGATCAGGTTATAGCCGTGATTGGCGCTGTTGGACTGGCAATTGACGGCCAGAAACTTCGCCGAGCGGGACAGTGCGTCAATGACGCGGGACGTGATAAGTCCGTGCCCGAAGTCCGTAACGATAACAAGGTCGAAGTCTCCCGCCCGACGCTCGATTTCATCAACAAGGCGGCGTTCCTGCTCCCCCTCCATAGGGGTATCGTCCATATGATAGACTTCGAACAGCTTGCGCATATAGCTGTCGTCGATATAGCGCGCCTTGCGGGTTGTCGGCTTTCCCGGTCGGGTGATGGCATGCAGCCAGACATTCGGCTTCAATGACTTGCGGGTCAGATCCTCATACCCGTCATCGCCGACAGCCGTCAGTATCTCAACCGATTCACAAAATTCAGCAATATGGTTTGCCGCCGCTGCGACACCACCGGCAAACACCTCGCTATCCCGGTAACGGGTCGCAATCATGTTCTCCTTCGGCGACTTCCCCATCGGAAAAACGTAATTGTATTCATCAATGATGCTGTCACCGACAATCAGGACACGATATCCGGCGATCTCTGCCGTCAGCCGGTCGATCTCTTCCTCGACCGCGTCATTCTGCTTGCGGTCGAGATATTCACGCAGCACCGGGTCAAAGACATCCAGATAGCGGTTGATCAGGGTCGAGGACGAAAAAGTGATGTCATCTGTAAACTCGATTCGCCCGCCATGGGATTCAACCGCATCCCGCTCATCCCGGATTTTGCCGGTGATATCATCATCGGGATTCGCATAGTCCGACCCCTTGATATAGACGTCCGGCTTAACGCACTGGATGACGTTTACGGCCGTTGCTTCCGGGTTCACCGCAACACATTCCACGCAACCCAGTGCCGCCAGCATCTCGGCGCGAAGCTGTTCTGTGAAGACCGGGCGCCCCGGCCCCTTGTTGACGCCCGCATCGCAGGTAACCGTGACAAACAGTACGTCGCCATGTCTTGCCGCAGCCTGCAAATGCCGGACATGTCCCATATGCAGAAGGTCAAAGGTACCATGCGCCAGCGCGATGGTCCGGCCCTCTGCGCGAACCCGTTCGGCGGCTGCGGCCATACCTTCAAGTGTCTGGATTTTCGTCAGGGCCTTACCATCATCATCGCTCATCAGAGGGCCTTGTCCTTGCCGAGATATTTGAACCAGTCCGACGTTGCCGAGGCAATACTGGACGGATCCCATACCGGAGCGTCCCGCCAGTCATCGAGATGGTCAAGCATCCGTGCAACCCCGGTCTCGAAACTGATGGTTGGCTGCCAGCCAAGTTCGGCCTGAATGCGGGTAATATCGGCAAAGGTACAATCCGGCTCTCCCGGTCGCTTGGGGATGTAAGTCACTTCCCCACCAAGCAGTTCGACCAGCCGGTTTACGCTGTAAGTGCCGCCGGAACCGACATTGAAGGCACGACCCGTTACATCGCTGTCCGCTGCCGTTACCAGTGCATCCACAACATCCGTCACGTAAGTGAAGTCTCGGGTCTGCTCACCGTCACCGACAACCGTGAACGGCTTGCCGGCAAGCTTCTGGCCCAGAAACACCCCAAAGACGGCCCCATAGGTGCCGGAAGTCCGGGCGCGTGGCCCGAAGACGTTGAAGAAACGCAAAGCAATACTGGACATGCCATAGGTCTGTTCCCAGTGCATCACATACTGCTCACCGATATATTTGGTCAGCGCGTAGGGATACATGGGCCGGATGGCTGCGGTTTCCGGTGTCGGATAGATATCCGGCACGCCATAACATGAACTGGATGCAGCATAGACAAACCGGGCAACCCCCGCCGCACGGGCACATTCCAGCACCGCCGCTGTGCCATCGACATTCGCCCTGTGATAGACCAGTGGCTGCTGAATGGAAGGAACGATATCCGCCATCGCACCGAGGTGAAACACGCGCTCAACATTCCCGAACAAAGGATCACCCGCCACCAGGTCAGGCAGATCAACCTGCACAAAGCGAAAGTCATCACGGTCCTGCAAATGGGAGATATTGGCCAGCCGCCCGACGGCCAGATTATCCAGAGCCACAACCTGATGACCGTCCCGCAACAACCGTTCGACCAGGTGGCTGCCAATAAAACCGGCGCCACCCGTAACCAGACATTTCATTTTCAGCTCCGACTCGGAAGGGTAATGGATCAAATCCGCCTGAAATCTGTTAACCTAATCAGGACAGCAAAGCAAAAATTAACAGTTTATTTACCACACTCTAATCACCTCTGTAGTCTGAACAACAAGGTTTTTCAGAGTCTTCAGCATCTACTGCATTCATTCAAAATTAACGTTAACCTTTTAACAAGGAATCTTGGTTTACCTTTCGTGAAGACTTGTAGTAGGCAGGTTACAGGAGAGAGTAAAATGCCGTCGTTCTGGAGTACCGCAACAGTAGGACTGATCGCTGTCACCACAGCAGCCGGTGTCGTGGCGTCACGCCTGCCCGAACAGCCTGTGTTACTCGCAAAACCGCAGGCAACCGTCTACCTGCCGATCGTCAAAAAACCGCAACAGCAAATCCCGAACGCGAATATCGACGTTCAGGCCGAAACGGCAGCCCATTCTGAAGCCTGGGTCAGCGAGGCACTGAAACAGGCAAGGGTTGTCGGCGATGTGGCCGCCCCTCCCCCGACCCCGCAGGTTGCACAGGCTGCAACCGTAAAGCCTTCGATTGCCGAACCGCGGATCAAGCCTGTCCCCCCGGTTGCCGTGACGGAAGCTGAAGTTACAGCATCCCTGACTGTCGGCACCGGGAAGCCCGCCGCTGCACCAAAGCAGGTCACAGCAGAAAAAATTCGCAAACCTGCGCCGTCAGGACATGTCAGTCAGAAACTTGCAGCCCTGCGGCTACAGGCGAAGAACCCGTCTTCCGCAAAAGCCGCCTACGACCTGTCCGCGCGGTTACGCACCGCCGGGGCCCGTGCGGTTGAATGGACGGAAATGCTCGAATGGGCCGCAGACCGCGGTCATACGCCTTCAATGTACAAGCTTGGCTCTCTGTTCAGGGATGGAGACGGCGTCAGGAAAGACACCCGTTTCTCACGCTTCTGGTTCGAGATGGCCGCCGCAGAGGGTCACATCCCTTCACTGCATAACCTCGGCGTCATGCTGGTCGAGGGCAAAGGTGGTCCGAAAGAACTGGACCGCGGATATCGCCTGATTTCGCTGGCTGCCGAAAAAGGCTTCACTGACTCCATGAAGCTGATCGCGGAACTTCCGGCCGGGCAGTAATCGGCAGGAAGAAGTTTGGTGCCCCCGGTCCGACTCGAACGGACACGTCCTTGCGGACATCAGATTTTGAGTCTGACGCGTCTACCAGTTCCACCACGGGGGCTGCGACGCGCGGATATTAGCTTTCAAAGGCAATCGGTCAACCCAACACTGCAATGTAACCAAATTGATACGCCAAGTGTCGGTTGAGTGCGCCCCTGCTTCCCGGCTATAAGCGAAGAATGAATAACAGGGGGTGGTGTCTCAAACATGCGATCTAATTTTTGCCAGCGTATGGTCCGGCACCCGATCTTTGATCAGGCCGCAGTGATTGTTATTGTCATCAATGCAGTGCTGATTGGCGTCGAGTTATCGCACGGAAGTCCGGAGATAACTTTCATACAGCAATCAATCATTCTGTTTTTTGTTGTAGAACTGATCATCCGTTTTCTCGGCCGGGAATCCTACAAAGAGTATTTTACCGACGGCTGGAACTACTTTGATATCTTCATCGTTACGGTCTCCCTGATTCCCGAAGCAGCCGTCTCCGGCGCTGATGTATCCGTTCTCCGCGCCCTGCGTGTCCTTCGCGTATTCCGGGCATTGCGGGCGATCGAGGAGTTGCGTCTGATCACCACGGTCCTGCTGAAATCAATCAAGTCTCTGGTTTATTCCGGCGCGCTGTTCTTCATCTTCATGTATGTCTATGCCGTGGTTGGCGTCAGCATGTTTCGTAATCCGAGCTATGCGGTATCACCCAATGCGGAACTCAATCCGACACAGCCAGATCCCTATGGCGATCTTGGCGAGGCCATGTTCAGTCTGTTCCGTATCCTCACCGGCGAAGACTGGACCGACCTGCGCTACAACCTGTTGCAGGTTCATTCCGACCTCTCGGGCTGGGTTACCTTCTACCATGTTTCATGGATGGTTGTTTCCGGCTTTCTGCTGATCAACCTTGTGGTGGGTGCGGTCATCAACAACTACGACAAGGCGATTGAAGAAGCCCACAAACAGGACGAGGACCGCAAGGCAGAAATGGCCCGGCGGGAAGAAGAAGACGACTGACGACTGACCCCTGGCCACATCCGGCTGCTGCCTCCGACACTGCTCCACAGGATCTACTGAATGCTGAAACGGCTATATGACTGGACCATGCGGCTTGCTGGCCACAAACGGTCAGATGCGGCGCTGGGCTTTATCTCCTTTATTGAAAGCTCGCTCTTTCCCATTCCGCCAGATGTCCTGCTGATCCCGATGGTTCTGGCACAACGGGAACGGGCCTGGAGAATCGCTGCAATCTGCACAATAACATCAGTAGCCGGTGGCTTGCTGGGGTATTTCATCGGCTTCACCCTGTGGGCACAGATCGGGCAGCCCGTCGTTGAATTCTACGGCTATATGGACAAATTCTCGGTTTTTCAGGGCCGTTATGAAGAATGGGGTGCCTGGATCGTTGCCTTCTTCGGGCTGACTCCGTTCCCCTACAAGGTCATTACCATCGCCAGCGGTGTTGTCAGTCTCGATATCTGGACCTTCATTCTGGCCTCCGCGATTTCCCGCGGGGCACGGTTTTTCCTGGTTGCCGCCCTGCTGTGGAAATTTGGCGATCCGATCCGCGAATTCATTGAAAAACGCCTTGGTCTGATCACCGTGATCTTCTTTATCGGCTTGATCGGCGGATTTGTCGTGCTCAAATACGCTCTATGATGCAGTCCCATCGAATGCCCCTGATCATATTGGCTACCTGCAGCGCTGTTGCTCTGGGAACTGCCTATGGCTCCCAGTATCTGGGCGGGCTGAATCCCTGTGTACTCTGCCTGTATCAGCGTGTTCCACACTGGATCGTACTGGCGGTAGGGTGCCTTGCCGCACTGCCCCTCACCCCGGCCCATCTGCGCCGCCCTGCACTGATGATCTGCGGGCTGGCCTTGCTTACGGGTGCTGCCATCGCAGGCTTCCATCATGGCGTCGAACAGCAGTGGTGGGAAGGCACCAGCGACTGCAGCGCAACCCTGAACACTGGTTCCTTTGAAGATTTCCGCGCACAAATTCTGAACAATCCGATCGTCCGGTGCGACGAAGTTCCCTGGTCGATGTTTGGTTTGTCGATGGCGAGCTATAATTTCATTGCTTCGCTGCTTCTGGCTGTCCTTGCTTTCTGCTGTGCCGCGAAGCGACTTCCCGGAGGTTTACGATGACAAGCAGCCGCCCCCTGCCCGGTGATATTTCCCGGGATGAGAAAATCAAGCGGATGATAAGGGTCGACCAGGCCGGAGAGTATGGTGCGAAACGCATTTATGCCGGCCAGATTGCAGTGCTTGGCAACACGGCAGATGGTCCCCTGATCCAGCATATGGCCGATCAGGAACAGAAGCATCTCGACTATTTCAACAAAACCGTTGGTGACCGGGGCGTACGTCCTTCACTGCTTCAGCCGCTCTGGCATGTCGGTGGCTTTGCCCTTGGTGCTGCCACCGCCCTGATGGGGCGTGAGGCGGCGATGGCCTGCACCGTTGCTGTGGAAGAAGTCATCGACGAACATTACGCCGCCCAGGCAGCAGAACTGGATGACAGCGAGGCAGACCTGCGGTCACATATCGAGGAATTCCGTGCGGAAGAACTGGAGCATCGCGACACCGGCCTCGCCAATGACGCCGAAAATGCACCGGGATATGAAGTACTGACGGCCGGAGTGAAGAAAGTCTCAAAACTCGCGATCTGGCTGGCGGAACGCGTCTGACCTTTTCAGACCCATCCGGAAGCCTGAGGCTCAGGGCTCCAGTTCGCTGTCCCAGTACAGATAATCACGCCAGTGTTCATGCAGATGGTTCGGCGGAAAGGCCCGTCCCTGCTGTTGCAGATGCCAGGCCGAAGGCTGTTCCGGAGGATTTATCGGCTGCATACCGCAGCGATCAGGCATCCGGTTCCCTTTCCGCAAGTTGCAGGGCGAACAGGAGGTCACAACATTTTCCCAGGTCGTTCGTCCCCCCCGGGAACGCGGAACGACATGATCAAATGTCAGTTCCGGCGCAATAAAAGAGCCGCCGCAATACTGACAGGCAAAACCGTCACGCAGAAAGACATTGAACCGGGTAAATGCCGGCCGCCGCGACATCGGAACGAATTCCTTGAGGCTGATGACGCTGGGCAACTGCATTTCAAAGGAGGGGGAACTGACGGCATGGTCATATTCCTCAACCACATTGACACGGTCGAGGAAAACCGCCTTCACCGTCTCCTGCCATGACCACAGGGACAGCGGAAAGTAACTGAGCGGACGAAAATCCGCGTTAAGAACGAGAGCAGGCCAATTATGAGTTGCTGCGATCACCTTTTTCTACGCTGTCTTATGCGTCCCCGATTGTTCCCGAAACGCTCACTTGTCTAAATACTATATGTTGCGGTATTACGACAGCCAACTACAAAATCAGCAGTCATCCAAGCCGCTCAAGCAGGAAATTTCCGGCAGCCCTGATGCCTGCCTCATCAATACCGTGCCCCAGGCCCGGGCGGGCCAGTGTCTGCACATCAACACGGACAGCGCGCAGGGCTTCTGCCGCTGCAAGCATCCGGTCAAAAACCACAACATCATCGGCTTCCCCATGTACCAGCAAGGCCGGTGGACGGGCCGTAACTTCTTTCCCGAGCATATCGGAACCGGCAAGTCCGCCGGAAAATCCGACCACACCGGCCAGTTCATGCGGCAAACGATAAGCTACCTGCAATGACATGATTGTGCCCTGACTAAACCCCACCAGCGCCAGCCTGTCAGGCGTCACGTCAAAGCGTTTCAGTACCGATGCCAGATAACCCTCGACCACCGGTGAGGCCGCAGCCACCAGATCCGCCACCACCTCCGGCGTACGATCCAGCAGGCTGAACCATTGCCGGCCATAGGGTGCCATATCACAGGGGTCGGGAGCGTCCGGCGACAGAAAAGCCGTTCGTGGCAGCAGCCGCGCAAAATCCGGGGCCAGCCCGATCAGGTCTGCACCATCCGCACCAAGGCCGTGCAGCAACACCACCACGCTATCGGCTTTCGTGCCGTCAGCCGGCAGGCGCTCCGGCCCTGTTAATGAAGTCATTTTTTCAGCCATCTGTTCTACATATGTGTGTTTAGCATCAGCGATGCGATATATTTCGGAAATGATTGTAACCCGTTTCGCCCCCAGCCCAACCGGTCATCTTCATCTTGGCCACGCCTATTCGGCGTTGCTCGCCTGGCGGGAAGCAAAAAAGGCCGGAGGAAAATTCCTGCTTCGTATTGAAGATATTGATGCGGGCCGCTGCCGGGAAGAATTTGTCGACAGCATTCTTGAAGATATCCACTGGCTGGGCCTCACACCGGACGGTCCCGTTCTGCGGCAATCCGACAGAACGACTGCCTACGAGGAAGCCCTCACCTCTCTGAAAGCACGCGGGCTGCTTTATCCCTGCTTCTGCACACGAAAACAGATCATGACAGAGATAGAAGCAGCGGGTGGAGCGCCACACGGGCTGGACGGTCCGGTTTATCCCGGAACCTGCAAAGCCTTGTCCGAAAAAGAAGCATCGCAGCGGATCCGGGAGAATGAACCACATGCCCTGAGGCTCGATATCCAAAGGGCATCGGAAATTGCCGGAAACCTGAACTGGACGGACCGTCTGGCCGGAACACAGTCAGCTGATTACGGGATAGCCGGAGATGTCGTCCTGGCCCGCAAGGATATCCGCAACTCCTACCATCTTGCCGTCACCCTGGACGATGCCGCACAGGACATATCACTTGTCGTCCGGGGCGAAGACCTGTTCAGCGCCACACATATCCAGAGGTTACTACAGACGCTGCTGGAGTTGCCGACACCAGAATATCATCACCATCCCCTCCTGCATGATGACAGCGGGAAACGGCTGGCAAAACGTGCCGGCGCGCCAGATCTCCGCTCCCTGCGTGCCGCGGGCCACCAGCCAGACGACATACGCAGAATGGCCGGTCTGCCGGGATAAACGCTCTCCTCAGCGAACCGAAATTTCGACCCGCCGGTTTGCCGGTTCCGGAACATTATCGTCTGTCGGAACCGCATTGTCGCTCTCACCAAACGATGTCACTTCGACAATCTCCGGCGCGACACCCCGGGCAATAAGCATATCCGCGACAGAACGGGACCGGACCAGCGACAGGCGTGCATTCACTTCGGCCCGGCCAACCCTGTCGGAATGACCAATTACCGAAATATCGGGTGTCGCCCGCCTGGTAATTGTCTCAATAATTGATGGCAGCATCGCAGCCGATTCCGCCGTCAGCTCGTTTGATCCGGTCTGAAAATAGAGGGTGAAATACAACGGCGCTTCCGGCACAGCTCCAAGAGCTGCCCCAAAAAGTGTGTTCACTTCGGCATCTGTCAGGACACCGGCCTCTGCCGGCACCTTCCCGTCAGCTGCACTGACCGCCTGACGTGGCCGGTTAAGCAACAGTTCACTACCGGCATTATTCACCGTGACCGCACCAGCCTTCCCGCCATCCTGTTCAAGCAACACCACAAGTGTCGCCTGAAACTTCTCGCTGGCTGCGGCCAGAGATGCCTCAAATTTCGTGCGACATGCCAGAATATCAGCCGGCTGATGGCCTTCTTCCTGTTCCTGCAACCAGCAGTCATAGGCCGCCTGTGCAGCCGCCATGTCATCCGGCGCCAGCGTTCGGCCGGCGGCGGCAAATGCAGACAGCAGATCATCATAGGCTTTCAGCAGATCTCCGGACTGATCCGCGCCAATCCGGCGGTCTTCAACTTTCGTTGGCAGAACCTGATCATTGGCAAAGGCTTTGACTGCCTTCGCCGCAAACATCTTTGCATCAGCGCGGTCGTATTCTCCCGCCTCTACCCGCGAATAAGCCAGATAGGCCTCACCAAGGCTCCGCTGAAAACCGGGCTCCGGGCGGGGCAATGTCTCAATTTCGGCGAAATCGACATCACCAACACATCCGCCGAGCAGGGACGAGGCAAGGAATACGGAGCAAACTGTCCGAAAGTTCATCATGGAACCCTCACCACAAAGCGCGTGCCGCGAATGCCAATCGTCGCAGTCGGTGTCTTGAAACTGACAGCTTCCGGCTTCAGTCTGCCAATGCCACCGGAAACATGCGCGAAAGTTCCCTGTAATAAGCTGGCAATCATCGAAACCTTGCCCTGCTGTGGCTCATAGATCAGTTCATCCATCTCAAGCAGGGCGTCCGGCCCCATGGACATCAGCGAGCCATCCCGGAAGGTGACGCCCATCGTGGAATCAACCCCGGTCATCAGCCTGTCACCATTCTGTATTTTTATGCCGGTCTCTGCCGCCAGTGATGAGCCATTTCGCTCAATCCTCGCGTCACCCGAGACTTCCTTGACGATACCGATATGGCTGTCTTCCGCAGCTACCGAACCATTGGATACTGTGCCTGCTACCAGGCACACTGAAACAAGAAATACGAACCGCCGCCACATCGGACACCCCTCCGCCGTTACAGACAGCCACTATCTTACGAAACCTGACAACGGTTGGCCTACAATAAAGTGACTGCTTTTCTGATAAGCGCCCAACCAGCCAGACCGGAAAAAGCCCGAAAACCAGGAAGACCAACAGGTCTAGAACCGGGGATGCAGGCCCGTCACCAGATGCTCGTAATCCGGATCATCCGCTTCAACAAACCCGTGGCGTATAAGGAAATCAAGGATGACCAGTGCACAATTGAACTTGTAATCCGTTGTCTCGCGAATACCGGCTGCGACATCATTGATATTCATCAGCATGAATTCATCAACCTCGCCATCTGCCGCCACAGGCACGAAGCTCGCAGGCAGTTCAAGATCGTAACACCAGAGCAGATCCCACCGGAAGCCTTCGGGCCGGACGCAACGATAGGTAATGGCGCTGACCGGTCTTGCCATTTCCGCCAGATCGCGGGGGATCGCCGCTTCCTCACCACATTCCTTGATCAGGTTGTCACGAACCGACAGGCCGGCAGGCTGGCCACCACCGACCATCTGATCGAGCTTGCCCGGTGCAGTCGCCTTTTGCAGGCTGCGACGGGCGATCCACATGAAAAATCCGCCATCCTTGCGGACATAACCGTTCATATGGACGCCATATCCGCGCGTCCCAAGTAAGGGAACCGCTGCCCGTTCGATCTCGAACACCGGCCGTTCAAAGGTACGTCCCACCGGATAATTCTCGTTCCGCCATCCGTGAATGCCCCGGGTTTGGCGGATATCGTTCAGGCAGGCTGCGATGGCCTCGGTCCGCTCATCATAAGATGACAGCCCGTCAGCCAGCCTGACTGCATTCGGTTCGATAACAAAGACATCCGGATACTTCTCCAGACTGGCGGCAAAAGCATCGGATGTCTGCCCGAGTTCGTGGCCGTCAACCAGCAGGGGCCGATAGCCATCTTGTTTCCAGTTATTCGCTTCGGCAATTCGGTCGAGATAGCTCACCCAGGCCTCCGGTTGATCAGATAACCGCTGCCTTCTCAGAAGTCAGCACGGTGCAGACATCATAGATCTGCCGCATGCAGGCCGCCAGATACTCTCGCTCCGGCTGCAGCATATTTGCCATCTGAATGTCGATAACGACGGAGTCACTGCCTTCCTGTACGGCATAAAGCCGTGTGGGAACGAGGTTCCGTTTGGCAAAGAGTTCGAGGACGCGGGGGACGACACCCGGTTCAGCATTGGCGCGGACAGCGAAGCAGGCTGTCGTTGCAAGAGGGCTGACGGTGTCAGAAGTGGTCTGGTCGGCGAATGTGCGCTGTTGCATGATGCGCAGTCCTTAAAAAAATTCCGGAAAAGACGAATCAGAAATACCCGGCGCTCAAACGAGTGCCGGGCCTGTAATTCGAATGAGGCCGCCGAGGACCTGTTTCCGGAAGGACTGATCAAACATGACCTTTACCTAGCGCTGAACCGCCTCTCCGTCAAGCTCCCGGCCAGAGTCTGCTGTGCATGGACGTTGCCGCTGCTGATGACCTATACTGGTCATGAATTTGAATTTTTCTGGCATTCGGTTGCCAGCGAGGGAGAGACCATCAGTGCGGGCAATTTTTGCAATCGGCGCCTTGATCAGCGCCATCTGGCTGGGCGCCGCGGCATCCTATGTACAGTTCCGGATTACCTGGCAGTCGCTACTCGACCTGCCATTTGTTGACCTCGCCGCTTTTGTTGCTGCCGCTTTCGGCCCCCCCGCAGCACTCTGGCTGATTATCGGCTATGTGCAACTGGGCTCAGCCCTGCGTGAAAACAACTTTGCGCTGAAACAACTGCACTGGCAGACCAAGCGTGCTGCGGATCAGGCAGAAGTTGAGGCACGCACCCTGGTTGAGAGCCGGACTTCCGCCAAGCGGGCGGAGCTGTTTCCGCTGATCAGTTATCTGATCGACGAGCTGAACCCGCTGGTTGCTCATCTCGCTGTTGAACTGAAGCTGATCGACAATGCCCAGTATGCCTCTGCCTGGCAGCGTTTTGGTCAGGGCGACCGCTGGGTTTTCTTCCGCTGCATTCTCAACACCTCCGGCGGGACCGAACCACTGGAACGCAAGATCGCCGCGACACTGAAGCAGGACAGCAAGGCGCTGCCTCTGGCCGAAGAATTTCGTGAAAACTTCGCCAATCTGCTCAAGGAACTGCGCAGCGTCGAAGGTGAAGGCCTGATCACCCGTCTGGTAGAGCGCGGAAATCTCGGCAAGCTCGACCTGTTGCTGAAACGGACGATGCCCCAGCCCGAGGCGGCACCAGCTGCACCGGCACCCGAACCGGCTTTCAAACCGGTGGAGACACCGGAACCGAAGCCTGCTCCCGAACCCGTAACCGAAAAGGCACCTCAGGCCGAACCGGAACCCGAGGAGAAAACCGAACTGCCGCCGGTTCCCGGCGGGGGTTGGACGGCAGCCGTTGAGCGCCCGATACCGCGCGCGCCTGCTCCTATAGCCGCACCACCGCATGTTACCAGTGAGCGGGCTCCGGACCCTGCCCCGCAGCCGCCAAAACCAGTCGCAGAAGTTACCGCTGAACCGGAAAACCAGCCGGAACCGGAAATGCCGCGCGATCCGCAACGGGATGAAGCCCGACGGGCACTCGCCGAAATTGCAGCTGCCCTGCAGGCTGTTGACGAAGCCAATGGTCGCGACGGTGGAGAGGAACAATCTGCCAGCCCGCGGCCTGTTCCGTTCCCGACACGCCGCGAACCACAGCTGGCACCACAACGAGCGGCGCAGACCACAACAACCAGTTCAGCACAGGACACACGGCCTGCCCCACCGACCCGTCCACTGCTGGCGTCACAGACATTACCCCGCGAAGGATCCCCCTTCCCGACCGTCACGCCGACACCCCCCCGGGACACCGACCGCAAACCGGCTGAGGAGAAGACGGCGACAGTGACACCACCACCGGCAGACAACAGCCCGACGATATCTGAAGAAGATCGTCTGCCGCCAATTCCCGAAGGCATTCGGCCACAGGAAGAGCCCAAGCGCCGCCTCAGTCCGATCGTGTCCGGCCTGTTTGGAAACCGGCCGAAAGATAAATAGGGGTCGTCTGACGGGCGCCCCGGACGTGACCGTCCATTCGGGCGTTCTGATTGTGCCCGTGGCCGGTAATCCCCACATGCCCCGAACCATCAAGAACAACGGCTCAGTTCCATATGTCACCCCCTCGCCCTGATACCGGCGACAAACGCCCCCGGAATGATCTGCAGACCATACGGACGCTGCTGCCTTACCTCTGGCCCAAGGACTCGTTCGAACTGCGGCTGCGGGTCGTGGTGGCCCTGTCGCTGCTGGCCATCGCCAAGGTCGCCAACGTCTATACGCCGATGCTGTACAAGGAAGCGGTCGACCAGCTCAGTCCCGCTGCCGGCGTAACCACAATTCTCGCTGTGCCTGTGCTGCTGATTATCGGCTATGGAGTGGCCCGGGTACTGGCGCTGGCTTTCGGCGAAATGCGGGATTTCTTCTTTGCCAAAGTTGCCGCACGGGCCATTCGGCAATCCGCTCTGAAAACCTTTGAGCATCTTCACGCTCTCGCGCTCCGCTTCCATCTCGAACGTCAGACCGGCGGCGTCAGCCGGGCCATTGAACGCGGCGTGAAGGGGATCGACTTCCTGCTTCGCTTCATGCTGTTCAATATCCTGCCGACCCTGCTGGAAGTGCTGATGGTCTGCGGCATTCTGATCTGGCTGTATGATATTTCCTTCGCCATCGTCACCTTTCTGACGATCATGGCCTACATCGCCTACACGCTGGTCGTGACGGAATGGCGGATCAAGTTCCGGCGCCGGATGAACGAAAAGGACTCGGAAGCCAATACCAAGGCCATTGATTCTCTGCTCAATTTCGAGACCGTAAAATATTTCGGCAATGAAGAGCATGAAGCCCGCCGCTTCGACGCCTCCCTTCGGGACTATGAACATGCCTCGGTCCTCAGCAATACCTCGCTGGCGCTGGTCAATATCGGTCAGGGGGCGATCATCGCCGTTGGCCTGACGGTGGTGATGATCCTGGCCGGTCAGGGAGTCGCTGATGGCACAATGACGGTTGGCGATTTCGTGCTGGTGAACACCTATCTGATCCAGCTTTATCTGCCGCTGAATTTCCTTGGGTTCGTCTATCGCGAAATCAAACAGTCACTGGCCGACATGGAGTCCATGTTCAGTCTGCTGCGCGAAGATGCGGAGATATCGGACAAACCGGATGCACCTGCACTGACTGTCAGCGGCGGCGAAGTGGCCTTCCGGAACGTCACGTTCTCCTATGAGAGCAATCGGCAGATACTGCATGGTGTTGATTTCATCGTCCCCGCGGGCAGGACCACCGCGATTGTCGGCCCCAGTGGTGCCGGAAAATCCACCATCTCCCGCATCCTGTTCCGATTCTACGACGTGGATGGCGGCGTGGTGACAATTGACGGTCAGGACATCCGCGACATCACACAGAAAAGCCTGCGGGCCACAATTGGAATCGTGCCGCAGGATACAGTGCTGTTTAATGACAGCATCTACTATAATATCGCCTACGGTCGCCCAGCCGCCAGCCGGGAAGAAGTGGAGGAAGCAGCCAGACTGGCCCGCATCCACGATTTCGTCAGCAGCCTGCCAGAAGGCTATGACACGAAGGTCGGCGAGCGGGGACTGAAACTGTCCGGCGGTGAAAAACAGCGCGTCGCGATTGCCCGAACCATTCTGAAGAAACCGGATATTCTGTTGTTTGACGAGGCGACATCCGCTCTCGACAGCCAGACCGAACGGGAAATTCAGGCATCGTTGCGCGAAGTATCAGCGAACCGGACAACACTTGTTATTGCCCACCGGCTCTCCACCATCATTGATTCAGATGAAATACTGGTGCTGGAAGCCGGACGCATCGTTGAACGCGGAGCACATAGCGAACTGCTGGAAACAGACGGCGTTTACGCAAAAATGTGGCGCCGCCAGCAGGAAGCCGCAGAAGCCGAAAAAACCCTGGCAGGAGCCATCGCAGACGGTGCGCTCCGCCCCACCTGAAGAAAGCCATCGGATTATGACCAAGCGCAAGAGCAGTCACGAAACCAACAAGACGCTTCTGAAGAAGTTTGAGAAGAAAATGCATGTCCGGCGCCTGCGCCAGAGTGACTACGAAAGCGTCGTCGCCGTGCAGAAATCTGCCTTCGGCGAAGATATTCCCCATTGGGAGCGGGAGCATTTTCTGGCTCAGCTGAAACGGTTCTCAGCCGGTCAGATCGGGGTGGAGTTCGAAGGCAAGCTGATCGCTGTCTCCGCCAGCCTGATCGTCAATGAAGAACAGGTCATCCGCCAGCATACCTTCAACGAAGTTGCCGATGACGGGCTGATTGGCAACCACGATCCGAAAGGTGAATATCTGTACGGCATTGATATTGCGGTAAACCCGGACTTCCGGGGCCAGAAACTGGCGCGCCGTCTGTATGATGCCCGCAAGCTTGTTGTTACCCGGCTTAATCTGAAAGGCATGATTATCGGCGGACGCATCCCCGGCTACTGCAATTATGCCGAGGAAATGTCGCCGGAAGAGTATTGCGAACAGGTTCATTCACGCACCCTCACCGACCCCGTATTGACCGCCCAGCTGTCAAACGGCTTCGAATTCAATCAGGTGCTGAGGAACTATCTTCCCGAAGATGTCGAATCGATGGGACATGCCACCCTGATGGTCTGGCAGAACCCCGACTACATGATGGACAAGGCCAGCGTCGCGGACAGCGGGATCGTTCGTATCTGTGTCGTTCAGTATCAGATGCGACCAATCAAGAAGTTCGTCGATTTTGCGCGTCAGGTTGAGTATTTCGTCGATACCTCCTCAGACTATCGCAGTGATTTTGTCGTCTTTCCGGAGCTTCTCACAACCCAGCTGATGGGATTGTACAAGGAACCAAACCCGGCAAAGGCGGCGCGGAAACTGGATCGCTATACCGACCGTTACCTTGATCTGTTTGCCGACCTGGCTCTGCGTTACAACGTCAATATCATCGGCGGTACACATCTGATGATCGAGGACGACAAGCTCTATAACGTCGCTTTTCTGTTCCGCCGCGACGGCACCATCGACAAGCAGTACAAGGTCCATATCACCCCGTCAGAAGCCAAATGGTGGGGCGTCAGCGCCGGCGACAAGGTACGTGTCTTTGATACGGACCGCGGCAAGATCGGCATATCGATCTGCTATGACATCGAATTTCCGGAAATGACCCGTGTAGCCGCCGAAAAAGGCGCAACGATCATGTTCGTGCCCTACAACACAGATATGCGTTCCGGCCATATGCGGGTGCGCTACTGCGCACAGGCCCGCTGTGTCGAGAATGAAATCTATATCGCCATGGCCGGCGCCATCGGAAACCTGCCGAATGTCGAGGCTGCGGACATGCATTATGCCCAATCCTGCATCCTCACCCCTTCCGACATCGCCTTCGACCGTGACGGTATCGCCGCGGAATGCACGCCGAACACAGAGATGATGATCATCCATGATCTCAGCCTTGATCTGTTACGTCAGCACAAGGACCGCGGCACAACCCAGAACTGGGATAACAGACGCACCGACCTGTATCGCGTCCGCTGGGATGATGGTGAAGAAGTTATCGAGGTCTGATCATGGCAAAACCCACACTTGTCCTGCTGGCAGGGCTGCTGAACGATGATGCTCTCTGGCAGCACCAGACAGATCATCTGGCCGATCATGCAGATATCATTGTCGGCGATACCCGTTCCGATGAAGACATTCACACGATGGCGCGCCGGGTTCTCGACAATGCCCCGGAGCGGTTTGCCCTCGCCGGACTGTCGATGGGCGGCTACTGCGCTTTTGAAATTCTGTCCTTTGCCCCGGAGCGGCTGACTCACCTCGCCCTGCTGGACACGACCGCACGGGCGGATGATGCCGACCGCATGGCATGGCGGCGTAATTTTCTGGCCTCCGCTGCCGGTGGCGATTTCAACGCCATCAAGCAGCAATCGCTTGATGCCTATATCCATCCGTCCCGGCATGATGATGCCGGGCTTATGCAGGCCTTTGACGCGATGGCAGAGCGTGTCGGGCTGGAGACCTACATCCGGCAACAGAAAGCGATCATGAGCCGCTCTGACAGGCGTGACCTGCTGCCAGGGATCAGCATTCCGACTGTGGTCATCTGTGGCCGGCAGGACAAGGCAACACCGTTGCCCTGGAATGAAGAAATTGCGGCGGCAATTCCGGGGGCCAGCCTGCATGTTGTTGAGACGGCTGGCCATCTGACACCGATGGAACGCCCGGAAGAGGTAACCGGCATTCTGAAAGACTGGATTATCACCTAGCGAAGGTCACAGATACTCAGTTCTCGACTTCGTAGGTCTCCCAGTCGTCGTCAGCAATATCGAAATCGTTCAGCGCTTCGCAAATCTCCCGGTTCCCCAGATAGATCCAGCGACCATAATCATCTTCGGCCGTTATGATCGTCTTGCGACCGGGGAACAGTGCCTGAAAGTACCGAATCGCATTTTTCGCGGCCTCAAGGTCATCAATCGTTTTCTGGGTCACCTGACAGACAACAATATCGCTGCCATCAAAGTTGAGAAGTGCTGCCCTGAATTTCATTCTGATCGTCTCCGCATTCGTGAATCCGGCAAGATTTATTTCTGCCAAGCATAACGTGAAATTATTCACGGCAAATGCTACAGTTCAATCACCGTACGACGTTGTACGGAAAATTTTCGGGATAGTCTGTTGAGCTTTGGAAAACTCATTGGAAAACTGCTCGGGCTGAAAGATATCGAAGCCCCGGCTGAGGCAACAGCGGGAACCGTTCCCGCAAAAGTCCCGCCGACACCGGATGTCGAGGTCGAGGTATTTCGCATGCCGTCTCAGGATGACCTTGATCGCCGGGCCGTTATCCGCAATGCCATGTCAGTCCACAGGGCCAGGCAATCCAGCCTCGACAGCCTGACGGAAGAAGAACGGCAAAAACTCCGTGCTATCGCGGAACAGGCATTTCTTGATCCCGGCAACGGACAAACACGTCATTGATCTCCCGGACAGCTTGACAGCCGCCTGACCGCGCCTTAGAACCCCTGCTCGTTTTGCGGTTCATCCGCTCATCATCGTTTTTTAAGGAGATCGCAATGTCGCGTCGTTGCAACCTCACAGGCAAAGGCGTGCTGACAGGCAATAACGTCAGCCATGCGAACAACAAGACCCGCCGCCGGTTCCTGCCGAACCTGCAGGTCATTTCATTTTTCAGCGAAATTCTGAAAGAACTGGTTCGTGTGCGCGTTGCCGTCTCAACCATTCGTTCGATTGAACATAAAGGCGGCATCGACGCCTTTATTCTGGATACCGCTGATGCAAAGCTGGATGACAATCTGCGTCGTCTGAAAAAGCGCATTCGCAAAGCGACGGAAGCTGCCGCCGCAGCCTGATCGCTTCTACTGATTGCCAGAACAGGCTCGCCAGTGGCGGGCCTGTTTTCGTTCCGGAACAAAACTTATTCCCTGGATCACGATTTCCGGAGCGGGATATTCAGGACAGCCCTAACCCTCTGTTTTTATATGTTTTGTCGGACATTCCTGACCGACTACACTGCTTTACTCACTCAGTTTCAGTCGATAAAGTCAGGCTACGCTTTGGGGGCGGGGCCTGACGTCATCGGGAGACAGGCTTATTAAACAGAAGATTGACTTCAGCAGGGTCAGTTTTCTCATCGTCGACGACAATAAACTGTCGATCAAGATGGTGGGAGATACCTTGCGCTATCTCGGCGCGACAAACATTGAGGTTACACGAAACCCCGATGAAGCCCTTTCTTTGATCAAAAAACAGAATACGGATGTCCTGATCACAGAATGGCAAATGGAATCGATGACCGGCGTCGAGTTCCTCGACCTTCTCCGGAACTCCTCTGCCTCGCCAAATCGCTTTTTACCAGTCATCATGCTGACCGGTCACTCTGAAGAACCCTTTGTCGCCGATGCACGCGACAACGGGGTAACCGAATTTCTGGCCAAGCCCTTTACGGCCAAGGGGTTTTATGCCCGACTTGTCTCGGTCATTGCCCGCCCCCGATGCTTTATCAATGCACCCAGCTATTTCGGTCCCGACAGACGGCGCAAGACCATGCCCTATGACGGCGACGAACGGCGGAGTTAGGATCAGAAGACATGGCGCGTAATGTACAGGTCATTCCGGCTCAGCAAGAGCTGAAACAGAAGTCGGTAAACACGAAGAACGGCTTTGATATCGCCATGACTCCGGCGGAACTTGATGAACTGGAATCGGTGATTCAGGCCAGTCGGGATGAATTTGTCGTGGAAGCCGCCAGCCTGCTGAAAAAGCTGCGTTCTGATCTTGGCTACGCACGGGCACACCGGGATGATGTCGCCATCTTCATTCAGTCAGCCCTGCGGGCAGCCTATGACATCAAATCCCTCGGCGGATCTTTCAACTATCCGCTGATGACAGCCATGGCAAAGTCCCTGCATGATTTCCTGACAGGGCGGACAGAACTGACGACGAAGCAGTACGATCTCGTCGGTCTGCATGTCGATATGCTCTATCTGGTGCTGTCCCGTCATATGGACGGCCCCGGTGGCACGACGGAACAGCAGATTGTCCTGGCTCTGCGTGAAGGCGTTCGCCGCTTCTCCTGACCTCACGGGGTCTTTTCCAACATATGCACAGATCGCAATGCTGCATTGCCACATAATCTATGGTGCACCGCAATATTGCCGGTTAGGGTGTTGGCATTGAAGGAGAATAATCATGCAAACAGCCCTCTCGATCCACTCACACACACTGCTCCATGTTCTTGCAGCACCGTTTCAGGCCATCGCTGACTTTGTTGACTCGCTCAGCCGGGCCACCGCAGCCGCCGATTACATGGAAGATTACTCAACCCTGTCTGACGCCGATCTGGCCGCACAGGGTCTTACCCGCGAAGATGTAAAGCACAACGTGCTCCGGATTCTCGGCTGATACCTTATCCCCGTCGCTGCAGGCTGGCCTTTCGACCGGCCTGTTCCGGGCGGGGCAATGCCTGATGTTCAGCATGAACAGCCGCCAGCCGTTCTGATATTTCCGACGGCCAGGGGGCTGTCTTCCGTGCTTCCAGATTAATATGCAATGACATCACTTCCATGGTTGCGCAGAGCGTATTGTCGCTGGCCCGCCACATGGAATGGATGAAATGATGCCGCTTGGCATCCCAGTCCAGCAGGTAGGTGGTCAGATAGACCTCTTCCCCTTCCCGGACCTCCTGCAGATAGACAACATGCAACTCCGCTGCAAAAGTGCTGTGCCGGGTGCGTTCCCGGTAACCCTTGTCGATTCCCACCTGATCCTTGTAGGCATCTGTCGCCCGGTCAAAAGCGACCACATAATAAGCCACATTCATATGGCCGTTATAATCAGTCCATTCCGCAGGAATGATTTCACGACCGGTTGCAAGCTGTCCCTCTGGTCCATGCATCGCGTCTGATAACTCCGTTATATCCATAAGTTGCACGGTGATACGACATTCCGTCCCCCGGCCCAAGTATTTGACGCACCATCAGTGATCCGTCAGCCAGCCGGTTGCGTAAAAGCTTTCACAGGCGAACATGCCTGCGGGGTTTACCACTAACTGGCGCATCGGGATCACGTGACTGAAGCTTTCATCAAGAATAGAAAAAAGATTGCTGTTATCGGGGCCGGGATATCCGGGCTGTCCGCTGCCTGGCTACTCCACAAGGCACATGACGTGACCCTTTATGAACGGCGGCGGCGTCTGGGCGGCCATAGCCATACAGTGACTGTCAGCACACCAGATGGCGATATTCCGGTCGATACCGGGTTTATCGTCTACACGCCCTCCAACTATCCCAATCTGACCCGTCTTTTTGCCCTGCTCGATGTCCCGACCAAAAGCAGCGACATGTCTTTCGCAGCTTCTCTGGACGCTGGCGGACTCGAATATTCCGGTAGTTCAGTTGCCCATATGCTGGGTCAGCCGACAAATATCGCCCGCCCGCGTTTCTGGCGGATGGTTCGTGGTATTCTGCGCTTCTTCAGTTCGGCCAGGGTCATTTACAACCAGCCCGATGCTGCCGGCCTGTCATTGCAGGACTGGCTGGAGCGGGAGGGGTATTCCGCCTCATTCATCGACGATCACATCATGCCGATGGGAGCCGCAATCTGGTCCTGCTCGGTTGCCGAAATGCGCCAGCAACCCGCACTGGCCTTTGTCCGGTTCTTCGACGAGCACGGATTGCTGGAACTCGCCGAGCGCCCGGAATGGCGCACGGTCGATGGTGGCAGCCGGGAATATGTCCGGAGGCTGGCCGCTCCGATCAGCGATCGTATCTGGCATGACAGTGCGGTCGAGGCTGTCTGGCGAACCCCGAACGGGGTTCTGGTGCGCGACAGTCAGGGCAGAACCGAACGCTATGACGATGTGGTCATGGCCAGCCACTCTGATCAGACAAGGGCCATGGTTCAGGATCTGAGCGCCTCCGAGCAGGCTGTTCTCGACTGCTTTCGCTACAAACCGAATGATGTCTACCTTCACAGCGACCCTGCCCTGATGCCGCTCCGGCGGCGGGTCTGGTCGAGCTGGAATTTTCTCGGTGGTGCCGGAAGAGAACGGGAAGGTAACGTCACCGCGACCTACTGGATGAACAAGCTTCAGGGGCTTCCCGCCTCAACGCCGCTGTTCGTCACTCTCAATCCGGTCAGGCCGCCCGCAGATCACCTGATTCACGGCCAGTACCTTTATGACCACCCGATCATTGATCTGGCATCCTTTGCCGCCCGTGACCGTCTCGATGATATCCAGGGTGCTGGCGGGATATGGTATTGCGGTGCCTGGACCGGTGCAGGATTTCACGAAGACGGCCTGCGGTCCGGCCTTCAAGTCGCGGAACAGATTGGCGGTGTTCAGCGCCCGTGGAGTCAGGAACCCCCGGCGATACAGCCACCGCTGGGGCTGGCAGCAGAATGACCCGGCCAGCATCAGCCCTGTTCGCCGGAGAGGTCATGCACCGCCGGCTGAAACCCCTTCGCCACCGCCTGGCTTACAGGATGTGCTACTTCCTCCTTGATCTGGACGAAGTCGCAGAACTCGACCGCGGGCATCGCCTGTTCGGTTATAACCGTCGTGCACTGTTCAGCTTCCGCGATGCAGATCATGGCGATGGCCAGTCTCATACCGGCGCCCTGCGGGACTGGATCGACACGATCCTGACCGAAAACGGTATGCAGGCAGGGGGGCGTATCCGCCTGCTTTGCCTGCCCCGGATGTTCGGATATGCATTCAACCCGCTGACCGTCTGGTTCTGCGACCGCAAAGACGGCAGTCAGCAGGCAATCCTGTACGAAGTGCGCAACACCTTCCGGCAAAAGCACCATTATCTGATACCGGTCAGTCCGGGTGAAGCGATGAAGAGCCGTGGAATGCTGCGTCAGCGTGCTGACAAGGTGTTCTATGTCTCTCCCTTCATCGAAATGGAGCAGCAATACCAGTTCCGTGTCCGGTTACCGGATCAGGACAAGGTCGCAGTTGCAATCCGGGAGTCAGATCCGACAGGCCCGCTGCTGCACGCTGCTTTCTCCGGCACACGCCGGGAGATTACGGATCGTTCGCTCGCCCTTACGGCACTTGCCTTCCCCTTGATGACACTGAAGGTCATCGCCGGCATTCACTGGGAAGCCCTGAAACTCTGGTTCAAGGGTGCCCGGTTCATCTCACGGCCAGCACCGCCTGAACGAACAGTTTCCTTTGGGTCTGGAGAAATATCTTGATAGAATGTTCAGGTTCCAACCTCGGCATCCGACTGAAAAGCTTGGGAGAGAACATGACGCCGCAGGGAAAATACAGATTTGACCCATGGACAGGCCTGCTGCTGGCTGCTGTCCGGCGCTGCCCTATCGGTAATGTTACGGTCATCACACCTTCCGGTGAAACACATGAAATCAAGGGAACACAACCCGGCCCCGATGCTGTCATGCATCTGCACAGCTCCGCTGGTGCCCGCGGCCTGATACTTGGCGGTGATCTGGGGCTGGCAGAAGCCTATATGGATGGCCACTGGTCGACCCCGGAACTGGCTACCTTCCTGGAATGGGGGGCGCGCAATCTGGATGCACTCGGCTCCACCGCCGAAGGCACTTTCCTGTCAAAAACGACGGCCCGGCTGCTGCATCTCATGCGGGCAAATACCCGGTCCGGTGCCCGGCGCAACATTGCCGCCCATTACGATCTCGGCAATGCGTTTTATGAACAGTGGCTAGACCCCTCGATGACCTATTCATCAGCTGTCTATCCGGACCTGAGCACCAGTCTGGAAGCGGCACAGCAAAAGAAAATTGAGCGGATAGGTGAGCTTCTGTCCCCGTCACCCGGCATGGAAATTCTTGAAATCGGTGCCGGCTGGGGAGCCATGGCAATCCACCTCGCCCGGAATTTTGGCTGCAAGGTGGTCGGGCTGACCTTATCGACCGAGCAGTATAACGAGGCCTCACGACGCGCACAGGCGGAAGGTCTGGGAGAGAAAATCGAATTCCGGCTGCAGGATTATCGCGACGTACCCGGCCAGTTCGATCGGGTTGTTTCCATTGAGATGATCGAAGCCGTCGGCGAAGCAAACTGGCCGCGTTATTTCTCGGTTATCAATGAACGGCTGAAATCCGGTGGTGCCGCCGCCCTGCAGGCGATCACCATTGCCGATGAACGATTCGATGGCTACCGCCAGAATGCCGACTTCATCCAGAAGTACATCTTCCCCGGCGGCATGCTTCCCTCACCCACGGCACTTCGCCAGCATATCGAGATGGCGGGAATGCAGATGGCAGGGGAAGCAAATTTTGGCGAACATTATGCCCGGACACTGGCAGAATGGCGGCAACGGTTTCTCGAAAAATGGGACAATATCTCGCCGCTTGGATTTGATGACCGGTTCCGACGCATGTGGGAATATTATCTCGCTTACTGTGAAGGTGGATTCAGGGCAGATCTGATTGACGTCGCCCAGGTTCGCATCGTCAAACCCTGACCCTGTCATGACATCCCCCGCACGCCCGCTGTCGCGAGGCCGGATAGCCGCCTATGCCGCCCCGGCAATGGCACTCGCCATACCGACTATTCCTGTCGCGGTCATGCTGCCGACTTTCTATGCTGAAACCTTCGGCCTTCCGCTGGCCGCTATCGGAGGCGTGCTGGCCGCCGCCCGCCTGCTGGATGTCATCACCGACCCGCTGGCCGGCGCGATCAGCGACCGCTGGCGGGGCCGGTTTGGCCGGCGACGGCCCATGATGGCGCTTGGCGCACCGGTCGCCGGGATTGCCCTGTTCATGTTGTTTGTCCCACCTGCTGATGTCTCCGTTATCTATCTCGCGTTATGGTCCAGCCTGCTCTATCTCGGCTGGACCATGATTGCCCTGCCCTACACCGCCTGGGGCGCTGAACTGAGCCCGGACTACCGGGACCGCTCGCGTATTACCCTCGCCCGTGAAGCCGCACAGATGACCGGTATTCTGATGGCTGCGGCCATCCCTGTCATCTTCTCGACCGATGACTGGCAAACCGGGCTGAAGCTGATTGTCATGGCCACACTGATTGGCGGCGCCATCTCACTGGCCGCCGCCCTTCGACTTGTACCGGACCCGGTTCCTGCACGCCCCGCCGATAACCAGACACCCATAAAATTCAGCATCTATCTTCAGAACAAGCCGTTCATGCGGCTGCTGTCGGCCTGGCTGCTGAATGGACTGGCGAACGGCTTTCCGACGGTCTTGTTCGCCTTCTTTGTCACCCATGTGCTAGGCGGCACCGACGCAGAACGAAACTGGCTGCTGTTGCTGTATTTCGGGGCAGGTGTCGCGGGGGTGCCACTCTGGATGAAACTGGCCGAACGGGTACAGAAACACCGGGTCTGGTCGGGAGCCATGATTTTCAACTGCGCAGCCTTTGCTCTAGCAGCCTTTCTGGGACCGGGAGATGTGCCCGTTTTTGCCATCGTCTGCCTGACAACCGGGCTGGCACTTGGTGCCGACCTTGCTTTGCCGCCCGCCATTCAGGCCGATGTGGTTGACTACGACACCCTGAAGACCGGCCGCCGGCGTGCCGGTATCTATTTTGCCTTCTGGAACATGTCGACAAAGTTTGCCCTGGCCGGTGCGGTGGGCGTCGCCTTTCTGTCGCTGGATATCCTCGGTTTTGATGCACAAGCCGGAGAACAATCCGCCGCAGCCACAGACGGATTGATTTTTCTATACGCCATCATGCCGATTCTCCTTAAGTTTTGCGCCATCGCCCTCATATATAAATTTCCGATAGATGCTGGCCGTCAGTCCGTCATTCGTCAGCGTCTGCAACAAAGAGAGGCTCGGGCCGAACGTGAAACGAATTAGTCTGCTTTTCGCAATCGCCGCCACGCTGGTTATAAACGGGTGCAGCAGCATGAAACCTCAGGACTTCGCAGGTCAGGAACCCCGACTGGTTCTGGAAGATTATTTTGCCGGAACAACGCAGGCCTGGGGTATTTTTGAAGATCGCTTCGGCAATTTGCGACGCCAGTTCACCGTCGATATCACCGGAGACTGGGATGGTGAAACCCTCACCCTCACAGAGGATTTCCTGTATTCCGATGGCGAAACAGAACAGCGCATCTGGCGCATCCGAAAGATTGACGAACATCGTTATGAAGGCCGGGCCGGTGATGTCATCGGAACTGCCGACGGATCTGTTTATGGCAATGCGCTGAACTGGTCGTATGACATGATGCTGCCGGTTGGCGACAACATCTGGAAAGTCACCTTCGATGACTGGATGTTCCTGCAACCGGGCGGCGTTCTGATTAACCGCGCAAAAGTTTCCAAATGGGGGATTCTGCTGGGCGAGGTTACGCTTTCCTTCAGCAAGCCGACAGACGCCGCCGCAAAAAGCGCAGCAAACCACCCACCAGCGGAAGTCTCTCATACAGCTGACCGGCTGCATCCCAATGGTCAATATGTGCTGTCAGAAGGCCATCCGGACCGAAGGTCAGTTCACTGAGTCCGGTAATACGTGCCGACTGTCCGCGCAGACCAAAAGTGAAAGTCCAGTGCGCGATAGATCTGGCATCATCACAAAGCCGGTAATTGACCACGAAGACCGGGCTCTCCACCGTCTCGAACATATGTTCGAAGACACGCAGAAATGCTGTCCGGCCGTGGCAATCGTTGAACGGATCAACGAAATGGACATCCTCGGCCACCAGCGCCGCCAGATCGCCAAGATTATCACGATCCAGCCGTTCAAAAGCCTTCAGATACCGGTCTGCCCACTGCTCTGTCATTGTCCTGTCAGCCTTGCCATCAGCGGGAAATACCATGAATAAGGCATCGCCCGGGTAATTTTCATCGGCCAGACCAGACGTTTCGGAAACGCGATCTCAAAGCGTCTGCGGGCCAGCCCGTCCAGTATTCTCCGGACCGCCTCGTCCGGTTCCATCAGGAAAGGCATGTCGAAGTCATTCTGTTCGGTCATCGCCGTGCGGACAAAACCCGGCAGGATCACCGAGATATCCAGCCCCAGACGTTCGCAATCAAACTTCAGACTTTCGGCGAGAGAGACCATGGCCGACTTTGCCGCCCCGTAGGCCCCGGCCCTTGGCAACCCCCGATAGGATGTCGGTGACGCGACCAGCGCCAGATGGCCGGATCGGCGCTCTGTCATGCCCGGCAAGACCGCAGCAATACCATTCACTGCCCCGAAATAGTTCACCTCCATCTGTTTCCTGACACTTCCCGCGTCAAAGCTTTCTGCATCGACCGGCGTGTAAGTGCCCGCATTCATAATTGCGAGTGTAACCGGCCCGGCCTCTGACTCGATCAGCCCCGTCGTTTTGTGCATAGCCGCTTCATCCGTGACATCAACCGGCATCGCAATGATCTGACCGTTGCTGTCACGGGCCACAGCTTCCAGTTTTTCGGTATTGCGGGCACTGATTGCGACCCGCCAGCCAGCACCCGCCAGCATCTTCGCCATACCGAGCCCCATGCCACTGCTGGCACCGGTTATCCATGCACAGCCGGTTTTCGGTGCCTGCGGAATTCTCATCCTTCGCCTCCTCGGTCTGTTATTAGCAGAAATACGGACAATCAGCGGGCCTACAGACGCTCATAATCAAGAATTGACCCGTCGAATGCCCTGAACTGCATTTTGACGAGCCGCTTGTCTGCGTACCACAGACGGACTTCGCTGCCATTGTCTGCCACGCTATGAGACTGGCGGGCTGTAACAGCCTGCCCCTGAACCATAACCGGCTCCTCACCTTTTTGGTCATGGTTCATCTTGAGGATTTCACCATCCTGCGTATCCAGCCAGGTTCCGGCATCCAGATAGACCGGATTCCAGTATGAAGTCGCCCCGGTATCACCCGGCAGGTTCAGCTTGCCTCTGGTGGAATCCCCCACAAGACGTCCACCTTCCCGTTGGAGGGAGACAAACTCCGGCGCGCCATCATTGTTAGTCTTCGCTTCTATCGACTGCAAAACACCACCGCGCCAGGTTTCTGTCGCCTCGTGCTGATAGTCATACAGGGTAATGAACGCGAACGTGACACGGATGTTGATGTCCGTCCGCACAATCACTTCATCCCCGTTGTCCGTGAACCGGACATGATGCGCCCCGATGACATCGCCATTTCGGGTAATGGTGAAATCGAGAACATTGCTGGTCGGAATGCTTTCATCGATATCCGCCAACGCGGTACCTGAAAACAGTATGAGCACCAGCAGCACTGGCAGGCGGAGGAATGTCATAAGCGATCCGATCTGATGAATTCTTGTCTCTATGTACGGCTTTGCGGCAGGATTGGATGTCCCCGCAGAGAAACAGCCGCACAACGACAGATTTTATTCAGGAAACAAACTCATGCCCTCCTTGCTATCCGAGCAGCAGATCACAGCTTTCCGCACTGATGGTGTCCTCTGTATCCGCCAGGCTTTCGATCAGAACTGGCTCGATCTGCTGGCACAGGGCATAGACCGGAATATCCGGGAGCCGGGGCCGGTCGGCCGCAAATATACGCCGGACGGCGCACCTGGCGGCTTCTTTGGCGATTACTGCAACTGGGACAGGATCGGGGAATATGAACAGTTCATGCGCCATTCCCCGGCGCCCCGGCTTGCGGCCGAGGCCATGTCCTCCCCCTCCGCCCGTATTTTCCATGAGCATGTTCTGGTGAAGGAACCCGGCACGCGGGAGCGCACCCCATGGCATCACGACCAGCCCTATTATTGCGTCGATGGTGACCAGATATGCTCGATCTGGCTGTCCCTCGACCAGGTTCCGGCCAGCGCCGGTGTCGAGTTTGCAGCGGGAACCCATGCCACCGGGAAGATGTATATGCCCCGACTTTTTCTGAATCATGAAAATTATGATTATGAGCCGGGCAGCTATGAAGACGTGCCGGACATCGATTCCCATCGCGATTCATACCGGATTCTGTCCTGGGATCTGGAGCCGGGCGACGCCATCATTTTCCACGCCAGGACGCTGCATGCCGCGCCAGGCACCGAAAAACTGCAGAATCGCCGCAGGGGTTTCGCAACCCGGTGGCTTGGCGAGGATGTCACTTATGCCAGCCGCCCCGGCGAGACATCACCGCCGTTCCCGGAACTGAAATCCCTGCTGAAGCCGGGAGACCCTCTCAATGCACCGATTTTTCCGGTTGTCTGGCCCGCCTGATCCCTTACTTCTGATGCCCTGAACAAAACAACATTTACCGAGGAAGACGTATGAGCCTGACCCTTGAGACTGCTAACAAGATTGTCGAGGTTGCCCTCGCGAAAGGCCATGAACTTGGCCTCAACCCGCTGACCGTCGCCATTCTCGATGCCGGTGGCACCCTGAAAGTACTGGCCCGTGAAGACGGCACCAGCACCCTGCGCCCCGGCATTGCACAGGGTAAGGCCAACGGCTGCATCGGCCTCGGCCTTGGTGGCCGTGCCATCTTCAAGCGCGCACAGGAACAGCCCTATTTCATCCAGGCCATGAACGCCCTGTCTGATGGCTCCCTCGTCCCGGTTCCGGGCGGTGTTCTCATCCGCAAGGATGGCGCCATCATCGGTGCTGTCGGTGTTACCGGCGACAGCTCGGAAAACGATGAAATCTGTGCCATTGCCGGCATTGAAGCTGTTGGCCTGACCGCAGACCACGGCTGATCTGTATCGGCCGGGACTCACCTCCCGGCCGCATCAGCCTGCCAGCATTCGTCAGCCGAAACGGGCGAACAGCCCCGGCATCTCATCCAGCGCCCCGGCTTCATTGTCGGCCCGGGCTGTCTGGCGTCCTGCAAGAAACATCTCATCCGATTCCTGCGCGGTCAGAACTTTTTCTCCGGCCATAAAATCTTCCCGGCCATTACCAAGCAGCCGGCTGGCCTCTGCCGACAACGGGACCAGCAGCGGACCGGAAATCAGCGTTTCTTCTGCTTTGGCCAGGACTTCTACTACTTCCCGCAGATAACCGATATAGAACTTCCAGTCTTCCTGTGATGCGTCCGACAGTCTGGCATCCGTAATCCTACCCCGCGCAGTCAGTACCCGCTCTCGGAGCTTTTCGACGACCGACCGGAACCGTTCCCGGGGAGGGCGGCTATCCTTTCCAAAGGCCGGTTTCTCCACGCCCTTCAGCCCATAGATGCTGGTCGCGTGAGACTCCGTTGTCAGGTCCCGGACAAACTTTGACTGCCGACGGTACATCCAGATGAACATCAGCAGAAAAACCAACCCGATGAGAATATAAAGCCAGTGAAACTTCATTACCGCATATCCACCGGCGTAATCCATGCCGGGTCATCATGTTTGCGCCAGTAGGTTTCCGACAATCTCGCTGTAACCGGGCCGGGCTTGCCAGATCCGACCGGCTTGCCGTCGATCCGGCAGACCGGCATCACACCGCCAGCCGTCGAGGAAATGAAAACCTCATCGGCCATATGTACTTCGCTGACGGCAACCTGACGCTGCTCGGCCCTGATCTGTAATTCTCCACACAAATCAAGAACGGTCTGCCGGGTAATGCCTTCCAGCACACCCCGTGACGGAGTCGCCACAACGCCATTCTTAACCGTAAATACGTTAAACCCTGGCCCTTCAGTGATATTTCCGGCACCGTCAACAAGCACAACATTCTCTGCACCGCGGTCATATGCCTCGAATATTCCGGCGACCAGGTCCATCCAGTGATAGTTCTTCACTGTCGGGTCAACTGATTCCGGGTTAATTCGCGGAATATTCGAGATGACAATGTCCAGACCACGCTTTCGCTGCTCCTCATTGGCAATCCAGCCAAAGGGAATGGCAAAGGCAATGAAGCGGTTCACGGCGTCTCGCGGGTCGCGGCTGAAGGTAGGCGATGTACCGCGGGTCAGGATCATCTCGACATAACAGTTCTCCATGCCGGACCGGCGAACCAGCTCCTTGAAAATCTCCGTCATCTCGTCATCGGTATAAGGCAGCGTCATCCGCAGCTTGCCGACACTCCGCCGGAACCGGGCCAGGTGATGACCAAGGCGGAAGAACTTCCGGTCCCAGACATGCACCACGTCATAGGTTGCGTCAGACCGCAGCAATCCCCAGTCCAGAACCGATATCTTGGCGTCCTTGATCTCGATATAGTCGCCATCCATGAAGGCCGCACCTGGCGGATAGGTCTGTTCCATCTCACATCTCCCTGTGTTCAGCTGACAACCGGGTCATCAAGTTCAAAAACGCCGGCAGTATCTTCCACTTCCAGCACCCATACATCCGGATCATAGCGCAACTGGCGGGCGATATAGTCATCCGCTGTCTTCTCATCGACCACCTCCGGTCCTGTCGCCGACAGCCATGCCCGGGCACCGTCAACAGTGCGGGTTTGCGAAAAGACCCGGCACCCCCTGCTGAAACGGTTCAGTTTCAGCAGAATCGATCCCGCATCCGTATCGCCGCGATGGCAGACCATGACCGGAACAAATTGCCCCTGCCATCGCCGGATCAGCGCCTTGATCCATATTTCCGATTTAAGTCGTGCTTCCATGCAGTAGGATTACCCTACACTGCCTTCAACGTCACTCTTCCGGATTATCAGAATGTTCGAACTACACCCCGATCTCGTCGCTGGCACTTTCGACGTGGCCAGCCTGCCGCTCTGCCGCGTTCAGTTGCTGAATGACAAAACCTACCCCTGGCTTGTGCTGGTCCCTGCAAAGCCCGGCCTGAAAGACTTTCATGACATCGCCGCCAGTGACCAGCTGACACTGATGCAGGAGATTGATCTCGCCTCACGGGCGCTGGTTTCAGTCTACAATCCGGACAAGATGAATGTGGCCGCACTGGGAAACATGACCCCGCAGCTGCATATCCATGTCATCGCACGATACAAGACAGACCCGGCATGGCCCGGACCCGTCTGGGGCGCCGTCGCGGCACAGAAATATGGCGAGGCAGAACTGGCTCAGACGATCGAGAAGATACAGGCCGCACTGACCGCAGCAGGCTGATAATCAGCCGCTGTTATCCCGGCGTCCATAACCGGGAGAAAATGGCAGAGGCTGTTCGGGCAGGGTCAGCGGTGAAAGCTGCTGACCGCCTTCAGCCCGGTCACGGATGATGATCCGGTCCGGCTTTATCTGTATCTCGCGCCAGACTTTCGCGCCAAAGCCTGCATGCCAGCCCCGGAATCCTGTCTCATCAAAAAACACACAGGTTCCACCCATCAGGGGGTCGAGAAAGAACAGACCGGCATCAAGGCTGGCAGGTTCCCGGCCATCCGCAGCTTGCGGCGTGAAATGAGCCGAAATCGCACGATAGGCATTCCGGGCCGCCGGGTCCGGGGTATAGATGTAAGTTCCCGGATCACGGATGATATCGCGTCCATCCACCGTCAGCTCGACACTCAACTGGTCATTATGCCGGTGCGCACCAATCGGGTCCGTCTCTCCCCCGCAGCGAATGGAAAGCCAGAGACGTTTACTGCGCAGGACAAACAACCCGAAGTCCGGGAATGCGAGCGCCTGAATACCTTCATCCAGCCCCTCCCCATAGGGCAGGACAAGCTCATTCCCGCCTGACAAGACTTCACCAGAACTGCCATGACCGGAAGCGATCTCACCTGGCGCGACCACAACTGGCTTTGCCAGCGTCGACATCACGAGACCATCCACACCAACCACTGTCTTGGCTGATGACAACAGTGCAGCGGCAGCATCAAGGGTCGCCTGCGGGGTCAGCTGGCGCTCCTGCAATTCGTCATCGAAATCCGGACAGAGATTCAGGAACCGGCCGCTGTCGTTATCGCCGACCTGCACAAAATCACCTGAAGGCTTGATTGTGGCTCTCAGAAACTCAGTTGCCGCAGCCAGTCGCTCATAATGCGCGGCTTTAAACTGTGATCCGGCACCGCGACAGGCCCCGGTGCCCCAGACTGCCATTTCCAGACACAGCCGGTGATAGGCAACAGAACCTTCAAAATGCCCGCCATCGCGGAGAAACTGAACGTCAACTTCCCGCTCCAGCTCCCGGGTTGCCAGCTTCAGCCACCCTGCGGCTTCCGTGTTCACCTTCGGGACCAGCGCCGCTGCGATAAAGGCCAGGCCGCTGATATTGGCGAGGTAATGGTTACCCGTCCGGTCCGGGTACCATTCCAGATTGCCGATAATGAATCGCCCGTGGTCAAGCAGGCTGGCAGACAGGATATCTGTCATATCATCAGAGCAATCCGGCAGGCTGGCACTGCGCAGGATCGAGTCTGCAACAACCCAGTTCGCGGCACGGATTGCGACATCCATCGTACAGCGCCAGTTCACTCCGAATTTCGGTGGATTGGCGGCAATGAAATCGAGTATCTGCGCCCGGATCTCGCTGGCCAGATCTGCATCACCACCTGCCGCAGCGGCAAGCGCCATGGCGGGAAGATGATGGCATCTCGCCAGTTCCCACGGCGACTTGATATCGACGCCCTGCCCTACCGGTATCGGTACATCGCGATGCCACTGGTCCGGTCTCCAGCAATGCCCGCTGGTCAGATCGCGATGCCAGTCCACAGGCTTGTAAACTGTGGGCAGAAGGGCAGCGATTTGTTCGGATACTACCTGATTGGGTCCGGAACTGATCTGCCCGTCTGATAAGGCGGCGACCCAGCCGGAGCCGAGAATATCAAACCGGTGCGATCGCCAGTTCTCAATGACATCGTCCGGCAGGCAGAATGCCGCGGATATCTGTCCGGCTTCCAGCGGGTCGAGGATGCTGATAAGCGGGGTTTTGTCGGCGCTATAGGTTGCCGACCATGTCGCCTGACGCCGGTCGATGAGATCGCGTAACCGTCGCCTTATCGTCATCGCACCGAAGCGCAGCAACCCGCCCGGTGAACTACGCCCTGCCCGTTTGAGATGGCGACCCGCCAGCATTCTCAGGTTCCGTCATCGAGGTCCGACAAGGATACGGGCTGGGTTTTGCCCGAACCGATGGCGGCTATCGCAGAGAAGGTCGCAAGCGTGGTCAGCATTGCGCTCTCTGCCGTCAGCGCAGGCGCACCGCTTTTCAGGCCAGCAGCAAATGCCGCAATCATGGCAGCCTGCCCCTTGTCCTGACCGCTGCCACCAATCTTCTTTGCCCGCCCCGTGGTTCCGAACAGGGAGCCTTCACGGAAATCCCGGATTACGGCGGCACGTCCACCGGCAAACACTTCGATAAATTCCTTATCGACGGCGTTCGGCCCGGATGCGGTATAGATGATTGTCGCGATTGATCCGTTCGCCATGGTCAGGGACAGGGAGACATCATCAGCAAGCTGGGCCGGGATGGCTGTGCCGCCATGACTGACCGCAGAGATCGCCATGACCTCACTGTCCGCCAGCGCCTGCGCCAGATCGACAAAATGACAGGCTTCACCAATAATCCGTCCGCCGCCGCGCTCAGGGTCCTGCGTCCAGTGGTCGCGCGGAATTGCTCCGGCATTGATGCGGATCACAATCGTCCGTGGCCCGGCGACCGGCTGCAGAAAAGACCGGACTTCCTGTACCAGCGGCGAAAAGCGGCGGTTAAAGCCCACCATCACCTGACGGTCACCGGCTGCCCTGTACGCCTTGTGAACCGTCTTCAGCCCGTCCATATCCATCGCCAGCGGCTTCTCGATATAGACATGCTTGCCGGCCGACAGTGCTTCCGCGGCCAGTGCCGCATGGCTGTCGTGACGGGTCAGGATGGCAATCACATCGCTGGCACCACCCATAACCCTGTCGGCAGCAACGGCACCTTCTGCGAAACCGAACTTCTGGGCCACGGTCGGGGCTGCGCGCCCGGCACCGGTTGCCACCGCCCGGAAATCAAACCCACCCTGTTTCTGAAACGCTGGTAACAGCACACCGGTTGCATAAGCACCGGCACCGATCACAGAAAGTCCGACCTTGTCAGATGACACGGCAGCCGGAGAAGCAGCCGACACCGGCGCGACACGGGTTTCCCCTGAATAGGTGAGCAGGATACCAAGATAGGGCTCTTTCCGTTCCCCCTTGATCAGGCTGTAGGCTTCCAGAGCATCATCGAACGCAAAGCGATGGGTAATCAGACGCTTAACATCAATCCGTCCCGCTGCAATCAGGTCGAGGAAGGCAGCCATGTTGCGCTGTTCCGTAAAGCGGACATAGCCATAGGGATAATCCATCCCGCCAATCTCATAGTCCGCATCATAACGACCGGGGCCATAGGAACGGGAAATATGAAAGGCGATTTCTTTCCGGAAGTAAGGGTCTCGCGGCAGCCCCGTGCCAACGGCACCAACCGCCACCACCCGGCCATTCTCCCGCGTGACCTCACCAGCCAGCGTGACTGGATCGTTCGAGGCGGTCGCCGCACAGATAAGGACACCATCAACGCCATGCCCGGATGTTTCATCCAGACAAAGCGACCTGACCGCTTCTGCATCCGTACTTGCCCTGACCCCGATCTCCTCGGCCCGTCTGACCATGATGTCGGCAGGATCGAAACCGATGACGCGGCAGCCATTGGCCTGCAATAACTGTGCTGCAAGCTGCCCGAGCAGCCCCAGACCGATCACCAGAAACACTTCACCCAGCTTCGGGTCGGCCAGACGCTGGCCCTGCAAGGCAATCGAGCCAAGCGTCGAGAAAGCCGCTTCCTCATCGCTGACCTTATCCGGGATGCGTGCCAGCAGATTACCCGGCACAACATTGAACTCGGCATGATTGGCAAACCCCGCCCCGGCGCAGGCAACCCGGTCACCCGGTCTCAGGCCCGGCACCAGTGATCCCGCCTGTTCGACGACACCGGCTGCACTGTACCCGAGCGGGCTCGGACCGCTCAGTCGTGCCTCAACGGTCTGCATGGTTTTGCGAATGCCTTCGCGCCGTGCCTTGTCGATAACCTTGCGGACAAGGTCAGGGCGGGCCATCGCCTTACCCAGAAGGGATTTCTCTCCCATCTCGACCAGCATGCGTTCTGTTCCGGCACTGACGACCGAAGCCGTCGTGCGTACCAGGGCGAAGCGGTCTTCAGGGGTCGGAACCGGTGCATCCTCCAGTCGGAGTTCGCCGGTTTTCATCGTCTGGACGAGTTGTTTCATGGTCATGACGGCGCGCAATCTAGTCCGGGTTGAACGTGAAACCAACGGCAAAGCGCATTCCGCCATCAAACCGGCAAACTTTACCTTCCGTCGGATGACCTTATCTGATACGCCGCTGCCAATCCAACCAGCGGAGTGCAAATCTGATGGGAAGTTATTCAGCGCGGGTTTTGTGGCGTCGCAGCAGCGATGAGAAGATGACTGACCGGCGCTACAGCCGGGCACATGAATGGATTTTCGACGGCGGGCTGGTCGTACCCGCTTCCCCCTCACCGCATATCGTACCGCTTCCTTATTCCGATGCCGCCAATGTCGACCCGGAGGAAGCTTTCGTCGCGTCCCTCTCAAGCTGCCATATGCTGTTTTTCCTGCATTACATGACGGATGAAGGCTTTGTCGTGGATGCCTATGACGACACTGCAACAGGTCACATGCAGAAGAACGAGAACGGAAAGTTCTGGATGTCAAAAGTCATTCTGGACCCGCAAATCAGCTATCTGGGAGACAGCCCGGCCGCTTCACTTGAGGCCGAGATTCATCACCGGGCACATGAAGATTGCTTCATCGCCAATTCGGTCCGGACAGAAGTGGTCATGAAGGCTGGCTGATTCGGGACTCGCAGATCGTCTCCGGCGATACCGAAGCTAGAGACTGGCAGCCATCAGGCCACAGAAACAAGCCTACTCTGTCACCAGACCAACCGTGCGGCGATAGGCGCTGTAGAGCACGACCGCCGCAATTCCGGTCAGGATGGCCAGTGCCGAGAACCCGACAGCGTAACTGCCGGTCAGGTCGGCAAGGATACCGAAGATAACCGGGCCCACGACAACACCGGAGAAAGTGCAGCCGATGGAGATCCCGGTTGCTGCCGCAGTCTTGTCAGCCGGAGCCTGATTGGCGACCTCTGCCATGAAGATGCCGTTCCAGCCAACGGCGCTGAAGCCCAGCAGCGCACAGACAGCGATAATCACCGGCATCGGCCAGCCGCCATTCATAATCGCCGCACAACCCGACCCGATAGCCATCAGCAATGCGAGGAAGGCCAGCATTGCCATACCTTTTTCATCGCCGATGCGAACCAGAATGGCGCCCCAGGCAATTCGGCCAATGACGCCACAGGCCTGAATCACAGCGTAGACCCCACCCGCCTGAATAACCGTCAGGCCAATTGCTTCCGTCAGATAGAGAACCATGAAGGCCCCGACGGAAAGCTGAATGATCGCAAACCCGAAGGACGCTGCGGCAAGCAGACGAAGATTCGGATAGGACATCACCATTGCCATCGATTCACGAACTTCCTGATAGCCGATGGGGGCTGACGGATTGCGTCCGGTATCGAACTGTTCACGCCACGGCTGGAACAACAGCACAAGCACACCGCTGAACCCCGCAATCACCAGTGCCGTCTCTGCACCGCTCATGTAACCCAGCAGCAGGGGCACACATAGTCCGGCTGCACCGGCACCAATCGGAACACCGGTTTGCTTGAGTGAGAAGATCAGGGGCCGGTATGCCTTTGGCGTATGCCGGGCCAGCAGTTCAGAAGCGGAGGGGTTGGCCGGTCCATAACCGAGACCGATAAAAAACGCGACAGGCAAAGCAATCCAGATATTGCCGAACGCCAGTGCCGCCACACCGACAGTTGCCGAAAACAACGAAAACTGGCTGACCCGGATCGGGCCGTAGCGAGCGACAAAACCACCTGCCAGCATGGCACCGATTGCCGCCCCCAGATAGACCGACGAGGTATAAAGCCCGACAAGGCTGCGGCTGATATCGAAACCGGAGCGGGGGTCTGCCGCCAGCATGGCCAGCGTCAGGGATGCCATCGTGATCGTCGCCTGAACCGCAAGCGCACCGCTGGTCAGACCAATCGTCCGGAGGGAAAGCAAACCATTCATAACATCAGGACCCTGACTCACGTCGAACACGCGATATGAAACTGAAGCGCCCTGCAGGATGCAGTGACACTGAATATTCCAGTAATTCCCCGTCGCCGGCCGTGTACCAGCGACGAATGCGCATCGCCGGACTGCCGCGGGGTGCATCCAGCTGATCTGATTCGGCTTTCCTCAGCGCACAGGAACTTATGATCTGCCGGATATCTTCCGCCTGATGTCCATATCGCTGATAGATCAGATGGGAAATTGCGCCGGAATGCCCGGCAACGTCATCACGAATGCCGGAAAACGCGCCGTTTACGTAAATTTCTGTCCAGGCGATCGGCGCCGCATCCGGATCGGCCACCGTTTCGCGCAAGCCGGAGATTTTGAGAAACCGCTGCCCCGGCTTGCAGCCGATCTCGGCAGCCTCTGCTTCCGTGACATCGACTTCTGCTATTTCAACATCCGACAGACGTGTATCGACGGCATATTGCAGCAGTTCATCAATTGAACCGATGCTCTGGGAATATTGACGTGTCGGTTCCGTCGCAATTACCCGGGTGCCTACGCCCTGACGGCTGGCAATCAGGCCCAGTTCCTGCAAACGACGGAGCGCCTCACGAACGGTATGCCGGCTGACATTGTACTGATTGCAGAGAGCCGCCTCGGTCGGCAACGTCGCTCCGACGGGATAGACCTCCTGCGCGATATCCTGCATCAGCCGTTCGGCCAGCAGGGCATATCGAGGTCTCGCCGGAGCGAAGTTGACGACCGGGGACTGCATCAGACGGCCCCTTTTTCTCTCAGGGCAGCAATTTCAGCGGCATTCAGACCGATTTCAGCCAGCAGGTCATCAGTTGAATCACCCAGTTCCGGCCCCGGTGTGCTCGGCACCTTTTCATCACCGGTCAGGGTGATGGGGGTCGACAACATCGAGAATTCCTTGCCCGACTGATGAGTCAGATGCTCGATCATCCCGCGCTCATGAGCGAACGGATTATCAACAGCTTCCTTCACGTTCATCAGCGGCGCCGACGGTACGTTGCCGGCAAAGACTTCCAGCCATTCAGCCGTGGTTTTCGCCTGCAGGGATTCGTCCAGGATTTCCTGAACAAGGCCTCGGTTCTCAAGCCGGTTATTGAACTTCACGAATCGTGGATCCGTCCCCAGTTCCGGGCGTCCGATCTTTTCACAGAGAATTGGCCAGAACTTCTCCTTGTTGCACATCAGATAGATCCAGCTGTCCTGCGTCTTGTAGAGGGCGCAAGGGGTCAGCGACGGATGGGCAGAGCGTTCTTCACGCCCCTGAACATGACCATCACTCATATACCAGTGGGCAAGATAGTTCAGCTTGAACAGGGCGAAGTCATAGAGGCTGACATCGATATCCCGGCCTTCACCCGTCGCCCGTGCCTGCGTCAGACCACACAGGAAGGCATAGGACAGGCCAAGTCCGGTCATCATGTCCACCACCGACTGTCCGAAGCGGGCCGGGGCCGTTCCCGGCTCACCGGTGAGCGAAAAATAACCCGCCTCTGCCTGCATCAGATAGTCATAACCCGGCCAGGCCGCGCGTGATCCCGTCCGGCCATAGGCACTGAGATGAGCACAGACAAGTTTCGGGTTGAACTGTTTCAGATGCTGATAGGTAATCCCGAGCTTGTCCGGCACATCCCCCCGCATGTTGGAGCAAACACCGTCAACTTTTGCGACCAGCTTGTGGAAGACCTCGCGGCCTTCTTCTGTCCGCAGGTTGATGGTCAGTGACCGTTTATTCCTGTTGAAAGACTGGAAGAAAAGGCTAGCTGACGTTGAGTCCTCTGCACCCTTGATGAAATAGGGCCCGACACCGCGTGACATATCGCCACCGTCGCCGGGGTTTTCCACCTTGATGACTTCAGCGCCCATGTCAGACAGGAACTGGGTGCCGAACGGGCCGGCACCATATTGTTCCACTGACAGGACACGTACACCTTCGAGCGGACGCATCAGATCGGGTTCCTTTCAATAAGTTGCCGCGCGATAATGATGCGCTGCAATTCATTCGTCCCTTCACCGATGGTCAGCAGGGGGGCGTCACGATACAGACGCTCGACGGTAAATTCCTTGGAATAGCCGTAGCCGCCATGCACCCGCATTGATGTCATGGCGTTTTCCACTGCCGCTTCTGTCGCGAACAGCTTTGCCATACCGGCTTCCATATCACAGCGCTCGCCCTTGTCGTAAGAGGATGCAGCACTTTCAACCAGCAGACGGGCCGCCTGGGTGCGGGTAATCATGTCCGCCAGATGCAGCTGGATCGCCTGATGCTGACAGATCGGTTTGCCGAAAGTTTCACGCTGCTGTGAGTATTTAACGGCCTCGTTGACGGCTGCCTGTGCGACACCGACACCACGGGACGCCACATTGATCCGGCCCAGTTCCAGCCCCTGCATCACATGAACGAATCCCCTGCCCGGCACACCGCCAATGATATTTTCGGCAGGAACCCGGCAATTATCGAACTGCAACTCAGTGGAATCGATACCCTTGTAACCCAGCTTTTCCAGCTTGCGGGCAACGTTAAATCCGGGGCCTTTTTCCACCAGCATGAAGCTGATGCCCTTGTGACGGGGCTGAATATCGGGATCGGTTTTCACCATCACCGCCATGACGTGGCATTTGATACCATTCGAGATCCAGGTTTTGGTGCCATTGACGATCCAGTCGTCACCATCCTTGTGTGCCTTGGTACGAATGGCCTGCAAATCGGTGCCGGTGTTCGGCTCAGTCAGGGCAATACCGCCACGCATTTCGCCACTGGCAAATTTCGGCAGCCATTTCTGCTTCTGTTCTTCCGTGCCCGACCGCTGCACCGCCATCGCCATGATGAGGTGAGAGTTGAAAATGCCGGTCAGCGACATCCAGACAGTCGAGATACGCTCAACGATCTTGGCATAGGTGGAGCAGGACAAGCCCAGCCCGCCATATTCCTCGGAGATCACGGCACCAAACAGGCCCAGTTCAGCCATCTTGCCGACGATTTCCTCGGGCCAGATATCATTGGCTTCGAGTTCGTGAACATAAGGAGCAACATCGCGTTCGAGAAAACGGTCAATGCTGTCGAGAATCATCCGTTCCTGTTCGTCATCCTGCGACATGATCAGCCCTCCATTCCATCGATATCGCCATGACCTTCTCTCCAGACCAGGAAGGACCGCTTGTAGCTCATGAACAAGGTGCCGTCAGATTTCTTGCCGCGGGTTTCCATGGTGACAATTCCCTGCCCCGGACGTGACTTCGACTCACGTTTGGCCAGAACCTCACTCTCGGAATAAATCGTATCGTTATGGAACACCGGAGCCAGCAGCTTGATTTCGTCCCAACCCAGATTGGCAATCGCCTTCTGGCTGGTATCTGACACGCTCATCCCGGTGACAATTGCCAGAGTCAGGGCGGAGTTGACCAGTGGCTTACCAAACTCGGTCTTTGCCGCATAAGCATAGTCGAAATGGGCGGGATGCGTGTTCCCGGTCAGCATGGTGAACCAGATATTGTCCGTTTCCGTGATCGTACGGCCCGGACGATGTTCGTAAATATCACCAATCTCGAACTGTTCGAAATAACGGCCGAGGTCTTCCCGGTAACGATTCGGGCCGACTTCTTTCACTCCATAGACCATTCTGTATTCTCCTGATTTCAGTGTTGTGCTGACGGGCGGGCCGCATCGATCAAGGCCTGTGCACTGCCGCTTTCCAGAGACATCACAGCGTTGAACAAGGCTGTCTCACCATCATTGCCGAGATAGGGCCGAACCAGACCCGCGAACTTCGAACGAAGCTCTGCGTCGGTGACAAAGTTTTCCGGCTCACCCTTCGGATACTGGACAAATTCCTCAACAATCGTGCCGTCTTCCAGCTCAATGCTGACCGATGCCGGCAGACAGTCGGGATAGAATTCTTCTGTTTTCGGGTCATTGAACACCTCGACCTTGCGGGTCAGGGCGAGCGTTTCCTCATCCTGCAGATGGGTTGCGTAATCATCCCAGGTCATCGCCCCTTCACGCAGCACAACGGCAGCAACAAAGGGCATCGAGAACTGACCATCAACCACGCTTACCGGATTCTGCTTCTGCTCCAGCGGAGCACCAACCAGATTGATGCCGGTCTGGAACAGACCAACCCGGACAGCCTTGATGCGTGCCGGATCGATATTGTGTTTATGGCGCAGAGAAATCGCCGCATCTGCTCCGGCATGGGTCGCCCGGCAGGCCGGGTAAGGTTTCACAGCAATCGCCAGTGTTTCCCATTTCTTACCCAGACCTGCGACCACTTTCGACTGGTCGGGGTTGGGTGCAAAATTATGCAGGAAGCCACGCTTGCCCTCGATGGCATCAGCAGCACCGACATAACCCTTGGCAGCCATTGTTGCAGCCACCAGACCTGCCATTGCCGCATTGCCAATCTGCGAACGCTTGGTCCATGCGCCGTTTTCAAGATACTGCATGGTCCCGGAAGCCGAGTTCAGGGCGATCCCGAAGGCGCTGGCCGTTGCCGCTGCATCGAGCCCCATAACACGCGCGGCAGCCGCGGCGGCCCCCATCGCACCGCATGTCGCTGTCGGGTGGAACCCGCGGGCATAATGCTCGGACGGATTCAGCGCCATCGACAACCGGCAGATGACCTCGTAACCAGCGACTGTGGCGGCGATGATATCCTTGCCGGATGCATTGCATTTCTGCGCCGCCGCCAGCACAGCCGGCAGAACCGGCGCTGAGGCGTGAAGCGATGCCGGCGCATGGGTGTCATCGAAATCGAGACTGTGAGCCAGCGAGCCATTGGCGAAGGCCGCCCCGGCAGCCGTATAGCCTTCCGCATCGCCCAGCACGCCACAGCTGCCCTGATTCAGTTCCAGCGCTTCAATGGCCTGCATCATGGCTTCAGTGGATTCAGCGTCATGGCGGGCCCGTACACTGATGCCGATCGTATCAAGGATCAGCAGCTTGGCCCGTGCAGCGACTTCCGCCGGCAGATCGTCATAATTCAGATTGGCGACAAATGCTGCGAGTTCTTTGGTTATGCCCGTCATGTCCTGTTACCTCCTGTTAGATTTTTTCTGTACCCGGCTCCCGGTTCTTCACCCCACCATCGCCAGCAGACGGCGGGCGGCGACGACAACCGGGTAATCCACCATGATGCCGTCGACCTGCAGAATGCCGCTGGTGTTGGTTTCGAACGCATCAACAATTTTCTGCGCGCGTTCAACTTCGGCTTTTGTCGGCGTATAGGCGTCGTGAATCGGGGCGACCTGTGCCGGGTGAATGGCGGCCCGACCGGCAAATCCCATGGTTTTCAGCTTTCGGGCTTCTTCCCGCGCACCATCGATATCCGGAATGTCGAGCCAGACACCATCCAGCGCATCAATACCGGCACCGGCTGCGGCATAGACCACCTTCGAACGGGCATAGAGCAACGCGTCCCAGCCCATATCCGAGTTGGTTTCAGCAACCAGATCAGCAGACCCCAGTGACACCGCTTTCACGAACGGGGTGGAATGGGCGATTTCATCGAGGCGGTTGATACCCTTGACGGATTCAACCACGGCAATGATATCCAGATCCGGCTTCTTCGGGCCAAGCAGACCAGCCACCCACTGTGCTTCATCAGCACTTTCAATCTTCGGCAATACGATACCGTCCGGCAGGGCTTCCGCATCCAGAAGGGCATGCATGTCGCGCAGTCCGTCTTCTGACCGCGGGCTGTTGATCCGCATCATCCGGCGCACCGGCGTTGCCGGCTGACGGGTGAAATATGGCAGCGCCTTGGCCCGTGCTTCCGCCTTCATTGCAGGGGCGACCGAGTCTTCAAGGTCGACACAGATCATGTCCGCACCAGTTGCGGCAGCCTTGTCATAGCGGTCATCGCGCAGGCCCGGAACGAACAGCATGGAGCGGCGGAGAATGGGTTTGTTTGTCATATGTAGATGTTTCCTCAGAAGGACCGGGGCATGCCAAGCACATGCTGACCGATGTAAGACAGAATCAGGTTGGTCGAGATCGGCGCGATCTGCATAAGCCGGGTTTCACGCCATTTCCGCTCAATGTCGTATTCACGGGCGAAGGAGAAGCCGCCGAAGGTCTGCATACAGGCTTCACCGGCATGCCAGGCCGCTTCCGAGGCCAGCATCTTCGCCATGTTGGCTTCTGCACCACAGTCCATTCCGGCTTCAAACAACGCCGCTGCCTTCTGGTTCATCAGGGCTGCGGCTTCCGTCTCCGCATAGGCCCGCGCAATCGGGAACTGAACCCCCTGATTCTGACCAATCGGGCGGCCAAAAATCGCACGTTCCTTGGAATATTCACTGGCCTTTTTAATGAAGAACCGTGCATCTCCGACGCTCTCGCCGGCGATCAGAATACGTTCCGCATTCATGCCGTCGAGGATGTAATAGAACCCCTTGCCTTCTTCGCCGATCAGGCTGGAGGCCGGAATGCGCATATTATCGAAGAAGACTTCCGTCGCATTGTGATTGATCATGGCGTCAATGGGCCGGATCTCACAGCCATTGCCCTTCACTTCCCGCAGATCGACCAGGAAGATCGACAGACCAAGGGTTTTCTTCTTCACCTGGTCCAGCGGCGTAGTGCGGGCCAGCAGCAACATCAGATCGGAATGCAGCGCCCGGCTGGTCCAGACCTTCTGACCATTGACCACATATTCGTCGCCGTCTTTGACGGCTTTGGTCTTCAGGTTGGTTGTATCGGTACCGCTGGTCGGTTCGGTCACGCCAAAAGCCTGAAGACGCAACTCGCCGGAGGCAATCTTCGGCAGATACTGTGCTTTCTGCTCTGGGCTGCCATGGCGCAACAACGCCCCCATGATGTACATCTGGGCGTGGCAGGCACCGGCGTTACAACCGGCCTGATGGATTGTTTCCAGAATGACACAGGCCGCCCGCATCGGCAGGCCGGCACCGCCATATTCTTCCGGGATAAGCGCCCCAAGGAAGCCGGTTTCCGTCAGTTCCCTGACGAAGTCAGTCGGATAACCCGCATCATCTTCCAGCTTGCGCCAGTATTCGCCGGGATATTTCTCACAGATTTTTGCCACGGACTCCCGAATTTCGGGATAGTCGAGACCAAGATCCATTGTCGGATTGTCACTCATCAAATTACTCCGCCGCGATTAGTGTTGCCGGGGTGAAACCTTTCGGTGCACCCGCAAGATTGTAAGCGCCATGTGTCGGCTCGTCCTTGAGGTGGGATTCCATGATCTCCCGCGCTTCCAGGAGGCGGTCGAGGTCAACACCTGTACGCAGGCCCATGGCTTCCAGCATGAAGACGAGGTCATCCATCACCACATTGCCACTGGCACCCGGCGCATAGGGGCAACCGCCGAGGCCACCCAGTGAGGCGTCAAAACGGGTGACCCCGGCGTCAAGCGCGGCAACCACATTGGCAAGCCCAAGGCCGCGCGTATCATGAAAATGACAGGTAACGGGGAAGTCCTTGCCGACCGTGCGGAACAGCTCGTCGAGCAGTGAGCGAACCTGCGCCGGATTGCCATAACCGACAGTGTCAGCCACAGCCAGTTCGTCGGCGCCCCGCTTTACCAGTTCCTCGGCAACCCGCATCACCGATTTCGGATCAACATTGCCGGAGATCGTGCAGCCAAAGGATGTCGCCATCCCGGAAGCGACCTTCACGTCCTTGTACTGCGGATTATCCTTCCGGAATTCGATGATCCGGCTGAACTCATCAAGTGACTGCTCTACGGTACGGCGGACATTCGCCATGTTGTGTTCTTCAGACACGGACATGACAAAGTTCATTTTATGGACGCCGGAGGTAAAGGCACTTTCGGCACCGCGCATGTTGGGCACCAGAACCGTCACGGTCAGATCATCGACACCCAGCGATCCGGCAACCACGTCAGCGGCATCCGCCATCTGCGGCAACAGTTTCGGGTTCACAAAGGATGCAACCTCGATTTCAGGAACACCGGCAGCGGCTTCAGCCCTGATCCAGTCAAGCTTGGCAGCCGTCGGAAAGATCGTCGGAATGCTCTGCAGCCCGTCACGCGTGCCAACTTCCTGAACACGAATATCAATCTGTTTCGTCATCGGTTGCTCCTATTTGCCCTTGTAGACGGGCTTGCGTTTCTCATTGAAGGACTTGATGCCTTCAAGCCGGTCTTCGGTTGTCACCATCCGGTTGTAGGCTTCAATCTCGTACATGTAGCCGGTGTTACGATCGACTTGGGTCGCAACCGCAATCGACTTCTTCGCCTGCCGGGTTGAGACCGGCGCGTTTGCCGCAATCTTGCGGGCTGTCTCCAGCGTCTCTTCCAGCAGTGTCTCAGGTGAGCAGAGCTTGTTGACCAGCCCCCACTGCAGCGCATCTTCTGCACCGAAGGGAGTGCCGGTCAGAATGATTTCCTTGGCCCGGCGCTCACCAACAGCATGCGGCATATTCTGCGTCCCCATGGCACCCGGCATAATGCCCAGCGTGACCTCAGTCAGCGCGAAACGGGCTTTGGTCGAGGCATAGGCAAAGTCTGCCAGCAGAACGAACTCACAACCACCGGCATAGGCAGGGCCGTTAACAGCCGCGATGACCGGCACCGGGCAATCACGGAAAGCCTTAACCGCCTGTTCGAACAGCGCATGCTGCTGTTGCCAGGTCTCATCGGTCATGCCGTTGCGTTCCTTGAGATCGCCACCGGCACAGAACACCTTGTCACCGCGACCTGTCAGCACGATGCAGCGCAGGTCTTCCTGATTGATATACAGCCCCATGAACAGATCGCGCAGGTCATACCCCATCTGCGTGTTCATCGCGTTGGCAGACTGCGGCCGGTCCAGTGTCAGCAACAGGATATGGTCGTCGACCCGTTCCCAGCTCAGGGTTTCAAAATCGTTGCGCATCACTTCTCCGTTCCGAAAATTTCGTTGTTATGTTCACCAAGCGCTGGCGCCATACGACGCAGCGGCGGGCGGTCGCCGTCAAAACTCAACGGCATACCCATCAGCTTGAAGGGGCTGTCCGGCAGTTGCTGCAGGATCCCCAGAGCTTCCGTCTGGGCATCCTTCATCATTTCTTCGGTGCTTTGTTCCGGCGCACTTGGCAGGCCAACAGCATCAAAGCGGCCACGCCAGTAATCGCGGGAACGGGTCGAGGTTACGCTTTCAATCAGCGCGCAAAGCTCGTCCAGATGTTTGTAGCGATCCTGATTGGTAGCGAAACGGGCGTCAGTTGCCCATTCCGGATGACCAAGTTCCTGACAGAGCAAACCGAACAGTTTGTCGTTCGGCGCCGCAATCATCAGATAACCGTCCGAACAGAGGAACACCTGATAAGGCACCATTCCCGGCGCACCAGACCCACGACGGATCGGATTTTCACCCGACGCCTGCAACCCGGTCAGATGATAGGTCATCCAGCCCATTGCCGTTTCATACAATGAGCTGTCCACGACACAGCCTTCACCGGTCTGCGCACGTTTCTGCAGGGCCGCCAGAATACCAATGGCGCACCACATACCCGTACCCATATCGATGATCGAGGTGCCGACACGCACCGGCGCCCGGCCCATTTCGCCGGTCACGCTCATGATGCCGCTATAAGCCTGCATCAGCGGGTCATAACCGGGCTTCTTGCTCATCGGCCCGGTCGGCCCGAAGGCCCAGATATTGCAGTAGATCAGTTCAGGCTTGTCCCGGCGCAGCGTTGCCGCATCCAGACCATAGCGTTCGATCAGGCCGGGCCGCAGGTTCTGCAGCACAATATCGCCTGTATCCTGAATCATTTCGCGCAGGCGCTTGCACTCCGCCGGGTCTTTCATATCCACCACGATGCCGCGCTTGTCGCGGTTCAGTGATTCGAAAATAGACCCCCGGCCATCCGGGAACATCTCGCCCCATTGCCGTGCATCATCGCCCTTACCGGGCCGCTCCACCTTGATCACATCAGCGCCAAGCGCCGCCATCAGCCAGGCACCGTAAGGTGCGGCCACACTGGATCCGATTTCGAACAGGCGCAGCCCTGCAAGGGGCAGCCCCGTCACTTCGACATTCTCTCCCATACCACCGTCAGTCTGTTTGTTTGATTAAGTTATCCGGTTGTCCGGACAAGCTATGCCTGGACAATACCGCCGTCAAGCGATGACGGGAATTATTTTGTCCGGACTTTCGCAAAGAAAAACCAGAAGGCGGCAGCTATCCCCCGTCAGTTTTATCCTGCCGGTTTCAAACGTCCCGACCGGGCAAGTGACATGGAATGCTTATCCCTGCCGTCGGAGAATGAGATATTCGTCAGGAACAGAAATTCACGGATAAACCCGCCCTCGATATCAAACAGCAGATATCCAGCGGTCAGCAGTTCTGCGCCGCCGCCATCAACCGGCGGTCGCATCCGGAGCTTCACCTTGCCAAACAGACAGGGCGCGCCCTCACAGTCAGCCCGGCCAGCCACCTCTGCACAGATCGATTCTTTCTGCTGGTTCATGCCAATGCGACCAAGTTTGATCTGCGTGCCGATATTCTGTGTGGCCGACTGGTACTGGGGAATCAGGCCAAAGAGCGTCGAGTATCTTTCTGACAATTCATCATCGGCGTGGAATTCATCAACCGTCAGTTCACGGTCTTCCACGTCGACCGTATGAACGATTCCCAGATCATTGGAATAAACCCCGAACGGAAGGGCCGGATGATCGGCCCAGTCAGTGCCTTCGGGAACCATGTAATGTGGAAAGAACCACTCAATGCCTTCATCAGCACGCTGCGTTGCCAACTTGAAGTGAGTTGACCTGACCGGCTTCTGCTGACCGTCAATCTCGACATGCGTGTCTTCCCAGCCCGAAAGCCTCAACCCGGTTTTCACGCGGATATCAACGGGTTTTGTCAGGGGTGTCACCTCCCGCGAAAAGCCCGCCTGACCTTTGGTCATGACCTTGCGGACATCGTTCAGGTCGAGTGGCTTCTTGGACTCAAAAATCGGATCGGACACGACATCCCTTTCGAAATTTCAGATCAGGCGTCGTTACATACGTTTCCATGTTCCGATGGGCAAAAACTCTTTGCTGATTGCGCCCGGCCTTTCCCTCAGCGAACCCGGCGATCGTTCACCAGCACCTTGTCTTTGTGGAGCTCAGCAATTTCATCGTCGCTCAGGTTCAGCAATTCGCTGAGAACTTCTGCATTATGCTGGCCCAGCAACGGGGCTGTCAGCGCCCTATCTTCCTGTTCTGAGGAGAAGCGGGCCGGCATACCCGGAATCGGAAACGTTCCGAGATGCGGATCGGTGACTTCCCGGATTGTGCCCCGCTGGCGCATATGCGGATGCTCGATCACCTCATCCAGCGCCAGGACCGGGGCCGAGGGAACCCGTGCGGCAGCAAGCACAGCCAGCACACCATCCCGGCCACCCTCAATACCCGCCATCCAGTCTTCGATGATCAGTTTCAGCGCCTCGCGATTGTCGCGCCGGTTCTGTGGCGTATCGAAGCGGGGATCAGCAGCCAGTTCAGGCCTTCCCATCGCCTCGACCATCCGCTTCCACTGATAAGGCATGACCATGATTGACAGAAACCGCCCGTCACCTGCGCGGAAAACACCTGTCGGACCACCATTCGGATGCTGCGATCCGGAACGCGGAGGAATCGCCTTCGCGCCACGCAGCCCCACACGCGGGATCAGGTCTTCCTGCATATGGACATAGGTATCAAGCAGGGAGCAGTCGATATACTGCCCCTCACCCGTGCGCTCGCGATGCAGCAGTGCAAAACCCACAGCCATTGCAGCCGCAACACCGGTGGCACTGTCGCCAATGGCAACGGGCATCTGTACCGGCCCGCGGTCAGGCTCGCCGATCCCGGAAGTCATCCCGGCATAGGCTGCCCCCATGTAATCAAAGCCCGGCTGACTGGCGAGCGGACCGCTCTGCCCGGCCATCGAAATCGAACACATGATCAGCCGGTCATTGAGTTTGCGGAGTTCCTCGTAACCCAGCCCCATACGCCCGATCACACCCGGTGCAAAATTCTCGACGATGACATCAACCTTCGGCACCAGTTCCTTCAGGATTTCCTGACCGCGCGGATGCTTCAGGTCAAGGGCCAGACTTTTCTTCGAATGGTTATGCTGGAAAAAATATGTGCTCTGGGAACAATCGCGGTCATCTGCGCCCCGGGCCTTCAGTCCGGACTGGCGGCCATGATCGCCGAGCGGAGCCATTTCGACCTTGATAACCTCGGCGCCAAGTTCGGCCATGATCCGCGTGCAGGTTGGTCCTGCCACAAACTGGGTAATATCAAGTACCCGGTATCCCTTGAGCATCGGTGTCATTCTTGTTCGTTCCTGAAAATGTCAGTTCTTGTCCGGGGATGATCCGTCGGCGGTCTTTGCGCCGCCAAACAGCACATCCCATGACCCGCCCATCGGCTTCTTACGGTCGGGCGTAACCTTTTCCTTCATGACCTGAAGCCCGCGCTGTACCGCCGGACGCTCACGCACCGCCTGATACCAGCGCAACAGGTTCGGATAATCATCCAGCGACTGTCCCTGCCATTTGTAAGGCCGCAGCCAGGGATAGACCGCCATATCCGCAATCGAGTAATCACCGGCAAGGAACGGGGCATCACCCAGTCGTTTGTCGATCACCTTGTAAAGCCTTGTCGCCTCGCGGGTGTAACGTTCAACCGCATAGTCGATCTGTTCCGGTGCATATTTGCGGAAATGATGTGCCTGCCCCAGCATCGGACCGACGCCCCCCATCTGGAACATCAGCCATTGCAGGACAACACTGCGGCCCCGGGCATCCGACGGCATGAAGGCACCGCCGGCTTTCTCACTCAGATAGAGCAGGATGGCCCCGGATTCGAAGACCGAAAAAGGCTCGCCCCCCGGACCATCGTGATCGACGATTGACGGCACTTTCCCGTTCGGATTGATCGCCTCATATTCCGGCGTGAACTGCACACCCTTACCGATATGAACCGGCTTGACGGTATAGGGCAGCCCCACTTCCTCCAGCATGATACTGGCTTTATAGGCATTGGGGGTCGGCCAGAAATAGAGGTCGATCATCAGAGTCTCCGGTTCCGTTGGATCAGGCTGTTTCCGATTTCGCGCCCGGCTTCAGCAAACCGGCTTCTTCAAGCCGCATTTCCAGGAACCACATCCGGTCATAACCCCAGAACTGCTCACCATTGAAGACAAACAGCGGCACGCCGAAGATCTGGTCTTCAACCGACTTTTCCTGAATCTGTTCATACTCGATGACACCTTCGCCCGCGAGGAACTCGCGATATTCATCAGCAGACAGGCCAAGACCGGCGATCAGATCAGCAATCGCATCAGCTTCGTCAGCCGCCAGTTCGCGTTTGAAAAACTCTTCAAAGACCTTGCGGCCATATTCACGCACCATCCCGTGACGGTCTGCAAACAAACCACCGATCAGTGCCGGGGTCGTATCAAAAATCTTCAACGGGCCGCGCAGCATCAGGCCGCCCCGCAGATTGGCGTTCCGGCGCGCGTCCATGTAGGAGTATTTGACCTTCCATTCGGAATAGATGCTCCGCTGTCCCTTACCCTTCAGGCGCAGCTGAAAGGGCAGCCACTTGATCCGGATGTTGTATTTGTCTTCAAGATCAAAAGCCGGATCGAATGCCAGAAAGGCATAAGGGCTCTTGAAGTCAGAGTACATTTTCACTTCAACGGGATTGGTCATGGCATGGGGTTCCTGTGCTGATAGATGCGTGCTGTTGTTATCCGGTGGGAAACCTGTGCCGACAGCCCTGCCATATCAATAAATAATTGATACAGTTTTCCTATGCGAATTTCGCATTTATTGAAAATCCCGGGATCCCGCAGCAGCTTTCATCAGCAGGGGGCGCAGGATTCTCAGAAAGGCTTCGGATTCAGCGCTCAGCGGGCGGTCATCGCGACGCAGGACCGCCACCCGACGGCTGATCGACGGCGACAGAGAGCGGACAACCAGGTTTTCATCTCCGATCGGCGGCAGCGACGTTGCCGGGACAATGGTCACCCCCAGCCCATTGGCAACGAATCCAAAGATCGAAGCATACTGATTGGTCACGATACTGTGGCTGAGATCAACACCACTGCGGCTGGCGGCCGCATCGACAATGCGCCGCAACCCGGAATCGGAAGGCATCGAGATAAGCGGGTAGCCCTGCAGGTCGGTCAGGGTCAGCAGATCGCGCTGGGCCAGTGGGTGCTGCCGGGGCAAAACCGCAAAAAAGGTTTCCTCCAGCACCGATTCCGGAAGCACACCCTTCGCCAGCCCCCCCGGATCTCCAATACCGAAATCGACAATACCGGTGCGGACATCCTCGGCAATAGCCGTCCCGAACCCCTCACGGATCTGAACAAAAACACCCGGATACAATTCACGAAACCGCACCAGTGCAGCTGGCAATACCAGATGGGAAATCGACATCAGCGAGGCGATGACAATCTGCGCAGGTGCCAGACTATGCCCTGAACGCAATTTCTCGACCTGATGGGCAAGTTCACCCAGCAGGCTTTCAGCAAAAGGAAGGAACTCACGCCCCGCCGCAGTCAGCGAGACTTTCCTGTTACCCCGGTCAAACAGGTCGGCACCCAGAATGTCCTCTGCCTGCCGGATGATACGGCTGAGACCGGGCTGTGAAATACCGAGATAGCTGGCCGCCGCAACAAAGCTGCCATAACGGGCCAGCGAGACGATGGCGTTCAGATGCTTAACGCTGACATCGGGGATCAGATCGCTCAAGGAAGGCCATCCATCTATAACAAAATTGCATGAAATATCTCTATCAATCGAATATTGACATTAAACAAGCCTCTCCTCAACAGTGCAGGAATGGATAAAAAACAAAACTCAGATCATGGCGGTTTAACTGAACCGGGTGATAACAAGGCGCGCCTTCTTGAGGGAGTCCGCGTCCTCGACCTGACCCGGTTTCTGTCCGGACCGCAGGCCACCCTGTTCCTCAGCGCCATGGGTGCAGAGGTCGTCCGGATCGACGATCCCCGCCGTGGCGACCCGACAGCCGGCGCCCCTCCTTTTCTGGGAACTGACGGCCCGTCAATGTCGCGTCAGTCCGCTGAGGATATCGGCATTGCCTATCTGAAACGCGGGCGCGGCAAGAAATCCCTCGGCATTGACCTCCGGACCAACGAGGGTCGTGCGCTGCTGCTGAAACTGGTCGCAAAGGCCGATGTGCTTGTCGAAAATTTCCGGGTCGGTGTCACCGAAAAGATGGGGATCGACTATGCCAGCCTGAAGCAGATCAACCCCGGCCTGGTCTATTGTTCAATCACCGGCTATGGCGCGACCGGTCCGGAACGCCACCGCAAAGCCTATGACCTTATGGTACAGGCGGCATCCGGCCTGATGAGCATCACCGGCGAACCCGGCAGCCACCCGCAGAAGGCAGGGTCTCCACTCTCTGACGGCATTGCCGGTACCTTCGCCGTCAGCGGTATACTGGCCGCTCTGCTGCAACGCCAGCGCACGGGAGAGGGGCAGTTCATTGATGTCTCAATGGCAGATTGCCTTGTCGCCCTGATCTCCGACGAGCCGTGGGATTGTTACGAAGCACTTGGCCTGCCCTACCAGCAGGGCAACCGGATCATGCGGTTCTCACCATTCAACACCTACGCCGCTGCTGATGGTCAGGTTGCGCTGGGCGCCGCAACGCCGAAAGACTGGATCGCGCTGCTCGACCTGATGGGCAGACAGGATTTGAAATCAGATCCGGATTTCATGGATACCGGATGGCGCATTCTCAACAACGATACGGTCGATCAGGTCGTTGCCGGCTGGACGGCGGGCCTGACCGTCGCCGATATCGTTGCCCGATGCGATGCCGCTGATATCCCCTCCAGCCCGATCCGGCATGTCCGTGACCTCCGGCAATGGGAACATCAGACCGAACGCCGGATGCTGGAACCGCTCACCCACACCAATGGCACCCGCGACGCCCGGGTGACGGCACCCGCCTTCCCGCTCCGTTTCTCCAATGCGGACACAAGTTATCCGGCTCCGGCATCCACGACCGGCCAGCATACAGACAGCGTCCTGACCGACTGGCTCGACCTGGACGCAGAGGAAACCGAACAGCTTCGGCAACAGGGGACGATCTGACAGCCTCCCATGCGGTTCTTGTCTATGGCATGAAATCGCGGGAATATGCCGCCGCTGTCAGAGAGGAGAAGCAATCATGGCTGTTGCCGCCACCGGGAACACCGAACGAAAAGCTTTTTACGACAAGATTTCGAGCCGCAATCTAGCTCCGCTCTGGGAAGTCCTGCATGGCCTTGTCACTCCGCAACCGGTTGGCCATATCACACCGGCCATCTGGCATTATGACGATCTCCGCTCCTGGATCATGGAATCCGGAGACCTGATCACCGCGAAAGAGGCCGAACGACGGGTGCTGATCCTCGAAAACCCGGCCCTGCCCGGCGAATCACGCATCACCACATCGCTCTATGCCGGCTGGCAACTGATCCTGCCGAGAGAAGTTGCCCCGTCACACCGCCATACGCAGTCTGCACTTCGTTTCATCGTTGAGGGGCAAGGTGCCTTCACCGCCGTCGATGGTGAAAAGACGATCATGAGTGAAGGGGATTTCGTCATCACCCCGTCCTGGACCTGGCATGACCACGGCAATGACAGCGACAAGCCGATGGTCTGGCTGGACGGCCTCGATATCCCGATACTTCAGTTCTTCGACGCTTCCTTCGCCGAACGCTATCCGGAGGAAAGCCAGCCGCTGGCACGACCCGAGGGTGATGCACTGGCCCGCTATGGCTCCGGCCTGATGCCGGTAGATTTCGAGACGAAATCCCGCACATCACCGGTCTTCAATTACCCCTACGCCCGGACACGTGAGTCGCTGGAGGCCATGCGCCGGACGGAACAATGGGATCCCTGCCACGGGCTGAAGCTGAAATATGTCAATCCGGTCAATGGCGACTATGCCATGCCGACCATCGGAACCTTCATGCAGCTTTTACCGAAAGGCTTCGAAACCGCCGCCTACAGGTCATCTGACGCCACGGTTTTTTCTGTCGTTGAAGGTAGCGGTGAAATTCATATCGGTGACGACAACAGCTTCACTTTTGGTCCACGCGATGTCTTCGTTGTCCCGAGCTGGCACAGCTATCGTTTCAAGGCCACGGAAGATGTCGTAGCCTTCAGCTTCTCCGACCGGCCCGTACAGGAAAAGCTGGGGTTCTGGCGTCAGGACCGGGGCAACTGTTGAGATACGAAATACATTCCCGGTCCTTCGAGACGCGGCGTTGCCGCTCCTCGGGATGAGGTGAATCAGACTATTATCCTCATCCTGAGGGGGCGCGTCAGCGCCGTCTCGAAGGATGGAGAACCACAAGAAAAACAGAACAGGAAATACGTCCGATGGCACAGCAGAAATATCCCGCAGTCTTCATGCGTGGCGGATCCAGCAAGGGGGTCTTCTTTCATGACCGCGACCTGCCGACTGACCCCGGCCTGCGGGACCGTATCTTCCTCGCCGCTATCGGCAGCCCGGATATTTACGGTCGTCAGCTGAATGGCATGGGCGGCGGCGTTTCCTCCCTTTCCAAGGCTGTGGTCATCGGCCCGCCGACCGTTGAGGGGGCCGATCTGGATTACACCTTTGCCCAGATCGCGGTCGGAGAGGCCGTGGTCGATTACTCGGCAAACTGCGGCAACCTGTCTTCTGCCGTCGGCCCCTTTGCCGTCGATGAGGGGCTTGTGAAGGTCGAGGGCGATGAGGCACTGGTGCGCATTCACAACACGAACACATCCAAGATCATCCATTCCCGCTTTCGCGTGAAGGACGGCATGGCCGTTATCGAGGGCGAGCAGACAATCCCCGGCGTCAGCGGTACTGCGGCACCGATCCGCCTCGACTTCCTTAATCCCGGTGGCGCGACCAGCGGCAAGCTGCTGCCGACCGGAAACACGGTCGATCAGCTTGATGTACCCGGTATTGGCCGGATTGATGTCAGTATGGTGGATGCCGCCAATGGCTGCCTTTTCATCGAAGCCTCCGCCCTTGGTCTGACCGCAACCGAACTGCCGGACGTGCTGGAAGCAAACAAGGAAGCCATGGCCGCACTGGAAGCGATCCGGCGTGCCGCCGCCGTTGCGATGGGGCTGGCAAAGAATCCGGAAAGCACACCGCAGGGCAATCCGAAAGTCGCTATCGTTGCCGCACCGGCACCGTTCAAGACCATCTCCGGGCTGGAAGTTCCTGCCGGTGACTGTGACCTGCTGGTCCGCATGATTTCAATGGGGCAGTGTCATCGTGTTCTGCCGCTGACCGGCGGTCTGTGCGCCGGAGTTGCCTGCCGCCTTGAAGGCTCAACCGCCGCCCACAATTTCAAAAGATCCGGTGACGCCATCCGGCTGGGAACCCCCTCCGGCATATTGTCGGTCGATGCCGAGGTCCTGCGAAAGGCCGACGGCTGGCATGCAGAACGCGCCAGCGTGTTCCGGACCGCACGCCGCCTGATGGAAGGCAGCGTCCTGATCCCGAATTTCACCGCTGCTGCGTAATCTGAGCAGGGGTCAAAATCCCGGGCAACGGCCAACCGGACGCCCCGGGATCACCTCCGGTCAGGAGACTGGTGCCAGACCTCGCCCTTGAGATCATCATGCCACGGCGTATCGATTGACTTCACCGCCACCCCGGTACCTTGCCGATGCGCGTCAGCTGCACTGATCCTGCCCCCGCCGGGTTAGCAGCTGTCTGGTCGTCGCTTGTGTTATTGCTCACAATTTAATCCCTAGTTCTGAATATCTGTCTGCCCCGGACACAGGTCGAGGACCCGCCAGGTAACCTGCGGACCTGTGAAGTCGGAACCGGAAAAACGGGGTTCGGTCATGAAGGCAAGCCGGCAGCCATCGGGCGACAGGGCTGTTTCATTCGCCGGGTAGCGATTACTGAAATAGGAATGGCCGATCAGGATACGTTCAACCTTGCCCTCTCTCGCCAGATATACGCCATGCCTGCCGCCAATCGCGAAGATCACGAATCCTGTTGCCGTCGGCACGTAATATGACTGGCTTCCGTGACCGTAAACTTCCGTGGTCATACAGACAGTTTCATGCCACCCGTCCCCCCGGAACCAGTAGCCGTCGACACAATCCTGTTCCGCATATCCGCGGAAATCCTTGCCGTTGTTATTCATTGAACAGGACCATGTGAAATAGGCCTGTTTGAAAGGCGCGTAGCGCAGACACTGAAAGGACGTGTAACCCTCAGAGAATGGCATGGCTGCAGCTACCCCCTGTGCCATATTGATAAGCTTTGCCTGTCGGTTTTGCTTTTCTTCCAGAGACAAATTGAAAGGTGACCCTTCAAGGAAACCATCGCCTTCTCTCAGTGGAACCACCGGCTGATAGGGATCCGTAATCCGCGGTGTCGGCTGCCATCTGCATTCAAACTGGTTCAGCATTTGCGCCGGTGGAAACTGCCTGTCTTTTTTCCTCGGCTCGATCTCCACCCGGAGGTCATCAGGCGGACCGGTCAGTACCACAGTACGCTCCGAATCCCTCTCAAGAACCGCCCGAAGATGCCGGCCGCTGTAACAAAGACCTCCGGCTCCGGGGCCCAGCGGCTGTTCGCGGAACTTGGTGATGCCCTCACTGCCCTTGTCGATGTCCCACAGCCAAAGCCATGCCGGTCCCTCGGCTTCCCGATAGCTACGATATTTCGCCCGCTGATAGTGCCGGGCCCGGAACACAAGCTGCCTGTTATTGATCCACACAGCCTCGGCATCGTTGTTATGCAGGCCCGGCCCGGCATCATACATGCGCCAGCCATCACCCTCGATAACGCTGACGCAAAACGGATTGCCCGGATCGCCGGTCGGCAGCACATCAAGGCAGCGCTGGACCTGCTCCAGGGTCACGCCCCAGGCAAAATAGGTCTCCTCGTCCAATGATTCAGGATTGGCCAGAATCGATGCCCGCAGCGGATCAACCACCTCAGACGGCGACGCTTTCTCAGCAGGCTGTTCATCGCAGGCAGCAACAAACAGCGACAGAACAGCTGCAACAAACAACTGGTCAGACAGCCGTGCCATGCGCATCAGCGCGCTCTCCCTCGTGTTTCCCGTATCGATGGTACAGAGTTGTCAGATAAACTGTCAAAAACCTATTGCCTGCGTCAGGTAGGATAGTCTGCGGTTTCTCATGGTCCTTCGAGACGGCGCGTGGCGCCTCCTCAGGATGAGGGGGGCTTTGTGATTACCTCATCCTGAGGAGCAGCGCAGCTGCGTCTCGAAGGATCGCAGCGAAGCTCAGACATCACAGCCGGGCAAAGGTCCCGGATAGCCCGGCTCACGCCGGTTCCGGGACGACGGAAAGAGAGCACTTCCAGACATCATCCTTTCGTCATCCCGGGAAGACCGTCAGGTCGGCTGCCCGGGATCTGTGGCGTTCACCCTCCGGTTTGAGAGTGCTGTCAATTCTGAATATCTGTCTGCCCCGGGCACAGGTCGAGGATCCGCCAGGTAATCTGCGGACCTGTGAAATGAGATCCTGAAAACCGGGGCATCGTCATGAAGGCAAGCCGGCAACCATCGGGCGACAGGGCTGTTTCATTCGCCCGCTCCTGCTCTCTCTTGTTGATGGCAGAAGCGTTCCAGCCTGCCAGTCAGCCACAGCTTCTCGTATCAATGGTACATAGTTACCGGGTCCACCGTCAAAACTAACTGTCGGCAATCAACGGAAGATTGGCTGACAGCTCAACTTCATCCCCGACAAACTTCACCCGCCGGTCATCACGATGGGCACAGAGCAGGTTGAAACTGGTCACCGTGCCGAAGATGTTGTCAGCAACGCCCCTGAAGTTCTCGGCATTGTAGAGGGGCAAACACTGCCGCCAGGCCCGATATCCCACATCACGAAGAAAAGCGGCCAAAGCCGTATTATCCCCGAAATGATCATATTCCAGGTAAAGGCAGGGTCGTAGCCGGTCAATCAGTTGCTCCGAACCTTTCAGCAGGCGGCTTTCCATACCTTCGACATCCGCCTTGATCAGGCGGCAGGTCTGAATATCGATATTGTCGAGTGGTACCGCGGGAACCGGAATGCCATCAGGTCGCGGTTTTCCCTCGCCCACGCCGCCAAAATTACCAGGCTGCCCGAGATCGAGATCAGGCATCCGGACAATTTCCTTGCGATCTGAAAGGGCCGTCTGAAAAGTCCGCACCTGTCGAATGCCATTCATGGCCATATTTGCACAAAGCAGCCGATACACCGCCTGTTGCGGTTCGAATGCGATAACGTCACCGCTTTCCCCGACACGCCGGGCAAAGGCCAGACTGTGAACACCAATATTCGCCCCGGCATCGACAACCGTATCGCCGGGTTTCAATAGCCGGCAAATCGCATCGACCTCTCGTCCGGAATATTCCCCGTAGAGCTCAAGAGAGCGCCCGATATAGACATCCATACGCGGATACAGCATCCAGCCATAGCGCGTTTCTACAGCGCGGAAATACGGCGCCCCAAGATTGCCAAGTGGACCGGGATCACTGAATGCCTGCAGGCGATCTTCGCACAGTTTTGAAAACTCTTCTCTTTGTGCATTTTGGTTCAAATTACTCTCCGGCCACGCCTGTAAGTAAAATTAAAACAGGCCTACCATATTCTCTGAAAAATGGAATTCCGACTTACAGAATTCATTAACGTAGCCCCGCTTCACTGCTGCTGCGTAATCTGAACAGAAGTCAGAATCCCGGGTTGCCAATTCCAGGCAGCCCGGGATTTCTCATGATCGCGAAGACGCCCGCTGCCTGATTGAAGCAGCGGGCTGGTGCTGATCGGATTCTCAGGGAATCCAGCTGGCTTTGCGTTTTTCGAGGAAGCTGTTGAGACCTTCCGAGGCTTCATCCGAGATACGCTTGCGCGCATGTTGTTCTGCCAGACGGGCGGCGAGATCTTCGGGAAAGCCGCCAGCCATTTCAATGCTGACCGCTTTGGTCTCGGCAACCCCATCCGGGCCGCAAGCCAGAATGGCACTGATGACCTTCTCTGCCGCGGCATCAAGATCAGCACGGGGTGCAACCTCATGCGCCATACCGATACGAAGCGCCTCCGTAGCGTCAAAAGGCTCTGACGACAGGGCATAACGGCGGACGTTTCGTTCACCAATGGCGCGATTGAGCTGGGGGATGATCGGACCGGGCATAACGCCCCACTTCACTTCCGAGATACAGAACTTCGCATCGTCAGAGGCAACGACCACGTCGCAGGATGCGGCGATTCCCGTACCACCGCCGTAACAGGCCCCCTGAATGACAGCGACGGTCGGTTTCGGATATAGATACAGGCCACGCATCGCATTCGTCGTATCGACGGAAACCTTCAGATTGGTCGGCCAGTCCGCACCGGAAACTTCCTTCAGCCAGCCAAGATCGGCACCAGCCTGAAAATGTTTGCCGTTCGCACGGATGACGACAAGCCGGACAGCGTCGTCAACTGCCCAGGCCATGAGATGTTCAGCCAGCAGGCCAACGACCTCTCCATTGTAGGCATTGTGAACTTCCGGCCGGTTGAGTGTGGCTGTGGCAACGCCGCGTGCATCGACGCTGGCAAGGACGACAGGTTCAGTCATGATATTTCTCCAGATTAAATCCGGACAAATCTAGCCGAACAGAAGGGACATCGAAAGCCCGGAGACTGCCCTGACCTGTCAGCCCGCCGAATCGTTCCGCTGCCCGCTGGAAGTGCAGACGGGTGTTATCGGGAACGATCTAGTCGGTCAGTCCTGAAACATCGATATCATCATCAACCATGATGGTATAGCTGCCGTTCTCATAGATCGAATAGGTGTCGTTTCCGTTGCCGTCGACATTCATGACTGTGTCATTACCGCTGTCGGTCCAGGTCTCGCCGCTGACGATACTGTCTCCGGAGTCCCCCACGATGATCAGCGAATTGTCGCCATCTGTGATCTCACCGACATCAGCGCTCAGGAAGTCGAGAATCCAGGCCCCGTCGTCCATATCGATGGCTTCGATGTTGTCGATCAGGCTGGATACAGCGCCGGTCAGGTCCAGCGTTCCGCCGCCGGAATCAAGGAACAGGATATCATTGTCGCTGGCGCTGGTTCCGCCATCCATCAGCACATTGTCCGCCGAGTAATACAGCGTATCGTTACCACTGCCGCCAAGCAGGGTATCGTTACCGTCACCACCGGACAGTGTGTCATCTCCGCTGCCACCGGTCAGCGTATCATGACCATCACCGCCACTCAGAAGGTCATTGCCAGAGCCCCCGGAGAGTTCATCATTTCCGGTGTTGCCGTACATCGAATCATTGCCATTGCCGCCAAGCAGGGTGTCATTGCCGACATTGCCCTGCATGTTGTCATTACCGTCATCACCTTCAAGCGTATCGTCGTCGTAGCCGCCATACATAAGGTCGTTACCGCTGCCGCCACTGACATGATCATTGCCGGAACCACCGGAGACGGTGTCCGCACCGAACCCGCCGCTCAGGCTGTCATCACCATCGTTGCCGTAAAGAGAGTCAGCGCCGCTGCCACCGGAGATCGTATCATTGCCATCGCCACCGGCCAGATACTGGTTGCCGTTACCGCCCCGAATGGTGTCATCACCACCACCGCCCAATAGCGACAGGCCGCTGTAGGAATTCTGACCATCATCACCGAACAGGGTATCCCCGGCTTCCGTACCGATGATCTTCTCAACGGCAAGCGTATTCCCGACTGTGTCGTCCGCCAGGATATCAGTGCCGCCGGCAGACTTGATCTTGTACCAGTCCGCGACGTGCGAGAGGTCGAGGGTAATAGCCGCTGTTTCGCCAGCATAGGACAGCGTGTCGGTACCGCCTCCGAAAGTGAAGGTGTCGTCATCGCCCACACCGCCGGTTATCAGGTCGTCCCCGGCACCACCGATGGCTGTATCGTTACCGGCACCACCATCCAGAGTATTGTTGGAGCCTGATGTGGCGTCCATGACGTCATCACCATCGCCACCGTCGAGCGTCTGATAAGTTCCGGTGCCGCCGTCCAGCGTATCGTTACCGGCACCGCCGAGCAGTGTATCCCAGTCGCCGCCACCGCTCAGATTATCGTCACCATCGCCGCCTTCCAGATAGTCACGTCCGTCACCGGAAGACAGCGAATCATTTCCCGTGCCGCCATAAAGCTCATCCCGGTCTGCGCCGCCGGTCAGCGTGTCGTTACCAGCGCCACCATACAGGGTACCGCGATCAGCACCGCCGTCGAGAACATCATCGCCGTCACCGCCAAACAGGGTGTCACGCTCGGCACCGCCGATGAGAGAGTCATTCCCGGCATCACCATACAGGGTGTCACGATCACCACCGCCATCGATGTAATCGTCGCCGTCACCGCCATAGAGTTTCTGGGTACCAGCTCGTCCAAGCAGCGTGTCATTGCCGCCGCCGCCGACGAAGACCAGCTGATCCCGGTCTGTGCCGGATCTTCCCGCCATCGTATCATCGGCTTCCGAACCAATAATCGTTTCGGTCGACAGCGACCCGATGCCTGCGTCCGCCAGCGTATCAATGCCGTCACCATGGGTAATCGTGTTCCAGGTCGCATTGTCAAAGTCGAAGGTAATCCCGCTCGTCTGACCGGCATAGGTCAGCGTGTCATAGAGATTGCCACCGATGATGCTGTTGTTGCCGGAGCCGCCGAGGATGGTGTCATTGCCGGAGGCACCATCCAGCGTGTCATCCCCTGCACCACCATCAAGATAATCATTATCCCAGCTGCCGAACAGCTTGTCGTTGCCGTCGCCGCCATAAAGCGAGTTATCACCATTCTCACCGCGCAACGTGTCGTTACCGGCCAGACCATACATCACATCATTACCGTCGCCGCCGGCCAGGCTGTCATCGCCAAAGCCGCCGGTCATGGTATCCGCACCGGCCGTCCCGGTCTGGGTGACCGGGGCGGAAGACAGCACCGTGTCACTGAAGACCAGCACCTCGACGCTGCTTAGCGTATCTGTGCCATCCGTGCCCACCGTATCCGCAACGGTAAAGTTGCCGCCGCTGCCGGTCACCACATAGTCAGCGTAATTGCCATTGAAGATCGCGGTGTCGCTGCCGAACCCGCCATCAAGCGTGTCATTGCCGGCACCGCCATTCAGGGTATCGTCACCGAGATAGCCGATAAGCGTGTCGTTGCCGACGTCACCTTCAAGGATATCATTGCCCAGCAGGCCGCTGATCGTGTCGTTGCCGCCACCGCCATTCAGCGAGTCATTGAACAGACCGCCAAGCAGGAAGTCATCCGACGCGCCGCCGATGATGGTGTCGATAGCGGCGGTGCTCAGTGTTTCGTCATTGAAGACCACCAGTTCGACATTGCTGAACCGGTCCACACTGGACGCCGAGGTGATGGTGTAACTGTTGTCCGCGCCGGTCAGCGTGTAGTCGGCATAGTTGCCGCTGACGATCAGGGTATCATTGCCAGAACCACCATCAATCGTGTTCGTACCCAGACCGCCATTCAGCGTATCGTCTCCGGCACCACCATCCAGCGTATCATTGTCCGTGCCACCAAGCAGGGTGTCATTTCCGGCCTCACCATACAGCGAGTCGCGCCCCGTACCGCCATCCAGCAGGTCATTTCCGGTACCGCCGGACAGTGTATCCCAGTCGGTACCGCCGAGCAGCGTATCATTGCCACTGCCACCATTCAGCACATCGCGGTCAGCGCCACCATCAAGCGTATCATCGCCAGCATCGCCATTGATAACCTGATCACCGGCCCGGCCTTCAACCGTATCGTGTCCGGCACCGGCATTTATGGTGATGTCTGTATCAACCGTGGAACTGCCCAGCATCGTGTCACCGGCGCTGGAGCCCGTAATTACCTCAACCTGAATATTTCCGGCAGAGGCACTGTCAGCCAGGGTGTCATTACCCCCGCTGTAGGAGACCCGGTTGCTGGCGTCAAAGTCATATGTGATGGCACTGGTAAGGTTCTCATAGGTCAGCGTATCCGTACCGCCATCGAAGATCAGGCTGTCGTTGCCACCGCTGCCGCCAAAGATGACATCATCGCCCAGGCCGGCATCGACCGTATCATCACCGGCACCGCCATCAAGGGTGTCTTCATCACCCTCACCTTCAAGCCTGTCATTACCTGAACCACCAAGCAGCGTGTCGTCGTCTTCACCACCTTCAAGCGTGTCAGCCCCGGTGCCACCATCAAGCCAGTCATTTCCGTCACCGCCATAAAGACCGTCATTCCCGGTGCCCCCGGCGATGCTGTCGTCATCTGCGTCACCGTAGAGTTCGTCATTGCCGGCACCACCATCAATCGAGTCATCATCATCGCCACCGGAAATTTCATCATTACCGGCATCACCAAAGAGGGTGTCGTCGCCACCCTCTCCGATCAGGCTGTCATTGCCGGTACCGCCATCAATCGTATCCTGACCAGACCCGCCGCTGATTTCATCAACCCCGGCGCCCCCATAGATGGTGTCATTACCACTCTCACCCAGCAGGCTGTCATTACCGGCATCGCCCATGATGAGGTCGTTGCCATTATCGCCATAGACAGTGTCGTCACCTGCACCGGCAGAGACGGTATCATTGCCGTTATCGGCAAAAATTTCATCCTCGCCGGACCCGCCGTCGATAGAATCGTCACCGCTACCCGCGTTGATGGTGTCATTGCCATCGCCACCTGACAGCGAGTCATTCCCCACTCCGGCAGTCAGCAAATCATTCCCGGTGCCGCCATCCAGTGTATTCGTGCCGCTGGTGTCATTCAGAATGTCATTATCAGCGCCACCGTAGAGCGTATCGTTACCGACCTCGCCAATCAGCGAATCTTCACCGGCATCACCGTAGAGTACATCATCGAGAGAGCCGCCCTGCAGGCTGTCATCCCCGGCACCACCATAAAGCGTATCATTGCCGGCATTGCCTTTCAGCAGGTCTTCGTTATCGCCACCATACAGCGTGTCATCACCAAGCCCGCCGTCGAGATCATCGTCACCGGCTTCGCCATACAGGATATCCGAACCCGTCGAGCCATCGATCTCGTCGTTGCCGGAGCCGCCAAACACCGTGTCGTTACCCGACCCGCCATCAAGCGTATCATCACCTGCATCACCGGAAACCGTATCATTCCCGAGACCACCATGGAGGTTATCCTCACCGGCACCACCATCAAGCGTGTCGTTACCGGCCCCGCCGATCAGCGAGTCATTACCGGCATCACCCAGCAGGATGTCATCACCACTGCCACCATCAAGTGTGTCATCGTCACTACCCCCATTGAGGTTGTCGTTACCCGCCTCGCCATAAAGATAGTCATCTTCCGTGCCGCCAATCAGCGTATCGTTGCCGCTGCCGCCGTAAAGCGTATCCCGTTCGGCCCCGCCGTCGAGGGTGTCATTCCCGGCATTGCCGTAGAGCGTATCCTGGCCCGCCCCGCCATCCAGGTCATCATTACCAGCATCACCGTTGAGAACATCCTGACCGGCACCACCCTCGATGATATCATTACCGTCACCTCCGTTCAGAAGGTCATTCCCGGTTTCACCATCGAGTGAATCGTCACCAGCACCGCCATCCAGCGTATCGTTACCGACCCCGCCAAGCAGGGAGTCGTTACCGGCGTCACCGTAAAGCGTGTCATTGCCGTTCCAGCCAACCAGGCTGTCGTCCCCGTCACCGCCATACAGCGTATCGTTGTCGTCACCACCGTTCAGCGTGTCATTGCCCGCATTTCCGATCAGCGTATCATCGCCGCCCGAGGCCAGAAGCGTGTCATCAAACAGACCGCCTTCCAGCGTGTCGCTGGAGCCCGTACCGACAAGATACTGCCCCTGCCCGGTGGCATTGATCGTCTGGCTCAGCAGGACAGTTGCATCGCCATTGGTCCAGACATCGTAGGTTTCATCAGAGGCATTACCGTCTGTGTCATGATCTTCGGTGCCGGTGAAACTCCAGCTTTCCGTCCCGAAGCTGACTGTGTCAGAGCTGTCACCAAAGATGAACAGATCGCCGGACTGGCCGGTCACCGTATTCACGCCGTCCGTGAAACCCTTCACCATATCCGCATCAATCAGAATGGAGTCATTGCCACCACCCAGATTCAACGCTTCGATGTTATCGATCTTGTAATTCGCAATGCTCGTCAGATCGTAGCTGCCAGACAGCTGGAGCTGATCGAAACCGTCGCCGCCATCCATGCGATTGAAAGCGATGTCACCGGCAATCAGCGTATCATTACCAGCGCCACCGAACAGGATATCGGCACCGCCACCGCCGGTCAGCGTATCATCGCCGCCGAGACCCATCATGACATCCTGGCTGGCGCTGCCGGTTCCTGTATTGCCGCTGCCATCACCAAGGAAGCTGACATTGACCGCCACAAACTGCACGGCCGAGCCGCTGACATTGACCTGATAGGTAACCGTCGTCCCGAAATCGAGGCCGGTCAGTTCATCAAATCCGCCAGAGAGCGAACCTGCCGAGATAAGATTGAATGTATCGCTGGCTGAAGGCGTGAATGCCGACGTCGTGACATTCAGCGTACCGTCCAGCGTAAGCGACCCGGACACCGTCAGCACATCATAGGTTGTGCCAGATGTCGTCCCCTGAATATCCATCTGCACCAGGCTGCCATTACCCAACACCGCATTACCGGTCACAACGGCATTATCGATACCGCTGTTTACCGTCCAGGTGCCTTCATTGGTAAAGCTGGTGCTGGCCCCCACGGTCAGGCTGCCATCAAGGATAAACGTTCCCGTATTGGTGACACCGGAACCGGACCCCTGAATATCCAGCGTCGTGCCCGGTGCGACATTGGTTGTGCCACCCAGCGTGACGCTGCCGGAGGATCCGACATCGATGTCCAGATCATGGTCAACATCCAGCAACCCGCTGGTCGTCAGCGTACCGTCAATATCAAGGATATTAGCCGATGTCCCCGCACCATCCGATAAAATCGTGCCCGACGAGGTCAATGTATCACCCGTGGAGACCATCAGCCGCGCCCGGTCATCGGAGGCGTCATCATTGGCCGTCAGAATGATCATCCCCGCGTTCGTACCGCCGCCATCGAGCGACGTATTTACGGATCCGCCCGTCAGTGCGGTATTCAGATCAAGCGTCGCACCGGCGTTGTTCGTGAAGCTATCGCCGAAGAAAGTGCTGCCGGAAACCGAGATGGTTCCGTCGTTAACAAATGAAACTCCGGCCAGAATGGTATCGGCGTTGAGAACAAGGTCATCGCCTGCATAGGTAAAGGTGCGGGCTGAACCGTCATCATCTATGGTCACATTACCGCTAAAATTCAGCGCCGGGTCGCCGGAAGTCCAGTCAACATCACCATTTAGCTGCATCTTGATGGTGCCCGCCAGATCAACGGTACCATCCGATGCGCCGCTGACCTCGGTCAGATCGCTGACTTCCAGTACAGAGGTATTGTTGGCACCACGGAACGTCAGGGTTGCACCCGTAGCAACATCCAGCGTTGTCGATGAGACGTCGGCGACGCCGCCGCTGATCAGCGATACATCAAGGTCATAGTCAACATCGATCAGGCCTGCACCATCCATGCTGCCCGCAATTTCCAGCACATTGGCGTCAGTACCGGCACCGGATGACAGGATCGTGCCGGTATTGGCCAGGTTCTGTCCGGATGCCACATACAGACGACCACGGTCATCTGAAGCATCATCATTGGCGATCAGGTTGATGGTACCGGCGTTGGTGCCACCGCCATTCAGCAATACATTTACATCGCCACCCGTGATGGATGAATTAATGCTGAACAGCCCGTCATTAATGAAGCTGTCATTCAGATTGACCGAACCGGAGGCCGTGAGAGTTCCGTCATTATCCAGCGTAACGCCAGCGGCAAAAACATCGCTGTTCAGAACAAGATCGTCACCGGCATAGCTGAAGATCCGTGCCGAACCGTCATCATCAACCGTAACATTACCGCTGAAATTCAGGGCCGGGTCGCCTGACGCCCAGGTGACGTCATTTTCGAGTTCAATCTCGACTGTCCCGGTGAAATTAACAGCGGCATCGGCAACATCTGTGAGAACGACAGAATCATCGAGGATGACCTTCGAACCCGAGAAACCGTTGAAGGTCAGTGTCTGACCGCTGGCGATATCCAGCGTCGTCGCAGCAATATCAATGACCCCGGAACTGGCAATCGAGATATCGAGATTATGGTCGACATCGACCGTACCGCCACCTTCAAAAACACCATCAACACGAATTGCATTAGCCACAGTGCCGTCACCGGAAGACAGGATGCTGCCGGTTGAGGTCAGCGTCATGTCGTCATCAACGAAAACCGAAGCCCCGTCATCGACAACACCATCATTGGCGACCAGTTCTATCGTCCCGGTATTCGTACCGCCGCCCAGCAAAGAAGCCGCGATACTCGCATCCCCCGGAACCGTTGTGACCGTGAAATTGCCACTGTTGGAAATGCTGTCCCCGAAAGTCGACGAGCCCACAACAGAAACCGAGCCCTGATTCTGGAAGACCACACCTGCCGCAAAGCTGTCACTGCCCAGAGCAAGATCGTCACCGGCATAAGTGAAGGTCCGGGGAGTACCGTCATCGTCGACCGTAACATTACCGGAGAACGTAAGTGCCGGGTCCGAGGCCCCCCAGGTCACATCACTCGCCAGCTCGATTTCAGTTGTTCCGTTAAAATCAACAAACGCCGTTGGTGTAGCAGTAACGACAACGCTGTTGTCCCAGATTACCTTGCCTCCGGATATCCCGGAAAAGGCCAGTGTTTCACCGCTGGAAATATCGATGGTTGAACCCGTGACATCTACAACCCCGACACTGGCAATCGAGAAGTCCAGGTCGTGATTAACATCAATGGTCCCGCCGCCGACGAACGTGCCATCTGTACGTACTGCGTTGGCTTCATTACCTGACCCGCCGGATTGCAAAACTCCGGAAGAGGTGAATGTTTCACCATTCTCGATGAAAATGGATGCATGATCGTCAACTGTACCGTCATTCGCGATCAGATTGATCGTGCCGGCATTCGATCCGCCACCGGCCATACTGGCCGTCACATCCACATCCCGGACCGTTGCGTCAACAGTGAAGATGCCCGTTGCATCGTTCGTGAAGGTATCCCCGAAGAAGGCCGTACCCGTTGCCGTCATCGTTCCTTCATTCTCGACAGAAACACCGGCAAGGAAGGTATCGCTGTACAGAACCAGATCGTCAGCCTGATAGGTGAAGGATCTGGCCGATCCGTCGTCATCCATGGTCACGTTGCCGGTGAAAGAAAGAACCGGATCAGCCGCCGCCCATGTTAAATCGCTTTCGAGTTCGATCTCGACAGTTCCGTCAAATTCGACGGTGGCATCGGCGATATCCGTGAGGACGACAGCATTATCAAGAATGACTTTCGAACCAGAGAAACCGTTGAAGGTCAGCGTCTTACCACTGGCGATATCCAGCGTCGTCGCGGTGACGTCGATAACCCCTGTGGTAGCAATCGAAAAATCGAGGTCATGATCAACATCAACCGTACCACCGCCGATGAAGGTACCATCCGTCAGGATCGCGTTGTCATCAATGCCTGCACCGCTGGAGGCAATATGACCGGTCGACGTGAAAGTATCGCCACCGTCGATGTAGATGGCAGCCCGGTCATCCGTCGAAACCTCATTCGCGATCAGGTTGATGGTACCGGCATTCGTTCCGCCGCCGTCCAGGCTGGCAGTAACATCGAGCCCCAGCACCGTCGCATCAACATTGAAGATACCCGTTGAATCGTTGGTGAAGGTATCACCGAAGAAGGCCGTACCCGTGGCCGTCATCGTCCCTTCGTTCTCGACGGAGACACCGGCAAGGAACGAATCGCTGGCCAGCACGAGGTCGTCGCCCTGGTAGGTAAAGCTGCGGGGCGTACCGTCATCATCAACCCGTACGGTCCCGCTGAAATCAAGCACGGGGGCTGATGCAGACCAGGTCACATTACCGGACAGGAACAGCCTCGGGTCACTTGCAAAACTGACCGTATCGTCGGTGTTACCAGCAAACACTTCTGTCCCGTCGAGCAGGATAGAAGCCCCCGAACTGGCATTGAAGGTTATGTCGTTTCCGGTGATATCAATGGTGCCACCGGACAGATCGAGCGTTGAGGTCGAGAAGACGTCAAACTGCAGGTCAGTATCTGCATCAATCCGGCCGTTATTTATGAAACTTGCCGTGTCGGAAATCCGGATCGTATCTGTGCCCGTTCCGCCCGCTGTGATGGTTCCGTCATTCTGGATAACGCTTGCGTCTTCACCGAGCAGCCGGCCGACATTGGTCAGCCTGACCTCACCGGCATTGGTCAGCGAACCTTCGACGCGGAGCAGACTGTTACCACTGATCTCGATGACGCCGTCAGAGTTGTTCGTAATCGCCCAGTCGCTGGTGGCATTCCCGGTGATGTCCACCAGACCGCTGTTCGACAGCGTACCGCCACCATCAAGGCTGCCAAAGGCGCCGGCCAGGGTGCCGCCATCTTCAACCGTGCCGCTGCCGTTGGTTGTGAGATTAAACGTGCCTTTATCCAGTGTCGCGCCATTGGCGATGGCAAAACCACCAACAGTTACATTGCTGTTCAGAACCGCAGAACCGGAACCGATGGAAACATCGTCACCCGAAGACGGGACGGTATTGAAGGTCCAGTTTCCGGCCGTGCTGAACAGGCTGTCCCCTGATCCGTTATTAAAGGTGTTCAGCGTCAGGAAATCGGTAATGGAGCCGACGGTATCGTCAAAGACAACCGCATCAACATTGGTGGACAGGATATCCGTTCCACCCGAACCGACATTGTCGATCACACGATAAACACCGCCAACACTGACCACGGAGAAGTTTGCCACATTTCCGCTGAAGACAATCGTGTCGCTGGAGGTACCACCGATCAGCGAGTCATCTCCGTCGCCACCGATCAGGGTGCCGCCGTTGGTGGTCAGTGTGTCATTGAAATCAGACCCAACCAGAACCTCGATGTTCGAGATCACGTCTGATCCCATCCCGCCGCCGATAGTCTGGGCAGATGTGTTGGTGAGGTCGACCGTCACACCGCTGGTCGCAGCTGAATAATCCAGCGTATCACTGGCCGAACCGCCATCTATCGTATCATTGCCGGAATCACCGATAATCAGGTCATTGCCGCTGCTGCCGATCAGGCTGTCATTACCGGAGCCGCCTTCCAGCGTGCTGTTGGCGGAACCGGCATTTATCGTGTCATCGCCAGCGCCACCGCTGAGGGTCGCGTTCTCTGAACCACCAATTATTGTATCGTCGCCATCTCCGCCCTGAACCAGTGAAATGCCGGTCCCGGCTGTAAGCGTGTCTCCGAAGTCCGAACCGATGACACCTTCAATATCCTGCAGGACATCAGAACCGAACCCGGTAACATCCGCTTCACTGTCGCTGACATAGGCATCCACGCCAGCAGTCGCGTTTTTATAAGAGAGGTAATCCGTACCGGCACCACCATACAGGTAGTCATCCCCGGCACTCGCCAGGAAAGTGTCATTACCGCCATCGCCGCGCATTTCATCATTGCCACCGGCACCGTCAAAAACATCGTCGCCATCGCCACCCTGGAAGGTGTCATTCGCGGTCGAGCCGACAGCAGTATCGGCATGGTCTGTACCGATAATGCGTTCGAAATCTGCAAAGCTGTCGGTGAACCCGCTTCCGGTGACGGTCGAAGCCGCGAAATCAACGGTGATGCCGGACGTAAAGGCACTGTCGTCATAGCTGAGAATATCTTCGCTGGATTCACCTTCACCATTCAGCGAGTCATTACCCAGTGAGCCGAAGATAAAATCGTCGCCGCTGCCGCCCAGAATGGTCTCGTCACCATCGGAACCTTTCAGCGTATCGTCATGAACTCCGGCCTTCAGAACCTCAATACCGGACAGGACATCATAACCTTCACCGCCGCCGATCGACTGCGCGCCCGTGTCAGACAGATCAACAGAGACGGCCCCGGCAGAGCCCGAATAGTCGGCAACATCACCATCACCCGCGCCGCCGTTCAGCGTGTCATTTCCGGCGCCGCCTACAAGCGTATCGTTTCCGGCACCACCAAATATATAGCCGGCACCAACACCATTGGTCAGCGACTCATCCGTGCTATCACCGACAACAATTTCCGGGCCGCCCTGGCCCTGACCGCCGTCAGCCCCCACCACCAGATCAAATGTGGTGCCGTCCAGGTCTACCGAATCGATAGCCGACGTTTCATTGCCCTGCTGATCGCGAATCTCGATAACCGCGCCGTCGCCAAGCGTCAGTGTCACCGTATCATTCGAGATCGTGGCATCGGCCAGCGTAACGCCGTTCAGTTCAAGAACATCATTCCCGGTTGAATCGATGATTGTGTCGTTACCGTCCCCGCTGTCATAGACATAGCGGTCGTTGCCACCATCATCCGTCAGAACATCATTGCCACGACCACCATCCAGCGTATCGCCGCCATCGCCGCCGATCAGGCTGTCATCGCCGTGAGCACCGAACAGAGTATCACTACCGCTGTCGCCATTCAGCGTATCGTCGACCAGTGACCCGACGATCACGTCATTTGAACTGGCGCCGACGCTGTCGATCCCCGGACCAGCCGTGACAGTGGCATCGCCGAACTGAACCAGCGTGCCGTTCAGATTGAGGATCGTATCTGTGCCATCCGACCCGACATTATCGGTAATCGTCAGGCTGTCGCCGTGATCTGTAACGCTGTAATCGGCAAGATTGCCATTATAGATGATGGTGTCGCTGGCATCGCTGTCGATCGTGTCATTGCCCGCGCCGCCCTTCAGCGTATCGGCACCGGTTCCGCCCTGCAGCAGGTCATCACCGGCACCACCATCAAGCGTATCAGCACCTGCACCACCGATCAGGGTGTCGCTGCCTGACCCGCCGTTCAGCGTATCGGCACCGGCCTCGCCTTCCAGTGTATCATCGCCAGCCGCCCCGATGAGAGTATCATCACCATCTGCCCCTTTAAGGGTGTCACTGCCGGAACCACCATCCAGATAGTCCGCATCCGCGCCACCATCGAGCAGGTCATCGCCAGCTGCGCCAAGGAGTGAATCCGCCCCGGCATTGCCGAACAGATAGTCATCACCGGCACCGCCATCGAGGTTGTTCACCATATTGTCGCCGATGATCAGGTCATCACCGGAGGTTCCCGTGATATCCTGCCGCAGGCCGAGCGTCGTACCAAGGCTGTCGAGGACCACCGTCTCGATTGCCTGATCGCCCGTGAACTGATCCTTGATTGTCAGGGTTTCACCCGATGTCAGGGTGATGACCGCATCATCGCCGCTCTGCGTGGCATCGGAAATATTCACCGAACCGGCAATGATCAGGCTGTCATTATCAACACCGCTGTCCGCGATGGAATCATTGCCGTCGCCGGACGACCAGAGAACCGTATCCGCACCGGCGCCTAGTTCAACCGTATCTGCGCCGAGGCCACCTGTAATGGTGTCCGCACCGTCACCACCAAGCAGCGTATCGTCGCCACTGCCGCCCAGAATGGTGTCCGCACCACCGGCACCGTCGATGGTATCGCCGACACGGGACCCGGTCAGCAGTTCGCCTGTCTCATCGCCGACTGTATCCAGGGCGGTGAATTCGGAGACACTGACCGTCGTATCATCAAAAGTGAGGACCTCGATGCCCGTCAGGACAGACCGCGCAGAAGCACTGGTCAGTGTGAAGCCGCCAAGGTCCGGGCCTGTTTCACTGTCATGTTCCGTGGTCAGCGTATAATCGGAGAGGTTTCCTGCAAATACAGCTGTATCGCTGCCGTCAGCACCGTAAATCGTGTCATCACCACCGCCACTGGTCAGCGTATCATCGTTGGTTGTACCTGCGATGATGTCATCGCCGGACGTCCCGGTGTCGCCGGTTGCCAGTTTATAGGGCGCATTATTGATGGTGATGTTCTCAACCGCGTTCGTGCCGTCGAAATGGCCCGCAAGGGTCAGCGTATCGTCATCAAGTTCCAGTATCAGGTCATTGCCTGTGCGATAGGCTGAACTGAGTGTGATATCGCCACCATTGGTCGGCGGCGCGTTCAGAATCAGGGTGTCGTCACCAGCGCCGCCGATGATCGTGTCATCACCTTCACCGCCGAAATGCAGCGCTGTATCATCGCCGCTTCCCAGATCAATCGTATCATCGCCGAATTCACCATCGGCAGTATCATTGCCACCGCCGAGGTTAATGATATCGTCACCGAACCCGCCGAGACGGCTGTCATCTGTCTCAAAAGGCGCGAAGGTCGTGCTTGCGGTATTAAAGCTCCCGTCTGAAAATTCAAAGACATCGACGCCTTCGAATATATGGGTGACACCCGTATTTTCATTCCGGAGACCCACCGAAACGTTCGGGTTCTGGCCACCCTGCGGAACGATGACCCAGTCATCGCGGGCACTGTCGATAATGACAGTGTCACTCCCGCTGCCACCCTCAATCGAGTAGGTCCCGGTATTGGTTGAATCGATATAGATTTTGTCGTTACCGGCACCGGCATCAACACTGTCATCGCCGGTTCCCGTGGTAATGCTGTCATCACCGGCACCGCCATCGAGATAGTCATTACCCGAGCCGCCATCCAGCGTATCGCCACCGTCATTACCGGTCAGCGTATCGTCGCCACCGAGCCCCTGAAGAGTGTCCCCGAGTTCGCCGCCGGTGAGAACGTCATTACCGGAGGTGCCTGTGAGGTCATAAGAAATAAACGTCTGGGTAACGTCGTTGAACACAATCGATTCGACGCCTGTCAGCGTATCCGTACCGAGATTGCCGACATTATCCACCACCGTGAAAGCACCGTTACCAATGTCGGTGACAGTATAATCAGCCTGATTGCCGGCATAGGTGACAACGTCGCTCCCGGCACCACCATCGATCTGGTCATTACCGGTGCCACCGGTCAGGGTATCGCTGCCGCTGCCGCCAAGCAGCGTATCGTCACCGGCACCGCCATCAATCTGGTCGTTCCCGGAGCCGCCGGACAGGGTATCGCTGCCAGCACCGCCACTCAGATTGTCCCGGCCGGAACCACCCTCGATATCGTCATCGCCGGCACCGCCGGAGATTGTATCCCAGCCATATCCGCCCAGCAGGCTGTCGCCCGCGTCAGAGCCGGTGATCACGTCATCATCGTCAGAGCCAACGACAACCTCAAAACCGGACAGATCATCGGTGAAGTCGTTATGTTCTGCCGTGCCATTGGCCAGATCGACCGTAACCGCCCCGGTACCAACCATGCTGTAATCAAGGGTATCCGTGCCCGAGCCACCATCCAGCGTATGAATGCCATCACCGCCGCGGACAGTGTCGTTACCCGCACCGGCCTGAACCGTCGTTCCGGAAGAAGACACAGTCAGCGTATCGTCACCGGAACCGGAGACGAGTACCTCAAGGTTAACAAGGGTATCAGTTCCGTGCCCGGACGTGACCTGCTGCCCGCCGCCATAGCCGAAGTTGACGGTCAGGCCGTCGGTTACCGTACTGTAATCAACAACGTCAGCGGTGCCTGCGCCACCATCCATCGTGTCGTCACCGGCGCTGCCGCGAAGCGTATCATTGCCGCTGCCGCCATCCAGTTTCTCGTTCCCGTCACCACCGCTGAGATCATCGTCACCGGCCCCGCCCAGCAGGGTCGCGCTGCCTGAAGTGACACCGGACAGGCTGAGGGTATCGTTGCCCGCCTCACCATCCAGCACCCCATTGAAGGTTGATCCCGCAACACCGATGGAATCATCGCCGCTGCCCGCACGAACCGTATCGATGCCGCCACCCGCTGTAATCGTGTCGGCAAAGTTCGTCCCGATGACGCCTTCAACATCAGTCAGTGCATCTGTGCCAAATCCACTGACTGCTGCAATACCTTCCGTCGTCGAGAAAGTGATGCCAGAGGTCGCATCGCTGTAGGAAACGAAGTCGGTTCCCGTGCCGCCGTCAATGACATCGTCACCTGCACCGGCAAACAGTATATCGTCGCCGGTACCGCCTTCGAGGGTGTCATTTCCGGCACCACCATCGAGAATATCGTCGTTGGCATCGCCGGTCAGGCTGTCATCACCTGCGCCGCCCCGGAGGGAGTCCTCGCCGCCTTCACCGGCAAGACGGTCATTGCCCGCACCGCCGTCAATAATGTCATTCCCGGAGCGCCCGTTAAGGGAGTCTGCGCCAGTCGAGCCGAGCATGGTATCGACGGAATTGGAGCCGACAATCTTGCCGAAATTGGCAAAGCTATCGGTAAACCCGTCGCCGGTTACGGTTGCGCTGGCCATATCAACCGTGACTCCGGACGTGATTGCGCCGGTATCATAACTGAGGGTGTTCTCGTCTGAGGCGCCTTCACCATTCAGCGAGTCATCGCCGAGTGAGCCGAAGATCGTATCGTCTCCGGCACCGCCCAGAATGGTGTCGGAATTATCAGAGCCGGTGAGATTGTCATCACCATCCCCGGATTGCAGGATCTCGATATCAATCAGCCGGTCATTCCCCTGACCGCCACCAACCGCCTGTGCCGATGCATTCGACAGGTCGATGGTCAGGCCACCGGTCACCGCAGAATAATCCGCCAGATCGGCATCCCCCGCGCCACCATCAAGCGTATCATCGCCGGTGGATCCGCGCAGCGTATCATCACCTGCACCACCAATCAGCGTGCTGGTTGCGCCTGCACCCGCTGTCAGGTCGTCATTGCCGTCGCCACCAATCAGCGTGTCGCTGGACGATGTGCCACCAATCAGGACGTCGTCACCGGAACCACCATCCAGCAGGTTCTGCGCCGAACTTCCAGACCCGCCGGTCAGCCTGTCATTACCAGCACCCCCCAGCAGGGTTGTATTAGCGGAACTGCCGCCGGAAGCATCCAGCGTATCATCGCCCGTCCCGCCATCGAGAACACCACCCGCGGATGTTCCAAGACTGTCATTCTGAGTAGAGCCGACAATCGCTTCAATCTGCGTCAGCGTATCCGTGCCATGCCCGGCCGCCGTAACCACCGCGGTGCCACCGGCCCCCAGGGTCAGCGAAATACCGCCAGCCGCATTACCATAATCAACCGTGTCATTACCGGCACCACCAACGAAGGTTTCGTCACCGGCCCCGCCAATGAGCAGGTCATCGCCCGCACCACCATCAAGGGTATTCGTGCCGGTGCCGCCGGTCAGCGTATCATTACCACCATCGCCACCGAGGAAGTTGTTACCACCACCGGCGGAGATAATATCGTTTCCGCCAGCTCCGTTCAGGGTGTTGTCTGACGCATCGCCAAGCAGCGTATCGACATAGGTAGAGCCTTCAAAGACCTCAAACCCGTCAAAACTGTCGGTGAACCCGTCGCCTTCAACCGTTGACGTACCGAGGTCTATCGTCACCCCCACCGAACCGCCATAGGCGGCATAGCTGAGCTGGTCTCCAGACCCCGAATTCGAGCCACCGATCAGGCTGTCATTTCCGAATGAGCCACGGACGAAATCATCACCCGCACCCGCATCCAGCGTATTGTCGGCAGCGTCGCCCCGGAGATGGTCATTCCCCGTGCCGGTAATGACATTTTCAATTCCTGACAGGACATCTGTCCCGAATTCCGAGCCTGTATTCTGTGCGGAGGTTGTGTTCAGGTCGACTGTAACGCTACCCGTGGCGAAAGAATAATCAGCCAGATCACCGTCGCCCGCACCACCGTTCAGAGTGTCGTCACCACTGCTGCTGACGAAAGTATCATCACCTGCGCCACCATTCAGGATCGAAATACCGCCGCCTGCCGTCAGCGTGTCACCGAATTCTGTCCCAATGACGCCTTCGACATCGGAAATGTTATCCGTGCCGAAACCGGCAACAGACACCGAACCGCCGGACGCAGCAAAGTCGATGCCGCCGATGGCACCATTAAAGGTCAGATAATCCGTCCCCGTACCGCCGTTGATGACATCATCACCAGAGCCGCCATCAAGGGTATCGTCACCACCGCCGCCATTCAGCGTGTCACTGCCGGCACTGCCGACCAGGCTGTTGCCATCTGCAGAACCGGTAATCGTATCGTCGAGAACCGAGCCGATCACCCCTTCGATATTGAGCAACCTATCCGTGCCAAAGTCGGCATTGGTTACCTGAGCGCCTGTATTCGACAGGTCGACATCAATACCCTGAGCCCCGAAATAGGTGCTGTAATCAATCCAGTCGAAGTCGTCACCGCCATCGAACCGGTCGTTGCCGCTGGAGGCAATAAAAGTATCATCCCCGGAATTGCCGTTGACGTTATCCGCCCGGCCGTTCCCTGACAGGATGACATCATCCCCCTGCCCGAGAATGATGCTTTCCACGCCGCTGATCGTATCTTCAAAAGCGACATTCGAAGAACCGTCCTGCCGGTAGACATAGGCGTCACTGCCCGTCACCGGATCGACATAGGTCAGGCCTTCCGTAACCGCGCTGTAATCCAGCACGTCATTACCGGCACCGCCCGTGAATGTGTCGTTCCCGGCGCCAGCACCAATCAGGCTGTCGTCACCGTCACCGCCGTTGAGGATGCCGGAACCGGTACCGGCCTCCAGCGTATCCGCGCCATCGCCGCCATCCAGCGTTACCGCAAAGGCACCGCCGACCAGCGTATCATCATCGGTTCCGCCGACAATATGCTCGAAACCTGAGACCGAGTAGGTTGTACCGCCATCGCTCACCGTGCCGTCGGCAAGATTGGCATCAAGGGCATTACCCTCGCCGGTCACGGTAATCACGTCACCATCCCCGGCGCTGCCGATAACATTTTCAATAGACGTCAGTTCGTCAGAACCGGCACCATGAGCAACTGTTCCCACATCAACACTGAAGGTAACCGGCGTTTCGGACCCTTCATAGGTCGCGATGTCATCATCCGCACCACCGTCCAGCGTGTCATTACCGGCACCGCCAACCAGAATGTCGTCGCCTGAACCACCTTCAACCGTGTTCGAGCCTGTACCGCCTGTGAGGCTGTCACTACCGGCACCGCCCTGCAGCAGGTCATCACCGGTACCGCCATTCAGGGTATCGTCACCGTCGCCGCCCTCAAGCGTATCTGCACCTGCTTCGCCGAACAGGGTATCATCCCCGGCCTTGCCCAGCAGACTGTCATCACCGGCACCACCATAGAGGGTATCGTTGCCCGTGCCGCCATCGAGCGTATCCTGCCCGGCACCGCCGTCCAGAAGATCGCGCCCCTGCCCGCCGAGCAGGATATCGTTCCCGTCGCCGCCATCCAGTTCGTCATTGCCGGAAATACCGCGCAGGGTGTCATCACCGTCGAGACCGACCAGCGTGTCATTCACCAGCCCGCCAACGATATCCGAACTCTGTCCCAAATCATCGGTGATGACCTGGCTGGAAGCCACGATTGTCGCATCATTAAAGCGGAACTCGCTGATACCGGAGACAGCATCAACCCCGTCACTGCCCTGATCATCGGTGACGGTAATGGTCGTGCCGTTATCATCAACAAGGAAAGAAAAATCATTCAGCTGCCGGTTCGTGTAATCAACAGCACCTGCGCCGCCACCTTCAATGCTGTCATCTCCGCCGCCACCGATGAAGGTGTCGAACCCGCTGCCGCCAAGCAGCAGGTCATTCCCACTTGCACCGTCCAGCGTATCACCGCCACCGCCGCCCGAGAGTGTATTATTACCGCTGGTGCCGGTCAGGGTATCGCCGGAATTTGTGCCGAGGACATTCTCTACGTTATAGAGTTCGTCCGTTCCGAACTGACTGGCACCGCTTTGCAACGAATTGTTCAGGTCAACGTCAATTCCAACCGTGCCAGCGGAATAATCGATCCAGTCACCGTCGCCATTGCCGCCATAGATGTCATCGTTACCATCGCCGACAACCTGAACAATGGTGTCATTACCGTCACCGCCGTCAATTTCATCAGCCCCGGTACCGCCGAACAGCGTATCATCACCGTCACCGCCATCCAGATAATCTTCACCGGTTTCACCAAACAGGGTGTCATTACCGGAACCACCGTTCAGTTCGTCATCCCCGCTGCGGCCATAAAGGGTATCGTTACCGCCGTCACCGTTCAGGGTGTCGTCATACATACCGCCATCAAGCGTATCATTGCCGTCTCCGCCATTCAGGACATCACTTCCATGGCTGCCGACAAAGGTAACACCACTGAGGGAATCGCCGACGAGATAGTCGTCCCCCGCTTCACCGCTGATTGTATCATCGCCGCCGCTGCCGATCAGTGTATTGGCGCCGGATGTGCCTTTAATCCTGTCACTGGATGAGGACGTGACCACATTCTCAACATTCGAGATGAGATCGTAATCGATATCCTCACCATAGGCGTTGAAGCTGTCCTCACCATTAATCGCCGGACCCGCAGGGCCGCCAATCTGACCGCCCTCGCCTTCATCAATCAGAACTGAACGGTCACCGAGGTCTACCGTTACACCATTTGTCGCGCTGGGGTAGTAAAGCCAGTCGTCGTCGCCGTCGCCACCATCATAGGTGTCATTGCCATACCCGGTACCGCCGATGATGGTATCGCCACCTGTACCCGCATTGACATAATCATCACCTGCGCCACCGATGATCGTGTCGCCACCGCCACCTGCAAACAGAATGTCGTTACCCGCGCCACCGTTCAGGGTATCGCCCCGACCTGCGGTTGTGATGTTATCGGCCCCCGCACTGCCTGTAATATTATAGGCAACAGTATCACCGTTAGCGTTCGTCGCAGGGAGCACAACGGTTGTCGGCGAACTATACGATATTGCCTGCGTTACATTAACTGGCGCCGGCGGCGGTGATGTAACAACAATATCATCATTATCATCATTGCCGGAACTGCTGCCACCAACGACAACGTCGTCATCTGTACCGGAATTACTCCCGACACCGCCAAAAACCTCACTAATAACACTGGAAAGCGGGTCGCTGCCTGTTACCGGACCATCAGATTCGGGCGCAGGAGCAACAACGTCCAGATCCCCCGGCTGCTCTCCCTCCGGCTGCTCACCTTCACCAATGGCCGGCCCAAAGGTCTCGCCTTCCTGACCGCCCTCACTATTCGGTCCATCATCCGGCGCGGCATCCGGGCCGCCAGCCTCATCCGGCAATGCAGGACCGGCAATTTCTCCATCCGGCGCTTCACCGTCAGCAAGCTCTTCTTCCCCTTCGCCGGTTCCTTCTTCGCCTTCTCCCTCAGCTTCTCCTTCGCCCTCACCTTCCTCTTCGGTCTCGCCGTCAAGACCTTCGAGCGACGGGCCGGCTTCTTCCTCGCCACCGCCTTCCTCGCCGCCCTCACCCTCACCTTCGCCTTCGTTTTCACCTTCAGCCTGCTGATCCTCTTCGCCGTCATCATTCTGCTGGCCGGGTATCTGCCGGGGGGTGTCCGAACGGGTGACGGATCCGTTGTCATTCACCTCGACACCCAGGGCACGACCGAAGGTCTGGTTGAAGTCGTCAGCTGTAAAGGTCCGGGTCTGTACGCTGCCCCCGGCAATATTGGCCCCCTGCAGCGGCACGTTGATGGTGGTGGTAAAGCCGGTATTGGTGGTGACGGTCAGTTCCCCGACCGTACCGTCAGCATCAGCGGTCAGAACAACCGTGACCTCGACTTCCTGGCCGGGCGCCGGGGCACCCACATCGCCGGAAATTGACGTACCGCGAATACCGATGGTGGCAACCGGAGTCTTGATTTCCATCGCATCGACGCCGGTCTTGGCAATTTTGCCCGACACAAACGAGAAGACGCCCTGAACAACCGAGAAGGTGCCGCCACCGCTCTGGTTGGCGGGGTCATAGATCAGTTCATCCAGCACCATGCGGCCATCGCCGCCGAGCTGGAATGTCGATTCATCGACAAAAACAATGTTGATCAGCCCGTCGGCTTCGGTCTCCAGCACGTCGCCCTGGAACACCTGATCACCCGCCTGCAACTGGACCCGCGTGCCATCGGCACGAACCGCATAGACAGAACCTTCCAGCGTATCAACCGTGCCGATCGGCTCTGCCCCCGGAAGGTCACCAGCCTGCGCGTACTGACCGGGTGCAACAGGCCCGGCAAGCTTCGTCGCCAGCGCCGCATCAATCACCAGACCACCACCGGCAGTCAGGTCCGGCGGCGTGCCGTCTGCAAAGAAATCCCTGATGAGAACGCGTTCGCCGTTATCGCCAACCAGAACCAGATCGGGACCGGCACGCAGGTAATCAGCCGAAGTCAGGAAGGAGCCATCATCAAACGGGATGCTGTCAACGCCGGCAGCATCGTAAACGGCTGTATATTCCCCCGCCTCTGTCAGATTACCTCCCTCCCGGGAAGCCGGACCGCTTAGCTCGTTCATAGCAACGCCTGCGTTCTTTCATGAGCGACACTAAACGGTCACCCCTTAACTCATGCCGCCCCGCAGCGACGAAAAACCCCGATATCTTTTATTAACAATGATCTGACGCGAGGGAATGACGGCGATCACATCGCGGTAGATTGTAGTCATTTCGATGCATTTATATCGACAACGACCACCCCTATCGGGAGGGTGGATCAACCACATGATCTTATCCGGCGCATTCCGGTCGGATGATGTCACGGATGAGGTTTTAACCGACCCCAGAACACCTGAAATCAGCATAAACAGAGAGATAGCGGCGACTCGATCCGCCAGACGGGTATCAGGATGCTGCGGTCATCAGTCGTTCCAGATCAGCTTTCACACCGGCTGCCTTTGCCGCTGCCCCAACCTGATCCAGAGCCTTTGCATAGTTCTGCAGGGTCCAGACATTGCATGGCTTGTTCAGCACCCGCTCCGAAAGCAGGGCCGTTGCTGTTTTCCAGCGGTTGTCCTGAATCGCAGAATCGATCAGCAGCATGGCGAACAGATCCCGCTGGGCATGGCTGCCGCCCAGTACGGGCAGCTGATAGCGGATCGGCATCAGCAGATCGACGGCCATACCCGGATCGCCGGTGCGCCGTGCAATCATCGCCCGGCAGATTGAAATACCGACATCGGTCGTGACCCGGTCGGTCCAGCCCCCTTTGCCGAAACTGTCATCCCGCAAAGATGCCAGCATTTCACCAGCCCGGGCCGGTTCAGCGGTTGCCAGTGCCAGACTGAAATGCGCATCCGCAAAGGCCATCAGACGTTCGTCAATACGCCCGCTCGATTTCCGGGCCAGAACATCCCAGCGATCTCCCACATCAATGCCGTGCATTTCAAGCCGCGCCAGCAGGGAAACATCGTTACAGATATCGAGATATTCTTCCGAATCAGCATCGAACAGATCGTTGTCATACAACGACAGGGCCTCGTCATACTCAGCCCTGTCAACATGCATCAGCGCACGGTGCCACCACAGATGATAACGAAAATTATTGGCCTGATTCCAGTTTTCCTGCAACCCGGAAATCCAGTTAATTCCCTCAGCCGCCCGGTCCTGCATTTCAAACACATGTGCGACCGCATGCACCGCCCAGGGATCCTTCGGGTCCAGTGCAACGGCACGCCGTCCCGTTGCCTCGGCTTCGTCATAACGACCGGTCTCTTCCAGTCCGAATGCCAGCATGCCCATAACGGACGGATAAAGCGGATCCCCCTCCGACCAGCCATGCAGGCAACGCCCGACTGCATCCCGCACTTCGGCAGACTGTCCGAGGTAAAAATGCCCGTACTGCGCCAGCTTCAGCGCCACAAAATCACGGGGATGATCAACCAGAATGGCGTCCCACAGCCGCACAGCCTCGGGCAGGTCGTCATTACACCAGGCATCCAGCGCCGCCGAATGCCCCTGCTCACGTACTGTTGCCTTTGTACAAAGCCGGCGAATCTCCGGCAGGCTGTCTGCCACCCGCTCTGCCGGCCGCGCTGCCGCCATCAGCTTGAAAAAGTACCCTCTGAGGAGATGCGCCATCGGCATCTCCGGATCCGCGGCGAAGACCGCTTTCAGCCGGTCTCCGATATCCCGGGAAAAATGTGCATAGCCATCCAGCGTATGATCAAAGGCAGCGGCTGCGTCGGCGCTCACGGTGGTCAGGGCATTGCCGTGGAAATCATAATTTGTCATATACGGAGTATGCTGGAGGGATGGAAATTGGCAACCGATTCACTGTCAGAACCGGGCCTGAGACCTGAATATCTTCTGCACCAGAACCCGGAAAGGACAGGCCAATGGAAAACCATAGCGCGCTGATCGTGATCGACGTTCAGAACGATTTCTGCACTGGCGGTGCCCTGGCGGTGCCGGACGGGGAAGCCGTCGTTCCGCTCATCAATCACATGGCCGGGAACTTCCGGCATGTTGTGCTGACACAGGACTGGCATCCGGCAGGCCACTTCTCGTTTGCGTCGCGTCATCCGGGGCAACAGCCTTTTTCAGCCATTACCGCCAGCTATGGCCCGCAGACACTCTGGCCAGACCATTGCGTGCAGCAAAGCGAGAGCGCTGCCTTTCACCCAGATCTGGACATTCCGCAGGCGTCGCTGATCCTTCGTAAGGGGTGCGACAGGGAACTGGATTCCTACTCCGCGTTTTTCGAGAACGATCACAAAACCGCCACCGGCCTCGGCGGTTATCTGCGGGAACGCGGAATCCACAATCTGGTGATGACCGGCCTTGCCACGGACTTCTGCGTCGCCTGGTCGGCAATCGACGCCTGCCAGCAGGGTTTCACCGTCGAGGTTCGGCTGGACGCCTGCCGGGCGATTGATCTGGACGGATCACTGGATGCTGCACTGGACAACATGAAACAGGCCGGTGTGCAGCTGAGCGGCAGCTAGTCCGGCTTTGCCGCCGCCCGCTGGTAGGCTGACAGACCGCTCCAGACCCGTCGGGCACGATTTGCCCCCCAGGCGCTTCCCAGACCGGCGGCCTGATCGAACAGTTGCCAGGCCCGGACAGCATCGCGCCGGGCGCCATTGCCAGTCAGGTGCATCTCCGCCAGCGCCAGAAGGGCACCGACATGTCCCTGCGTCGCAGCGCGCCGATACCAGGCAGCAGCAAGGCTGATATCCGCACCAACACCCAGCCCCTGACGATAAAGTTCCCCTATCCCAAACCGGGCGTCTGCATTACCCTTGTCCGCCGCCTCTATCCATTCGCGGTAAGTCGTCGCATAATCACCGGCCTGAAAGGCTGACCGGCCGCGCTGGTAATCCGCCAGCGCAGAAACCGGCGATACAACAAGGAACGAAAGAACAGCAAGGTGATAAGCGTAATTTCTGACCATACCCTGCTATACACGAAAACCGGCCATTGCGGACAATCAGGAACTCGACGTTTGCCAAACGGACGATGCTGACCATAATGCGCCGGCTGATTTCCCCCACCGTGCTTGCATGCTTATGACAGACGCTCCGTCCACTGACGAAATAGAGCTTTCCGTTGTCGTTCCGGTGAAGAACGAAGCGGAGAACATCCGTATCCTCATCGATGAAATCGACGCGGCGCTGGAGCCGTGTGGCGTCCGTTACGAAATCCTCTATGTTGATGATGGCAGTGATGATGCCACACTGGGCGAACTGGTCGCTGTCGGCACGTCGAACGAACGGCTGCGGGTTATCCGCCACCGGACCAGTGCCGGGCAGAGTACAGCCGTCCTGACCGGTGTGCGCCATGCCCGCGGAATCTGGATTGCCACACTGGATGGCGACGGTCAGAACGACCCGGCTGACATTCCAAAACTGCTTGAGAAACGCGGTGACCCTCTGCTGCTGCTCGCCGGCTGGCGGGCGCATCGCAAGGACACCGCCTATTACCGGTTCCAGTCACGTATCGCGAACCGTGTCCGCAGCGCCCTGCTGGGTGACGCAACACCGGATACCGGTTGCGGACTGAAACTTTTCAATGCCGCGACCTTCCTCCGTCTGCCGCATTTCGATCATTTCCACCGTTTTCTTCCTGCCCTGTTCATCCGGGCCGGCGGCAGCGTGGAATCGGTTGTCGTCAATCACCGCCCCCGGCTGCGCGGCGCATCGAAATACGGCCTGATGAACCGGCTCTGGGTCGGGATCGTCGATATTTTTGGTGTGATGTGGCTGAAAAGCCGACCGGTACAACCGGACATTCTGCCCGGACCGACTGACAACACATGAAACTGCGCCCGATATTACGCGGCCTGCTGTTCATCGCAGTGCTTGGCGGCATTGGCCTGATCATCAAACATTCCGGCCTTGCCGATCATTTCGATCAGAACTGGATCGACAGTGAAATCCGCAACAGCGGCTGGCAGGGCTATGCGATTTTTCTGCTGGCGGGCGGGCTTATGGCCGGGGTTGGCCTGCCACGGCAGATCGTCAGCTTTCTGGGCGGCTACGCCTTTGGTGTCACCCTGGGAACCGGCATTGCACTGCTGGCCACTGTAATCGGCTGTATTGCAGCCTTTACCACGTCCCGGCTGATGGGGCGTGACCTGATCGGCCCGCGCCTGCCGGTCCGGATACGACGTGCCGACGATTATTTCCGCGACAATACCTTCGCCATGACCTTGCTGATCCGGCTGTTGCCGGTTGGCAGCAATATCGTGCTGAACCTCGCCGCCGGCGTATCCAGTGTCCGGGCCGTCCCGTTTTTCTCCGGGTCCGCGATCGGTTATATTCCACAAACGCTGGTTTTCGCCCTGCTGGGAAGTGGCGTCACCGTTGATCCGGAAATCCGGATTTCCCTGAGTGTTCTGCTGTTTCTCGTCTCTGCCGTCATGGGTGTGGCCCTGTATCGCCGGTTCCGGCAAGGCCGCAGTTTCAACCGACAGATTGACGAAGCCATCGGAACAGACGATATCCCGGATAACGAAACCCGGACCGACCGCGCTTCATGACGACGATGCCCCCTGCCCCCGCCAGACAATGGATCTGGTTTTCTGTTGCTCTCTGGGCAGCGTTGATGATTGTCGCCGTCATCTGGCGACCGCTGCTGCCTGTCGACGAAACCCGTTATGCAGCCGTCGCCTGGGAAATGTGGCTGCGCGGCGACTGGCTGGTGCCCTATCTGAATGGCGAACCCTATCACCACAAGCCCCCGCTGCTGTTCTGGCTGATGAAGCTGGGATGGGCACTGTTCGGGGTCAATGAAATTACCGCCCGTCTCGTGGCACCGCTGTTTGGCCTTGGCAACCTGTTCCTGACCGCAGCGATTGCCCGGCGTCTCTGGCCTGACCGGCCGGATATTGCGACATGGGCCCCGATCATTCTGATTGGCTCGCTGTTCTGGACCCTGTTCACAACCCTGAACATGTTCGACATGATGGTCGGCTTCTTCGCGCTGCTTGGCCTCTATGGCGTGCTGGAAGCCTGGATCACGGGCCGGCGCATGGGCTGGGTATGGTTCGGCCTTGCCGTCGGATTCGGTATTCTTGCCAAAGGCCCGGCCATCTTCCTGCATATCATGCCGGTGACCCTGCTTGCCCCGTTCTGGACCGTGGCGGGGCGTCCTCATGGCTGGCGTTTCTGGTGGACGGGCATGGGGCTCGGGCTGCTGATCGGTGTCCTGATCGCGCTTGCATGGGCAATTCCTGCGGGTATCGCAGGTGGCGAGGAATACCGAGAGATGATCTTCTGGGGCCAGACCGCCGGACGGGTGGTTGATGCCTTCGATCATGCCCGGCCCTGGTACTGGTATACGGTCCTGATGCCCGCCCTGCTGATCCCCTGGACAATCTGGCCCGCCTTCTGGCGTAACCTGTCTGTCCTGAAATCGGCCCGTACCGAAGTCGGATTGCGTTTCTGCGTCATCTGGATCGGCTTTGCCTTCGTCACTTTCTCGGCGATCAGCGGCAAGCAACTGCATTACCTGCTGCCGGAATTCCCCGCCTTTGCCCTGCTTGTTGCCCGGGCATTGTCCGGTTTGCGGGCCGCCCCAACCGGTGTCTGGTCAAAAGTTCCGGCGATTGTTTTCATCATACTTGGCGTTGGTGTGGTGATTGCCCCCTTCGTCTCGCCACGCATTCCGGACTGGATGGTATCCTTGCCGTCAGCCTGGGGATTTGCGCTGGCTGCCATGGGCGGGTGGATGATCATCAAACCCCGTACCTGCATGACGGGCACGCTGGCAACACTGGCCGCCGCCACGTCACTGCTGGTGATCGTCGTCCATCTCGTCGCGTCACCGCGGCTGATGAGTGATTATGATGTCCATGAGGTCGCAGAGGAAATCAAACGGCATGAAGATGCCGGCCATCCCCTGTCATTTTACGGAAAATATCACGGACAGTTCAATTTTGCCGGGCGTCTCACTAAACCCATCACCACCACCGGTGACGCCGAAGCGGCGGACTGGATACGTGCCAATCCGGAAGGCCGTATCATTACGCTGCACCGTATCCTGCCGGAAACAGACCTGAAGCCTGACTTCATCGGCCTTTACCGGGGACGTTATCTGGCAATCTGGCCCGCACAGATCGTCGCCCAAAATCCGGATGTGGTGAAACGTGCACCCAGCGATCAGACCCCTAATTTTCCGGAAGACCTGAAAAAGTCGGATGATTCTACAGCAAACTAACCGGCGCCAGGCCGACGCATAACCAGCAGGTTGGCCGTCATATCCTGAACCGCCTCATCTTCCTGATTGATCGTCGAGATCCGGAGTTTCAGCACTCCCCGGTCCGGCTTTGACCGTGACGGGGTGACGGCCAGTACTTCCATCACCGCATGCAAACGGTCACCGGGGGAAACCGGCCTGTTCCAGTTCAGTTCATCAACACGAAAACCAACGATGCCGTTGACCGGCTGAAAGTCGCTGTCCACCATCAGCCGCATGGTCAGGGCCGCCGTATGCCAGCCACTGACGACAAGTTTGCCAAAAGTCGAGTCTGCCGCCACCGCTGCATCGAGATGAAATGGTTGCGGGTCAAATGCCGTGGCGAAATCTTTCGCGGCATCTTCAGACATCAGCCGGGCAGCGGTTACAAACCGCTGTCCGGGCTCATAATCGTCGAGATACTGCATCAGCCACCGGTCTTGGCGAGGACTTTGGCCGTCGCACCGGAACGTTCACCGATTTTCTCACCCGACAGCATCTTCTTGTGGCCTTCCGGCTCTGCCGCCTGCTTGCCCAGCGCCCAGTCGATATCTTCCTCGGCTTCGCCAACCGGCATGACAACCACGCCAGAGAAATCGGCAATAACCATGTCACCGGGATTAACAACCGCCCCGCCAATCGAGACCGGCGTATTGAAAGCGCCGCCGACATCATAGAGCCGGGTCGTGATCGGGGCCGTACCGCTGCACCAGACAGGCAGATCATACTGCCGGATTTCAGGAACATCCGTGCAGGGACCGTCAATCACGACACCGATACAGCCGGACGCCTTGATCGCAGCCGCAACACCGCCACCAAGGCAGGCATGCACGTCATCGCCGAGACGGTCGATGCACAGGAAATCACCCGGACGCAGAAACTGAACGATGTGGTGCAGCAAGGTCGAATCCATACCCGGAATGGCCAGCGTCACTGCCGTACCGGCAACTGTTTTCGGGTTTTCCAGAACCGACTGAATGCGACGGTTCACAAAACCCTGAAGCCGTTTATGACCAATCGTTGCGGTTTCTGCTCTCGATCCCTTTGCAATCAGGGCGGCCGGAACCTGGGTCGGCAGATCGTTGATTTTGTAGCTCATCTGACTCTTCCTTTGGTATGCTGTCTCACTTTTAAGAGGTGACGATTATTCTGCTGCGACAGAGCCACGATAGGCTTCAAAGCGACCGAGAATAACGTTGTAGGTGCGGTTGCGATGGCGCTCGATCAGGTCGATTGCACCATCCACATCACGATTGATCATCACCGTCATCAGGGCACGATGCTCGTCCTCGATTTCCTTGCCATCCCCGGTGCTGATTGCCGACTGCGGATTCAAAATACGGCGATAACGTTCAAGATGCGCCGTCAGCTGTTCACAGAAACGCAGCAGCCAGCGCGAACGACAGCCGGACACCAGAGCCATGTGAAAATCACGATGCCGCCGTTCCCGCTCTTCCTCCTCAATCGCGTTCAGAATATGTCCCGGCGGGCTGGTTTTGGTCAGCCGATGAAATGCCGCAACAATCTGCGCTTCCCAGTCATCATTTCCGTTGGCGATGGAAAGCTGAAGCGCGCGGGCTTCCAGTTCCCTGCGGATGCTGACCAGTTCCTCGAAATCCTCAATCGAGATCGGCGCAACCCGAAAGCCCTTTTTGCCTTCTGCCGTCACAAAATGCTCAGCCGCCAGCCGCGCCAGCGCTTCCCGGGTCGGACTGACACCCGAGCCGTAACGCGTCTTCAGCAACTCGGTCCGCAAAGCCATACCAGGCTCAAGCGCACCGCTACGAATATCCCGGCGCATCAGATCATAGACGGCAACCGCCTGCGTCGTCGGTCGAGGGTCAGGGAGCCTGTCGTTACTCATTCTTCATTGGCCATTTCATCCGGACATTTTTACCAATAGTAATCGCTGGAATTCTCACCGCGCAACGTATTTTCCGAATTCATAAAATTTTCGAAAATATCTTGATACAATAAAATTTCCGCCCTACCGTTCACTCACCAAGCGAAAAGGGGACGCAGGGTGAGTACAGAAAATGACCAGCCAAAGCCAGTGCCCGCAAAGCCAGCAAGAGACTTTGCCCTGCCGTTGCGCATTATCGTCGCACTGACATTCGGAACCATTGTTTCTCTCACAATCGCTCAGGTCTTTTTCCGGTTTGTCCTCGACAGCCCGCTGGTGTGGAGCGAGGAGCTGGTCCGTATCCTGCTGGTCTGGATGACCTTCATCGGTGCCTCCGTGGTCTGCTGGGATGGTCGGCATCTGAATGTCGATGTTGTCTTTGTCCGCCTTCCCGCCCGCGCGCGCAGGGTGATGCGCATGATCAATGTCGTACTGGCTCTCGGATTCCTCTGCATCCTGATCTGGGGCGGCTATCCGCTGATCGAACTTGCCCATTATGTTGAAATCGGTGCCCTTGACCTGCCGGAGAGCATTTACCGTGTGCCCGCCCTGATCGGCGGCGCGCTGATGATTCTGTTCATTATCCTTCGTGCGGTGTTTCGCTGGCAAAAGCCCAGAGACGAATCGACCGACGACATCACGGCCATGTAAGGAAACACCGACCGATGATGCCTGTAATCGTACTCTGCGTGCTGGTTGCCCTGCTGATGCTGGGGATGCCTCTGGTGTTCGCCATGGGTATCGCCTCGATATCCTATCTCGCGATGGCCGATGTCTCGCTGGCGATGATGACCCAGCGAATGACTACCGCGATGGACTCATTCCTGATTCTCGCCATCCCGTTCTTCTATCTGGCCGGCGAACTGATGAACGCCTGTCATCTGACAGAACGGATCGTTGCCATGGCGCGGGCCTTTGTCGGCCATATCCATGGCGGGCTGGCGCAGGTCAATATCTTCGCCTCCATGATCTTTGCCGGTATGTCCGGCTCTGCCACGGCTGATACCGCCGCTCTTGGTTCAGTTCTCATCCCGGCGATGAAAAAGGAAGGTTATCCGGCAGACTTTTCCGCCGCTGTCACCGTTGCCTCGGCCATGGTTGGCCCCATCATCCCGCCTTCCATCGGCATGGTGATTTACGGCGCCCTGGCTGATGTTTCCATCGGGCGGATGCTGCTTGCCGGCATCGTTCCGGGGGTCACCATCATTCTGGTCCAGATGATCTTCACCTGGTTCCTTGCACGCAAACGCGGCTATCCAAGATATCCCCGTGCAACCCTGCCCGAACTTGGTCGCGCAACCTGGAGAGGTTCACCCGCATTGCTGTTCCCGATGATCATCGTCGGCGGCATTCTCTCCGGCATCTTCACACCAACTGAAGCAGCCGCTGTAGCCGTATTGTACGGCCTTTGCCTCGGTGCCTTCGTCTATCGCAATGTCGGGTTCCGTGAATTCTGGGCCACCCTGCAAAAAGTATCATGGGGCAGTATCCGGGTTCTGATCATCATCGCTGTCGCCTCGACCTTCAGCTGGATCATGGTACGCGAACAGGTTCCTCAGGACATCGCCAGCTTTCTGTCCGGCTTTACTGACTCCTCTGCCATCATCCTGACGGTGATGATTGTTCTGCTGTTGCTGGTCGGGCTGTTCATGATCGCCTCTTCAGCCGAGATTGTGCTCACACCTATCCTGGTCCCGGTGGTGATGAGCTTTGGCGTCGATCCGGTTCATTTCGGCGTCCTGATGATCTTCTGCCTGATCATTGGCGGTGGCACCCCGCCGGTCGGCGTTCTGTTGTTCATTGCGCAGGACATTGCCGAGATACCCTTCTCGAAAATGGTCCGCGCCATGCTGCCTTATTACATCCCCCTCTTTGGCGCGATCATCATCATCGCCGCCTTCCCACAGCTTAGCCTCTGGATTCCGAACATGGTCTTCGGGGCGGGCATCAAATAAGGAGCGTCTTCCCTATGGCCGATAAACATCTTCTGAAAGACCTGACCTGGGTCGAATTCGCCGAACGGCTGAAGGACAATCCGACCATCCTGCTGCCTTTCGGCTCACAGGAAGAACAGGGGCCGATGGCACCCATGGGTGACTGGATGCTGACGGAGGCTCTGGCCTCGCGGATAGCCAAAGAATCAGGCGCCATCGCTGCGCCAACCATGCCGTTCGGATATGCTGACTATTTCCGTCCGGTGCCCGGCGGCATTCAGTTTCGCCCGGAAACCTTCTGCAAGGTGCTGGAGGATATGTGCGAGAATTTCCTCAGCCACGGCATTGATCACCTCGTGATCTTCAACGGCCATTCCGGCAACTTTCCGCTGATCGATCAGACGATCCGCAAAATCCGCCAGGAATGGGGCGTCATCATTCCCTGCCTGAATGTCTGGCGTCTGATCACACCGGAGAAATGGAAAGAGTTTCATCCGGATATCGGCACCAGGGCATTCGGCCATGGCAGTGATCCGCTGACATCGGTTTACATGCATCTGTTCCCGGAACTGGTGCGCGAAGACCTGATCGTCAAACCGAACGACAAATTTGGCGACCTGCTTGGTTTGCCGACGGCGGGCCTGAATGCCGTCAAATTCCAGGGCGTCGATATCAACGTCCCTGTCGATATCACCGATCGTTGCGACAATGGCATTGCCGGTGGCGACCCTACTCACTCTTCGGCGGAAGTCGGTGAAAAAATCGCTGACTATATCGTCGAATTCACCACAGCTTTTCTGAACCATTTCAGTCAGGCTGACACCTTAATCGAGGAAGAGGGAGATTCCGAATGAAACTGCAGAACTTGCTGAAAACGGCCGGCGTTGCCATTTGCGCGCTGACTTATACCGGTGCCGCACTTGCTGCCGACGCCATTGATGTCCGCTATGGTCTCTGGGCCAAGGAAGGCGAAGCGCAATATATCGGCGCGGTCAAATTCAAGGAACTGATCGAAGCCGAGTCCGGTGGTCGCTACAAGGTCACAATCTATCCGGGCAATCAGCTTGGGACGCCGCGTGAAATGCAGGCTCAGCTGGCACTGAACGACACGCAGATCATGGCATCCGGCGATCCAGGAATGAAGGAGATCGAGTATCTCGCCCTGCCTTATCTGATGAAAGGCATCAAGAATTACATCGATGTCATTTCCAGCCCGATTGGCGATGCATGGAACGAGAAGCTGGTGAAAACCCGTCGCATGCGTCTGTTCGGGTTCCTGCCACGCAGTCCGCGCCAGATCAGCTCGAACAAGCTGATCAACAGGATGTCCGATCTGGATGGCCTCAAGCTGCGATCGCCACAGCGTGACTATTATGTGGAATCCCTGACGGCTCTCGGTGCAAAACCGACGCCGATGGCCTTCAAGGAAGTCTACACCGCGTTGCAGACAGGTCTCGTCGATGGTCAGGAAAATCCGATCGAGACCATCTATGCCCAGAAATTCTATGAAGTTCAGAAAGCCGTCGCCATGGTCGATTACATCGACAAGCCGGCTTATGTCATGATCGGCGATCCCTTCTGGTCGAAACTTTCCGATGCCGACAAGGCCATGTTCAACAAGGCACAGACCGCTTCTGCAGAGCTGGTTGCCGGGCTGCTGCCAGAGCAGGAAAAGAAGTTCATCGCCGAGATGAAAGCCAAGGGCGTGACCTTCACCTATCCGGACAAGGCGGAGTTCATTGCAGCAACCCAGCCTGTACGTGATGCACTCGGCACCAAGATCTGGGGTGAAGAGACCTACAAGAAGATCGTCGCCATGGGCGCGAAGTAGATGTAAAAAACCTCCCTGAGAGACTTTGGCCCGGGAGCTCTCCCGGGCCATTTTTTTCAGCAATCAATCCCGACGGAGTACCCCTCATGAGCATGAACCGTAATGTTGAGCAATGGAGTGTTCGCAAGAGCGCCGTGGAAAGTGAGCGTGGCTCGGTCGCGTCCCAGCACTGGCTGGCTGCGCAGGCTGGTGCCGGTGCACTGGCAGCAGGCGGTAATGCCATCGACGCAGCCGCAGCCTGTGCCTTTGCGCTCAACGCCGTTGAGCCCTGGATGTGCGGCATTGGCGGCAGTGGTTTTATGGTCGTCTGGGTCGCCGCCGAAAAGAAAGCCTATGTTGTCAATTTTCAGGGTGTACTGGCGGCCGGTATCGATCCGGCAGACTACCCGCTCGACCCCAACGTCCCGGATGCTCTCATGGGTTTCCCCGGTGTAAAGGACAACCGAAACGTTGTCGGATATGGATCGATTACTGTGCCCGGAGCTGTTGCCGGACTGTCACTTGCTGTCGAACGCTTTGGCAGACTTGGGCTCGACAGTGTTCTGTCTCCGGCAATTCAACTCGCTGAACGCGGCCTGCCCGTCGACTGGAATGCCACATTGCAGATTGCGCTGGAAGCGAACGAGTTGATCAACAACCCCGCAGCGCGTGATATCTACATGCCTGGCGGTGTCCCGGCACGTCCGGAGCAGTTCCTGCCACTGGGAAATCTGCCGAAAACCCTTCGTGCCATAGCTGAAGGCGGACCCGGAGAATTCTATACGGGCAGAACCGGCGAAATGATTGCCGAAGATTTACAGGCAGGGGGCAGCCCGATCACACTCGAAGACCTCGCGGACTACGAAGCCGTGATTCATGACCCGACACCCGGCGAACACCGGGGGGCGACCCTCTACACTGCCGGTGACACAAGCGGCGGTCTCCGGTTGATCGAAACTCTGGAATATGTTGCGGAACATCTCGACACCCATCGGCCGTTTGGCGCACATACCTATGCCACCTATGCCCATGGCCTGAACAAGGCATTTCATACCCACAAGCTGAAAGTCGGCCAGATTCAGAAAACCGGCTGCACCTCGCATATGAGCACTGTCGATGCAGAAGGAAATATGGTCGCCCTGACCTATACCCTGCTGAACCGGTTTGGGTCGAAGGTGGTTCTGCCGCAAACCGGCATGCTGATGAACAATTCAGTCTCCTATTTCGACCCGCGCCCCGGCTATCCAACCACAATGCAGGGAAAACTGCGGATCAATTCCTCCAATATGTGCCCGACTGTTGCCGTTCGCGATGATGAAGCCCTGTTTGCTGTCGGCGCCTCCGGTGCCAATCACATCACCCCCTGCACCACGCAGCTGGCCGCCTTTCTGCTGGATTACGGCATGTCGCTGGAGGATGCCTTTAACACACCGCGTGTTGATGCCTCCGACCGCGGGTCAATCCGTGTCGATCCGGCGATGGGACAGGATGTTCTGGACGAACTGGCCAGGGAATTCGAACTGGAAATCGACCAGATGCTGGTTTTCCCGAAACTCTATTCCTGTCCGGCCGGCGTCATGCGTGATGCGAAAACCGGCAAAACCTGGGCGATTGCCGACAAATCCAGCCCCATTGCCGGTTCCGCCGCCGAAGCCCCGTTCAAACTGGACATCCGGCAGGATGATGGGCTGAAGGTCCGGGCCTGATGCTGCGCAAAGCTGAATAATATCCGGAAACAAATCCCGGGGCCTGCTCGCGCCAGCCCCGGGACATCGTTACTGGCAATAAACCCGATACTCCTGTGAGCAGCAGGAAGAGTCAGTAGCCGCGGGAAACATCTACCATGTCGGGAACCGGCTCTCCGGCCAGAAAACGGCGAATATTCCCCGCGATAATCTCCCCGCCGGCAACCGGATCGATCAGGCTGGCAACATGCGGCGTGACCAGAACCTTCGGATGATCCCAGAATGGATGATCGCTCTGTAACGGTTCCTGATGGAAAACATCCAGCGTTGCAGCACGCAGGTGACCCGAATCAAGAGCCGCTATCAGATCGTCATCGACCAGGTGCTCACCCCGACCAGAATTAATGACACAGGCATTTTCCGGCAGGGCGGCAAAAAGATCCTTGTTCATGATGCCATGTGTCGATGGTGTCAGCGGCAACAGACAGACCAGAATATTTGTCCGCGCAAGGAAGGCCCTGAAGCCATCTTCGCCGTGGAAACATTCAACGCCGTCAATCGACTTCGCCGATCGTGACCAGCCTGCCGTCTTGAAACCAAGCGCCGACAGTGCCCGTGCGCAATCTGCGCCGAGATTGCCAAGCCCCATGATACCAACACCGCGTTCATACATCGGCGGCTCGATAATCTGCAGCCATTCGCGGGTCTTCTGTGCCGCGTGGATTTCCGGAATCCGGCGATGGTGGCGCAGCACATGCAGGGTCACGTACTCCCGCATGCGTACACGCAGGTCATCCCCCGTCGTACGAATGATCGGAATGTCTTTCGGCAGTTCCGGATCGACAAGAATATGATCAATTCCGGCCCCAATGGAGACGATGACCCTGAGGTTCTTCAGGGTTTTCAGCCAGCCCGGTTCGGGCTTCCAGACAACCGCGATTTCCACGTCATCCAGATTACCGGGATCCTGATAAAACCGGACATCCTGATCCGGCAGCAGCCCCTTCATGTGATCGACCCACCACTGGCCACGCGCCTCGCCGACCTTCAGAACAATGGACATGATATTCCCTTCGATAAACCTGCACAAAAATACACGTACATCATAGCATTTGAACCCCGCCAGACCATCCCGAGAGCTATGATTTGTCTTGAATGAATGACTTTTCTCGACCCGCCGGAAGGGCCAGACTGCCGGGTCTGTATCCATCCCACAAAAACAGAGCTCTCATGTCTCAGTCTGACCCAGCTAACCCCGCCTTCGAGGCCATCACCTCCCGCCAGTCAATCCGTGCCTTCACCGATCAGCCTGTAGATACCGGGCAGATTGAAGAATTGCTCCGGGTTGCCCGCTGGGCACCAAGCGGATCAAATATTCAGCCTTGGAAGCTGCATGTGCTGACCGGTGATGCCCGCGACAGGCTGGTCGCCGCCGTGATGGAAGCCTTTGAAGCCGATCCGGACTGTTCAGACCGGGAATACGAATATTATCCGACGGACTGGTACGATCCCTATATTACCCGCCGCCGCGCCTGCGGATGGGGACTCTATAATGCCGTCGGCGTTCAGCGCGGGGATAGCGCGGGCATGAAACGCCAGCGGGCAAGAAACTACAGCTTCTTCGACGCGCCGGTCGGCATGATATTCACTATCGAAAAACGACTGAACACAGGCAGCTGGATGGATCTCGGCATGTTCCTGCAAAGCCTGATGATTGCCGCCCGTGCAGCCGGTCTCGACACCTGCGCGCAGGCTGCATTCGCTGACTATCATGCCGCAATCCGAACCGTCCTGCCCATTGATGAAGGTGAAATTGTCGTCTGTGGTCTGGGCCTGGGCTATCGCGATGCAACCGCGCCCGAAAACCAGTGGCGAACAGATCGCGAAGAGGTCGATGTCTTTACAACATGGCACAACTAATTCAGCCTGTTTCCGGGCAAGACTTTACCGCCTTCTGCCTCGCAGGTTAAAGAAGTTCAGCCCCCGTCCCCTGCCCGTTATCAGGCGGGAATAATTCATTTTCGAACCTGACCAACACGGATCATCCCGATGCATTTTGACCCCCGGCTCTGGCAATTCACTGAAGGTGCGCGTGGACGTATCTGGTTCACCGTGGCCGTTGGTGTTGCCGCAGCAGCAGCCGGAATTGCCCGCCTGGCGATGCTGGGATGGCTGATCGGTCTGGTATTCACCGGCGCAGAAATGGCAGATCTGATCCTGCCTTTTGCCCTGGTGGCCGGGGCGATGGCCCTTCGGGGCGTGCTCGAATATGTCCGGGAAATGGTCGCGCATGAGACATCTGCCCGCGTGCAGTTAATACTGCGCCAGACCGTCTATGACCGCATCACGACCCTCGGCCCCGCCTATTTCGGATCGGCGCGAACCGGTGAGGTGGTCAGTTCCATGGTCGAGGGCGTCGATCAGCTGGAGACCTATTTCGGGAAATACCTGCCGCAACTGATCGTCTCGCTGATCACCCCATTCGGCATTTTTCTGTTCGCCATGTTCCTCGACCTGCCGGTCGCGCTGGTGTTGTTTTTCGCTGCAATCGCCACCCTGCTCGCCCCTGCCATGTTCCATAGCTGGGACCGGAGAAACAGTGTCCGCCGCAGCCGCGCCTATGGGGCCTTTGCCTCGGAATTTCTCGATTCCCTGCAGGGTCTGGCAACGCTGAAGGCTTTCGGACAAAGCCGTGCCAAGGGCGCGGAACTCGGCCGCAAGGCACATGAAATTTTCCGCTCGACCATGTGGGTGCTGGCCACCAATGCCTCGACACGCGGCATCACCGATCTCGGGATAACCATCGGGGCTGCCGCCGCACTTGGCCTCGGTGCCTATCGCGTCACGGACGGGGTCATGTCAATTGAGGCCTTGCTGATTGTCCTGATGCTGGGGGTTGAGACATTCCGCCCGCTCCGTGACCTGCGCAGTCTGCTGCATCAGGGCATGATGGGCCGCTCAGCCGCAGAAAAGATATTCAACATCCTCGACGCGGAGCCACTGGTGCCGGACACCGTCACAACACCGGCATCTCTCAACGGTACGGATATTCGCTTCGACAACGTGCAATTCGCCTATCCGCAGGCCCGTCAGTCCACCCATGATGGTATGGACTTCACCATCGCCAGCGGAGAACGCGTTGGCGTTGTCGGACCATCGGGCTGCGGAAAATCGACCATTCTGCGTCTGCTGCAACGCCAGTATGATCCACAGGGCGGCGGCATTACCATCGGCGGGACCGATATTCGCAACATGCCGGTCAGCCAGCTTCGTTCGCTGATCGCTGTGGTCCAGCAGGATGCCTATCTGTTCCACGGTACGGTTGAAGACAATCTGCGTTTCGGCAAGGCGGATGCCAGCCGGGATGAGATCATCGCTGCTGCCCGTGCCGCTAATGCAGACGACTTCATCCGCCGTCTGCCCGATGGATATGCCACCATTGTCGGCGAACGCGGACTGCGCCTGTCCGGCGGCCAGCGCCAGCGCCTGGCCATTGCACGTGCCCTGCTGCGCGATGCCCCGATCCTTGTGCTGGATGAGGCCTTGTCTGCCGTTGACGCTGAAAACGAGGCCATCATTCAGGAGGCACTGGACCGCCTGATGAAGGGCCGTACCACACTGATTTTCGCTCACCGCCTGTCCAGTATCATTGGCTGCGACCGGTTGCTGGTGCTTGGGAAAGGCCGGGTTGTCGAGGAAGGTAATCATGACAGCCTGATCGCCCGCAAGGGTATCTATCAGGACCTGATGGCTGCCCAGACCCGCGACGGCGGTGGCGGTGATATTGACCTGACCGCCGCCCTGTCCGAAGTCCGTGCAGACGGCAACGACAACAATGCCGGCTGGATCGAAGAGGGCACTGAGGGGGCAAGCGACATTCTGTCAGCCCGTGATCTCGGCTGGATGCAGGCCGCCCGCCTGTTGCTGGCTGAAGCGAAACCATGGCGCATGAAGCTGTTCTGGACCTTCGTATTCGGTGTGGTCAGGACCCTGGCCTTCATCGGTATCGGGGCCCTGAGCGCCCTTGTCTTGCTGGCTGTCAAACGCGGGGAATCCTTCGACGGGTTGCTGATCGCGCTTGCCGTTGCCGCACCGACAGCCGGTATCCTGCACTGGCTGGAAAGCTGGCTGGCACATGACATGGCGTTCCGGATGCTCTCTGAAATGCGGATTGCCCTGTTCAAGAAACTCGACCGCCTGGCTCCGGCCTTCCTGCTCCGTCGCCGCTCCGGGGACGTGGTCGGGCTGGCCACCCATGACGTTGAAATGGTTGAGTATTTCTTTGCCCACACCATCGCGCCTGCTTTTGTCTCCGTCCTTGTGCCGTCACTGGTGGTCGCTGTGCTGGTCTGGTTCGACTGGCGGCTTGCTGCCGTTCTCGCCCCCTTCCTGATCACGGTCGGGCTGTTCCCGATTCTGTGGCGCAAACGCATCGACCGGCTGGGAACCGAAGCACGGGAAGTGCTCGGCGACCTCAATGCTTTCTCTGTCGACTGCATTCAGGGACTTTCCGAAATTCTGGCCTTTCAGGCGGAAGGCCCCCGCCGTGAGGCGCTGAACCTGCGCTCCCGGCGCGCCCATGCGCTTCGCCTGCCCTTCTTCTCTGACATCTCCCTGCAATCTGCCGTGCTGGAAGCAGCAACCGGTTTCGGCGGGCTGGTTGTGGTCATCGTCGGCGCGGCCTCCGTCTCTGCCGGGCGGATCGAACCCGGTGTGCTGCCGCTGATGTCCCTGCTTGCCATGGCCGCCTTCCTGCCGGTCTCGGAAATCGCCGCAATCGGCCGGCAACTGGCTGATACCCTTGGGGCCACCCGTCGTCTGCATTCGGTCAATAACGAGCCGGTCCCCGTGACTGACGGACCGGTGGATGACCTCCCGCTTCGTCCCGATGGGGGCGCGCTGATTACCGCCGATGCAGTCACTTTCACCTATCCTGACCGGGTTAACCCGGCCCTGAACAATGTCAGCTTTTCCATCGGTCCCGGCCAGACGCTCGCCATCGTCGGCCCTTCAGGTGCCGGTAAAACCACGGTTGCCCATCTGCTGATGCGGTTCTGGGATCCGGATGCCGGCCGCTTTACGCTGGACGGTCATGATCTGCGCGACCTCAATCTCGATCTGCTGCGCGACCGTATCGCGCTGGTGGCACAGGATACATGGCTGTTCAACGACACGCTGGAAGCCAACATCCGCCTCGCCCGGCCAGATGCCAGTGACGCCGACCTGCGCCTTGCCCTGGAACGTGCCGCCCTCGCCGATTATGTGGACAGCCTGCCGGAAGGCCTGCAAACCCCTGCCGGTGAACGCGGCGTGAAACTGTCCGGTGGCCAGCGCCAGCGCATCTCCATCGCCCGCGCCTTCCTGAAAGACGCCCCCGTCCTGATCCTCGACGAAGCCACAAGCCATCTCGACGCCATCAGCGAGAAAGCCGTCCGGGCTGCTCTCAGCCAGTTGATGCAAAACCGCACCACCATCGTCATCGCCCACCGCCTCTCAACCATCCGCGATGCCGATCAGATACTGGTGCTGGATGACGGCAAAGCCGTTGAGCTGGGTAGTCATGACGAACTGGTGGCAGAAGGCGGACTCTATGCCCGCCTGGTCGCCCGGCAGACCGGGTCCAAGGCGGCGGCAGAGTAAGCGAACCAAGCTTCACCCACTTGTCTATGTCATCCCGGACACCGATCCGGGATCCAATTGCGGCGGACTCCATTTCGCGGATGGATCCCGTCCTTCGACGGGATGACAGAAGGTCAGGTTATGGGAAAAGGCTTTGCCCCACCAATCCAGTAGGCCAGTTCGCCCGGGCTTTCGATATCCCAGACCGTGAAACTCGCCCGTTTTCCGACCTCTATCGTTCCCCGATCGTCGATGACGCCCAGCGCCTTGGCTGCGTTCCGGGTCACGCCCGCAAGTGCCTCTACCGGAGTCAGGCGGAACAGGGTGCAGGCCATGTTGAGCATCAGTGGCAGTGACGTGACCGGAGAGGAGCCGGGATTGCAGTCGGTCGCAATGGCGATGGGAACACCGGCGTCGCGGAGTGCCTGTACCGGTGGCAGTTTGGTCTCACGCAGGAAATAGTAGGCACCGGGCAGCAGCACGGCGACGGTGCCGGATGCGGCCATCGCCCTGATACCTTCCGAGCTGAGATATTCCAGATGGTCGGCAGAAAGGGCACCATATTCTGCCGCCAGTGCGGCACCGCCAAGATCACTCAGTTGCTCGGCGTGAAGCTTGACCGGCAGGTCATGGGCTTTCGCCGCTTCAAAGACCCGCCGGGTCTGTTCTGTCGTAAAGCCAATGCCTTCACAGAACGCATCGACTGCATCGGCAAGCCTTTCCGCCGCAATGGCTGGCAGCATCTCGTCACAGACCAGACCGATATAGGCATCCGCCCGCCCCTCATATTCCGGCGGCAGGGCATGGGCACCCAGAAAGGTGGTTCGAATATCCATACCCGTTATGTCGCCCAGACGGCGGGCGGCACGCAGCATCTTCATCTCGTTCTGCGTATCCAGTCCGTATCCGGATTTGATTTCCACTGTCGTCGCGCCATCTGCCTGCATTGCGCGCAGGCGGGGCAGTGACTGGGCAACAAGTTCGTCTTCACTGGCAGCCCGGACATTGGCCACGGTCGAGCGGATACCACCACCGGCACGGGCAATTTCCTCATAGCTGGCGCCTTCCAGCCGCAGTTCGAATTCGCGTGCCCGGTTACCGGCAAAGACCAGATGGGTGTGGCAATCTATCAGGCCCGGTGTGACCCATTTTCCGCCGATATCGACCCGTTCCACCGCCAGCGCATCAACCGGCAGGTCGCTCATTGAGCCGACCCAGACGATACGGCCACGGGCCACTGCAATGGCCCCTTCTTCAATCGCACCGTAAGCAGGCTGCCCTTCAGCCATAGTGGCGATGCTGGCATTGATCAACAGTTTGTCCCAGACCGGTTCCGACATTGATTCCTCCGGGGAAGACGGGTTGTATAGACAACTGAATTATCGCAGGCATGGAAGATATGACCAAGCATCGTTTTGAAGAAATCCTGCTGCCCACGGGCTGGGCCGGGGATCAGGTGGTGGAAACCGATACGGACGGCAGAATTCTGTCTGTCTCGGCTGCACCGGAAAATTCCATTCTTCCTCTGATCCGAGGTGCTGCTGTGCCCGGCATGCCCAACCTGCATTCCCACGCCTTTCAGCGCGCCATGGCCGGGCTGGCCGAACGGGCCGGTCCCGGTGCCGACAGTTTCTGGACATGGCGGCAGGTGATGTATGGCTTTGTCGAGAAACTGACACCGGAAGATGTGGAGGCCATCGCCACCAACCTGTATCGCGAGATGCTGAAAGCAGGCTACACCGCTGTTGCCGAATTTCATTATCTGCATCACGCACCGGACGGACAGCCCTACGACAACATTGCCGAGATGGGGGAACGCATTGCTGCTGCCGCAAAAGCCACGGGCATCGGCCTCACCCTCTGCCCCGTATTGTATGCACATGGTGGATTTGGCGGCGAATCAGCGGGCGATGGCCAGCGCCGGTTTCTGAATGATGCCGAACGTTATCTGCGGCTGCTCGAAGGCTGTGGCAGCGCCGTCCAGAACCTGAATGGCGGACGGCTGGGGGTCGCCCCCCACAGCCTGCGGGCCGTTACCGGCGACCTGCTGAGTGATGTACTGTCCGCAAGCGATGGCATTACCGGGCACGGGCCTGTCCATATCCATATTGCCGAGCAGATGAAAGAAGTCGATGACTGCCTCATCTGGTCCGGCCAGCGCCCTGTCGACTGGCTGTACGAGCATTTTGCTGTCGATGATCGCTGGTGCCTGATCCACGCCACCCATATCACGGAGTCCGAACGCGAACGGATCGTCACCAGCAAGGCGGTGGCCGGCATCTGCCCGACGACAGAAGCCAATCTGGGCGACGGCCTGTTTCCCGCGGCGGAGTTCGAGAGCGAGGGCGGTGTCTGGGGAATTGGTTCGGACAGTCATATCTCTGTCAGCCCGGTCGAGGAATTGCGCTGGCTGGAATATGGCCAGCGCCTGTTCCATCGCGGTCGCAACCTCATCACCGCCGGTCCCGGCAGTTCCACCGGACGCACCCTGTACGACGCCGCCTTGCGAGGCGGCGCACAGGCACTCGGTCAGAAACTTGGCCGGATCGAGGCCGGGCACCGGGCAGATATCGTCGTGCTCGACCGCAGTTCGGCAACCATTGCCGGACGCAGTTCAGACGCTGTGCTCGACGCCTGGCTGTTCGCCGGCAACATCAATCCGGTCCGCGATGTCATGGCCGGTGGTATCTGGGCTGTTCAGGACGGCGAGATTACCGCGTCCTGAGAAGAGCATACCGCTACATCCTTCGAGACGGTGCTTCGCACCTCCTCAGGATGAGGTAATACAGTCCTGCCCCCTCCGCAGGCCTGTCTCGAAGCACCGTCAGCCTTCCGCGATACTCGGCAGCAGGCTACCTACGAGCGCGTGGAAATCAGTGCCTGAGACCATGTCCTTGGCGGCAGCGATATCCGGAGCGAAATAGCGATCCACTTCATAATGCGGCACCCGCTGGCGCAGCTTGGCATGTAACTCACCCAGCAGCGGGGAGGTCTTCAGCGGGCTGTGGAAGTCGATGGCCTGTGCAGCCGCCAGCAGTTCAATTGCGATAATTCCCCGGGTATTGTCACCCATATCTGTCAGACGCCGCGCGGCAAAAGTCGCCATGGAAACGTGATCTTCCTGATTGGCGGATGTCGGCAGGGAATCGACACTGGCCGGATGCGCACGGGACTTGTTCTCGCTGGCCAGCGCAGCGGCTGTGACCTGTGCGATCATGAAGCCGGAATTCACACCGCTGTCCTTCACCAGAAAGGCTGGCAGTTCTGAGAAGGCCGGATCGATCAGCAGGGCAATCCGGCGTTCAGCCAGCGCCCCAACTTCCGAGATTGCCAGTGCCAGCACATCAGAAGCCATCGCCACCGGTTCTGCATGGAAGTTACCACCGGAGAGCACGTCACCCTCGTCCGGGAAGACCAGCGGATTGTCGCTGACGGCGTTCGCCTCACGCAGGAAAACATCAGCAGAAAACCGGATATGGTCAAGACAGGCCCCCATGACCTGCGGCTGACAGCGGATCGAATATGGGTCCTGCACCCGGTCGCAATCCACATGGCTGTCACGGATCTGACTGCCCGCCAGCAACCGGCGATAGGCTGCGGCAACATCGATCTGGCCGGGCTGGCCGCGAACGGCCTGAATACGTGGATCAAACGGTGTGTCAGACCCCCGGATACCGTCCACGGACAGCGCACCGGTTACGACGGCCGCCGCAAAATCATCTTCGGCACTGAACAGACCAAACAATGCCAGAGCGGTCGAGACCTGGGTGCCGTTCAGCAATGCCAGACCTTCCTTCGGGTCAAGATTCATGACCTCCAGACCCGCATGGGCAAGAGCCTCTGTCGCGGGCAGAATCCGGCCGGCAACCCGTGCCTCACCCACCCCGATCAGCAGGGCAGACATATGCGCCAGTGGTGCCAGATCACCGGAAGCACCAACCGACCCCTTTGCCGGAATGCAGGGCAGCACATCATGTTCAAGCAGCGCCATCAGCGCCTCGATCACAGACCAGCGGACACCGGAATGTCCCCGTGCCAGCGATGCCGCCTTCAGCGCGATAATCAGGCGCACCACCGGGTCGGGCAACAGAGCACCGGTTCCTGCCGCATGGGACAGGATCAGATTACGTTGCAGTTCCTGCAGCCGTTCCGGCTTGATCCGGGTCTTCGCCAGCAGCCCAAAGCCGGTATTGATGCCATAGACTGTTTCACCCCGCTCCAGAATCGCGGTGATCGCCCCCTGCGCCCGCTCGACGGCAGCTCGGGCGGCGGGGTCGATGGCCGTGGCGGCACCATGTGCAATCCGGCGCAACTCGCCCAGGCTGATATCACCGGGGCGGAGCAGAACAGTACTGTCAGTCATAATATCAGCCTTTCAGCATTGGCAGGTTGAGACCCTTTTCTTTCGCACAGTCGATGGCGATGTCGTAGCCTGCATCGGCATGACGCATGACGCCCGTCGCCGGGTCGTTCCACAGCACCCGCTCCAGTCGACGGGATGCGTCTTCTGAACCATCGCAGACGACAACCATGCCGGAATGCTGGGAATATCCCATGCCCACACCACCACCATGATGCAGCGACACCCAGGTCGCACCGGAAGCGCAGTTCAGCAGCGCATTCAGCAACGGCCAGTCAGATACTGCGTCCGAGCCGTCCTTCATGGATTCCGTTTCGCGATTCGGGCTGGCAACCGATCCGGAATCGAGATGGTCACGCCCGATCACCACCGGGGCTTTCAACTCGCCGGAGGCAACCATCTCGTTGAAGGCCATGCCGAGACGATGACGATCACCAAGGCCAACCCAGCAGATACGTGACGGCAATCCCTGAAAGTGAATGCGCTCACGGGCCATATCGAGCCAGTTGTGCAGATGCGGGTCATCCGGAATCAGTTCCTTCACCCTGGCATCCGTCTTGTAGATATCTTCCGGATCACCGGACAGGGCGGCCCAGCGGAACGGACCAACCCCACGACAGAACAGCGGGCGGATATAGGCTGGCACAAACCCCGGGAAATCAAAGGCGTCCGCGACGCCCATTTCCTTCGCCATCTCGCGGATATTGTTGCCGTAATCCAGTGTTGGTATCCCTGCCCGCCAGAAATCCAGCATGGCCTGAACCTGAACCGCCATACTTTCCTTTGCGGCTTTCATCACGCCAGCCGGATCCGATTCCCGTTTTTCTTCCCACTCCGACAGGCTCCAGCCCGCCGGGAGATAACCGTTCAGGGGGTCATGGGCGCTGGTCTGGTCCGTGACCGCATCGGGGCGAATGCCGCGTTTCACCATTTCCGGGAAGATTTCGGCCGCATTTCCCAGCAGACCAACCGATACAGCTTTCCCGCTGGCTTTTGCTTCTTCGATCATCGCCATCGCTTCATCCAGCGTATCGGCTTTCTTGTCCAGATAGCCGGTCCGCAGCCGCATATCGATACGGCTCGGCTGACACTCGACAGCCAGCATCGAAGCCCCTGCCATTGTCGCAGCCAGCGGCTGGGCTCCACCCATCCCGCCAAGACCGCCGGTCAGAATCCAGCGGCCCGTCAGGTCACCATCATAATGCTGGCGGCCGATCTCAACGAAGGTCTCGTAAGTCCCCTGAACAATTCCCTGACTGCCGATATAAATCCATGAACCGGCGGTCATCTGGCCGTACATCATCAGACCGGCACGGTCGAGTTCGTTGAAATGTTCCCAGTTTGCCCAGTGCGGCACCAGATTCGAGTTCGCAATCAGAACCCGCGGGGCATCCTTGTGGGTACGGAACACTCCAACCGGCTTGCCGGACTGAACCAGCAGGGTTTCCTCATCCCCCAGCGTGCGCAGGCTGGCGACGATCTGGTCGAAACATTCCCAGTTACGGGCCGCACGGCCAATACCGCCATAGACGACAAGTTCCTCCGGCTTTTCCGCCACATTCGCATCCAGGTTGTTCATCAGCATGCGAAGCGGCGCCTCGGTCAGCCAGCTCTGGCAGGTTAGGTCTGTTCCGGTCGGGGAACTGATCTTGCGGGAATTATCGATACGACTCGTCATAACGTTTCTCTCAGTTCGTTTTTTCAGGCTTCACAGGTGGCTGCATGGTGAACCGGGCCCCCAGCCGGAAACGGCTGGCCGGATGTGTCAGCCAGGCACGGGAGACCACCCGTTCGCCCGACCATGTGCGCCGGTTCAGCAGCAGCCCCGGTTCATTCGTCGGCATCTTCAACAGTTCACAGGCATGGGCATTGGGAATGATCGCCTCAACCAGATGTTCAACATCTGTCGCCGGGGCGACCTCTGTCAGATATTCGTTTGGCGTGGTTCTCGTGAAATCGATTGTCAGATAATCCGGCGCTGCCGCCGGATTCACCAAACGGTTTTCAAGCTGAATGGGCAGCCCGTTTTCATGATGTACGATAACTGAACGGTAGACCGTTGCCCCCTCTGCAAGACGCAGCGCACGGGCCGCATCGGCATCTGCTTTAAGTTGTTCCAGTGTCACGACACGGGCCGTATGTTCATTACCGCGATCACGAATTTCATCGGCAATATTGCGCAGTTCGACCAGTTCGACCTGTGGCCGGGGGTCGGCGACAAAAGTGCCCAGTCCCTGTACCCGGCGCAACCTGCCCTCTTCCGTCAGTTCACGCAGAGCACGGTTTACAGTCATCCGGCTGATACCCAGTTCCTGCACCAGTTCGTTTTCAGAAGGTACACGCTGATCAATATCCCATTCACCGGAATCGATCCGTTCAAGAATGAAATTCTTCACCTGCTGATAACGGGGAACGTGCTGATCCAGCATCACACAGCCTCCTGACAGCGGCCAGAGCAGACCTTGCCGCCAGCGTCCATGATGCGGGTGCAACAATATCTCATCAGCCGGCAGCCGCGATTGCAGTGCTGGCGAAACAAAGAATTGTTTTCATATCGTTTGCTCCCGATTGACAGGTCGTTGCCTGAAAGATGCGATGAACGAAGGTTTCATCTGCCAGCTTGTATATACAAGTTAGCCCCGTGTTGTACAGATCGTTTCTGCGGCTATGCTGCCCGCACATTCAGGAGGAGACGACCCGATGGCTTTGACCCTGCGCGAAACACCGGCCGAAGGTGTCGCTCTGGTACGGATCAACCGGCCAGAAGTGCGCAATGCCCTAAATATAGACGTCCGCCGCGAACTTGCCGCGCATTTCCGGGAGATGGAGGAAGATGATGGCATTCGGTGTGTCATCATTGCCGGCGATGACACAGCCTTTGCAGCAGGCGCCGACCTGAAGGAGATGTCGGAAAAATCAACCATCGACATGTATATGATGGGCTCGCGCAAGCTCTGGAAAGCGATCAGTGATTTCCCCAAACCGATCATTGCTGCCGTGAACGGTTTCGCGCTCGGGGGTGGGTGCGAGCTTGCCATGCATGCGGACATCATCATTGCCGGAGAAGGCGCACAGTTCGGCCAGCCGGAAATCCGCGTCGGCATCATGCCCGGCGGTGGCGGCACCCAGCGACTGTTGCGCGCTGTCGGCAAATACAAGGCCATGAAACTGCTGCTGACCGGTGAACTGGTCACAGCCGCCGACGCCGAGAAAATGGGACTGGTCAGTGAAGTTGTCCCGGACGCAGAAGTCATGGAACGGGCCGTCGTCATGGCTGGTCGCATCGCAAAGGCACCCGCTGTTGCCGTTCGCCAGATCAAGGAAGTCGTGACCAACGGCGCCGACGCCTCACTGGAAAGTGCGCTGTGGCTGGAACGCAAGGCATTCGAAACTTTGTTCGATACTGATGATCAGAAGGAAGGCATGGCTGCCTTTCTCGAAAAACGTAAACCGGAATTCAAAGGGCGCTAAGCATGTCAGACACATCCCCCCTTCTTAAAGTCGGCGTCATCGGTGCCGGGGCCATGGGCCGTGGCATTGCCCAGGTCGCCCTGACCGGTGGCATGCAGGTTCGTCTGTTTGATGCCAATGCGGAGGCCGTTAACGAAGCCGCGGCCTTCATCATCAAGATGATCGACCGGCTGGCGGAAAAGGGAAAGCTGGAAGCAGGCGAAGCCGACGCGGCAAAGCAGCGTCTGATCCCGGCAGCCAGCCTGCAGGATCTTGGTGACAGCGATATTGTCATCGAGGCCATTGTCGAAAAGCTGGAGGTCAAACACAGCGTCTTTTCCGAACTGGAAGAGATCGTCGGTGATTCGACGATCCTCGCCTCCAACACCTCATCCCTCTCAATCACCCGGATCGCCCAGGCACTGAAAAAGCCGGAGCGGTTTGCCGGTCTGCACTTCTTTAACCCGGTCCCCCTGATGCGGCTGGTCGAGGTCATTTCCGGTGAGCATACCAGCGAGACCATCGTTGAGCGGCTTTTCGAGATTGGCAGGCGTATGGGGCGCGAACCGGTACGGGTTGCTGATGCGCCGGGCTTTCTGGTCAATCAGGTCGGGCGTGCGCTGGTACTGGAATCTGCACATATGGCCACGGAAGGGGTTGCTGATTATGTCAGCATCGACCGTATCATGCGTGAAGCCGCCGGGTTCCGCATGGGGCCGTTCGAACTGATGGACCTGACCGCACTGGATGTCACCTATCCGGCGTCCGAGCAGGTCTGGGCGCAGAACTATAATCTCGACATCTTCCGCCCTGCCCGCCTGCTGCGGTCCCGCATGGAAGCCGGCAAACTCGGCCGCAAGACCGGCGCCGGGTTCTATCGTTATCCAGACGGCAAACAGGATGTGCCGGCAGAAGCCCCGGCCCCGGCCTTTGATGGCAAGACCGTCTGGCTGGCACCGATGCCGGATGCGGTCTCGGACGACGTGACCGGTCTGATACAGGCGCTGGGGGCAAAGCTGTCAGAGGCGGACAAACCCGGCCCCGACGATCTGATCATCCTCTCTCCATTGGGAGGTGATGTCTCGCTGACTGCCGCGACCTTTGGTCTGGATGCCACCCGCTGTGTCGGCGTGGACGGCGTGTTCGGCCTGAAGTCCCGTCGCACGGTCATGCGCTCACCAGCGACCCGGCAGGACTTTGCGTCCAGCGCCCTTGGTCTGTTTGCCGCGGATGGCAAAGCCGCAACATTGGCAAATGACAGCGCCGGGTTTGTTGCCCAGCGTGTCATTGCCCTGATGGTCAATATCGGCTGCTCCATCGCGCAGCAGGGCATCGCCAGTCCCGATGATATCGACAAGGCCGTTAAACTTGGCCTTGGCTATCCGATGGGACCACTGGAATGGGGGGATATGGTAGGCCCCGGAATTATTCTCGAAATTCTGGAGAACATTCAGGCGGCTTATGGCGACACCCGTTATCGCCCGTCGCCCTGGCTGAAACGCCGTGCCCTGCTTGGCCTGTCCCTGTCGACGCCGGATTAATTTTTCGGTTCGTCTGTCCTTCAGGGTAACTCCGCGAGATTCTCCCCCGGTTCCTCCCAGGCAATCGGATCCGGTGAAATCTCGCGGATCAGCTTGCGATGAATGGCCGCGGGGTAATCCGCAAAACTGTTGGCGACCTCGACAAAGGAATAAGGGCCGCCGATCAGGTTTTCCTCGAAATAGACATCCAGATGAGGGATTGAATCGAGGATCGCGAGACCATTGATCCGGATGCCGCTCTGAACAGCACGGTCACGCACCCGGTTCAGCAGCATCGTGAAGTCCGAGAGGCCATCACCCGAGACATCAATGATCCGGCGTCGCCCCTGATACTGGTTCAGGGCCATCAGTGACTGACCGAACTGTACTGCACCGGCAATTGATGTGCCGCCAATCTTGAACAGTCTCGGGGCTGTGCGGAGCCTCTCGGAAAAAGCCTTCGCATCCGCAGCGGTTTTCAGCAGGGTCCATTCAATCGACACCGCCTGCTCATGAATGCTGGACCACTGAAACATCGTGACGGCGATACCATCATCTCCGGTCACTTCAATCCCGCCAATGACCGCTTCGTCCAGGAAGGCATCAGCCAGACCGGAGATCTGAAGATCATACTCGGCATCTTCGATACTGGCGGAGACATCGACCGCCAGCACCAGTTCCAGATCGACGATATCTGCACGCCCCGGTTCCGAGACAGCCATCAGAGCCAGAAACCCTAGCACCACCTGCCGCATCCCGCCCTCCCCGTCTTTATGACATCTGCATCATAGGCGATACGGGTCACGGCGATAGTGGTTTTAGTGGCCCCGGTTACGGCAGGGCTCGACAGGTTTCATTTTGTGAAACTCTAACATTTTCGAAAATTTGTTGAACGCAACGAAATAACTCTGTTACGCTTTCGCCCGGGATTGGCCGTTCGGGACGGACCAAAAATCAACGGGAGACTTAAAAATCATGACATTTTACACAGGAAAACGCGCATTTGTCGCCGGCCTGGCCGCAACCGGTCTGGTTCTGGCGTCTGCTACGGCCTACGCAGCAGATAACTGGCGCTTTGCCCATAAAATGCCGCAGGACAGTCCGGAAGGCGTTGTTTTCGACAAGTTTGCCGAACTGGTGAACAAGTACTCGGACGGGGATCTGAATATCAAAATGTTCCCGAACGAGCAGCTGGGCAAAACCAGCGCCGTGATCGAGCAGCTGAAACAGGGCACCGTGCATATTTATGCTGAAGGCACGACCTACATGCAGAAGTACGAACCGAATGTGCGCTGGATTTCAGCTCCGTTTGCCTTCGACAATCGTGAGCACTGGGCACGCTTCATGAACTCTGACCTGGTCAAGGGCTGGTTCAAGAGCGCAGAAGAAAAATCCGGTATCATGGTGATCGGTGACCCAACCGCCATCGTTCGCGGGCCTTACCGCGTCATGGTTGCCACCAAGGATGTCCGCAAATTTGACGATATGAAGGGCCTGAAACTTCGTATGGCACCGAACAAGACTGCCATCGAAACCTGGACCCGGATTGGCGCAGACGTAAAAACCCTCGCCTGGACCGATGTCTATCAGGCAATTGACAAGGGTATTGTCAGTGCCGTGAACAGCCCGATTGCCCTCGTCGAAGCCATGCGTTTCTATGAAGTCGCACCACATGTCATTCGCCATGACGAGTACTATCAGTCGATCGGTTTCATGATCAACTCGAAGGCCTACAACGCACTGTCCGACAAGCAGCGTGCCGCTGTTGACCGGGCCTATGTTGAAACCGGCAAATTCTCGGAAGAAATAATGGGCAAGGCGGCGGAAGAATCCACCGTTCGCATGAAATCCAAAGGTGTCACCTTCGTTGATATCGACACCGCGCCTTTCGTTGAGTTGCTGCAGGCCATGTACAAAGAGAAAACGGCTTCCGGCGACCTGCCGAAGGAGTTTCTCGAAGTCGTCGCTGCGACCCGCTAAGCAACGACCATGAATGACAGGACCAAAGGTGGCGCATTGGCGGGATTTATCGCTGTCGCTGACCGCATCATGGACGGCATCTGTTCGCTGTTCCTGTTTCTCGCTAATGCCAGCCTGGCCCTGATGCTCGTCGGGACGGCCGCAACCATTGTGTTGCGGCCTCTCAACGTCAGCTTCTACTGGATCTGGCCCTGGACGATGCAGTTTTTCGTCTGGATGTCGTTTTTCGGCTTCTATGTCATTTACCGGAAAAACAAGGATATCGCGGTCGATTTTCTTGTCCGGAAATATGGTGACGGTGCAATGACGGCTACCCGTTATTTCGTCGCACTGACAACCCTGACTGTTACCGGCCTTATCCTTGCGGAAACCCGGATCATTCTGGAAGGCCAGATCGGCGATATCGAAGGGGTTATCACCCCCTGGGGCACCGAACTGGAACGCTATACACTTTCCATTCCGCTGTTCCTGTCGACCTTCCTGGTCTTCGTCAACGCGCTGCTTGAAATTCTCAAGGCAACACAGGGCGTGCCGGAACCTCTGCCGACCCACCTTACAGATCCGGACAGCTAAACCATGACCGCAATGCTTTTTATCGGCTTCATCGCCATGATCCTGCTGCGCGTTCCCGTGGCCATGGCAATCGGCGCTGCTGTCATGATGGCCTTTGCCACCAGCGACTTCAGCGATTCATTCTATATCATTCCGCAGCAAATTCTTGATGGCGTGAACAAGCCGTCACTGGCTGCCGTCCCCTTCTTCATCATGGCGGGGAATCTGATGAACGTGGTCGGCATGACCGATCGCATCTTCACCTTCGCAAATGCTCTTGTCGGCCATTTCAAGGCCGGTCTCGCACAGGTCAACGTGCTTGCCTCGATGATCTTTGCCGGTGTTTCCGGTGCCGCTGTCGCTGATTGTGCCGGTCTTGGTGCCATCGAGATCAAGGCCATGCGCGAACGTGGCTACAAGCCGGAATTCGCCGCCGCTGTTACTGTCTGTTCTGCCGTTGTCGGACCGATCATCCCGCCCTCGATCGGGCTGGTGATCTATGCTTTCCTGGCACAGCAGTCGGTTGAACGGATGTTTCTGGCTGGCGTTGTTCCCGGTGTCATCATCGGTGCCTCACTGATGATCTTCAATCGCATCCTCGCCATCCGGCATGATTTCCCGACCCAGCCGAAAGCCAGCAGACGCGAAGTACTTCGTAGTGGCTGGGACGGTATTCTGGCGCTGATCGCACCGGGGATCATTCTGGGCTCTATCCTGACCGGTCAGGTCACAGCAACGGAAGCCGGTGTTCTGGCCTGCATCTACTCGCTGTTCCTGGGGTATGCCTACAAGACACTCACATTGCAGCGCCTGATGAAGGCACTGACAGAAACCATGACAATGACCACGGTCATCATGATCATCATCGGTTTCTCGATTGCGATGGGCTGGTTGCTGGCCATTGAACAGGTTCCGCAGCAACTGGGCGAAGCGATCTTCTCTGTCACAGAATCACGGACTGTCTTTCTGGCGCTTGTCCTTGTGTTCGTGCTGCTGATCGGCTGTGTGGTTGAAGGCGTGCCGGTCAAGCTGATGCTGGTGCCGATGCTGCTGCCGATTGTCGATACCTTCGGCATCGACCGGGTGCATTTCGGAATTATCTTCCAGCTTGCCCTGCTGATCGGCATTGCGACACCGCCAATGGGGATCGGACTTTACGTCATGGTTGAGGTCGGCAAGGTACCTTTCGAGAAGGTGGCCATGGCTGTCCTGCCCTTCCTAATCCCGCTGATGCTGGTACTCATCCTGATCACCTATGTACCGCAACTGACCCTCTGGCTGCCCGATCTTGTTCTCGGACCGGATCAGCCGATCCGATAATCGCCAGCCTTGCCGGATCCCACAGATCCGGGATCAAACACTGCGCCGGAACCCAAGGCTTGACCACAGCCGTACACGGGTTCCGGCGCAGTGCGCCTTGGCCTGAAGCCGGACTCAGTGCATCGTCAGTTCAACATTTGCGAGGCGGAATTCCGAAGGGCGGACAATCTCACGGCTGGCCAGCTTCACCGAATGCAGCCTGCCATCCAGATTGTCTTCCCAGAAATCGAGAAACTTCTTCAGGATCGGATATTGTGGGGCCAGGTCCAGTTCCTGCCAGATGTAGGATTGCAGCAGTCTCGGATAGTCCGGCAGGTGATAAATGATTTCTGCGGTTGTCAGCCGGTAGCCCTGCATCTGAAGTTCGAGAGATTTTGTCTGCATTGCGCGTTCTCCTGAATATTTCTCGACAAGAGGTATTCACCCGGATATCAGTCTGCCGCATCCGCTTTTCAGCGCAAAGTTTTTTTATCATATATTTCAATAACTTGGCACCAATCCAACGAGAGTGCTGCCAAAACATCCGGCCCCGCAAAAATTATTCCCATCGCTGTCGCTTGACAGGGCACCATCTCCGACCTAAATCGCCAGCACTCACATCATGTGAGTGCTAAAATTGCAGATATATCTGCTGGACCAACGCTTCATTAATAAGGGAAACGAGCATGAAGTTCAGACCGCTTCACGACCGGGTCGTCGTTCGTCGGGTCACGACAGACGAGAAAACCGCTGGTGGCATTATCATCCCCGATACCGCCAAGGAAAAGCCGATGGAAGGCGAGATTGTCGCCGTCGGTACGGGTGCCCGTAATGAGAAGGGTGAAGTCGTGGCGCTTGATGTCAAGGCCGGCGACCGGGTTCTGTTCGGCAAATGGTCGGGCACAGAAGTCAAGATCGACGGCGAAGAGCTGCTGATCATGAAGGAAAGTGACATCATGGGCATCATCGAGACGTCCAAGAAGTCGAAAAAAGCTGCTTAATGAAAGGGCTTGAATACTATGGCTGGTAAAGAAGTTAAATTCTCGACCGACGCACGCGACCGTATGCTGCGCGGCGTCGATATCCTCGCCGATGCGGTGAAGGTAACACTCGGCCCGAAGGGTCGTAACGTTGTTCTGGACAAGTCGTTCGGCGCACCGCGTATCACCAAGGACGGTGTTACGGTTGCGAAGGACATCGAACTGTCCGACAAGTTCGAAAACATGGGCGCCCAGATGGTCAAGGAAGTTGCTTCCAAGACCGCTGATCTCGCCGGTGACGGCACCACCACCGCGACGGTTCTGGCTCAGGCCATCGTCCGCGAAGGTGTGAAGGCTGTTGCAGCTGGCATGAACCCGATGGATCTGAAGCGTGGTATCGACCTCGCTGTTGACGCTGTCGTGGCTGATGTCCAGAAACAGTCCAAGAAAATCAAGGGCACGGAAGAAGTTGCACAGGTTGGTACCATCTCTGCCAATGGTGACGCTGAAGTCGGCTTGATGATTGCCGAAGCCATGCAGAAAGTTGGCAACGAAGGCGTCATCACTGTTGAAGAAGCCAAGGGTCTCCAGACCGAACTCGACGTTGTCGAAGGCATGCAGTTCGACCGCGGCTATCTGTCACCCTATTTCGTGACCAATGCCGACAAGATGATCGCTGAACTCGACAATCCGTACATCCTGCTGCACGAGAAGAAACTCTCGAACCTGCAGGCAATGCTGCCGGTGCTCGAAGCCGTTGTTCAGTCCAGCCGTCCGCTGCTGATCATCGCTGAAGATGTCGAAGGCGAAGCACTGGCGACCCTGGTCGTCAACAAGCTCCGTGGTGGCCTGAAGATCGCTGCCGTCAAGGCACCGGGCTTCGGTGATCGCCGGAAAGCCATGCTGGAAGACATCGCCATCCTGACCGGTGGCCAGGTGATCTCCGAAGACATCGGCATCAAGCTGGAAAGCGTCACGCTCGACATGCTGGGTACCGCGAAGAAGGTCGACATCTCGAAGGAAGAGACCACGATCATCGACGGTTCCGGCAAGAAGACGGACATCGAAGGCCGCTGCAACCAGATCCGCAAGCAGATCGACGACACCACGTCCGACTATGACCGTGAGAAGCTCCAGGAGCGTCTTGCGAAACTGGCCGGTGGTGTCGCCGTGATCCGCGTCGGTGGTGCAACTGAAACTGAAGTCAAGGAACGCAAGGACCGTGTCGACGATGCGCTTCATGCAACCCGCGCTGCGGTTGAAGAAGGCGTTGTACCGGGCGGCGGCGTTGCCCTGCTCTATTCGACCAAGGCTCTTGAGAAGCTGGAAGGCGCCAACAACGACCAGCAGGTCGGTATCTCGATCATCCGCCGGGCCATTCAGGCACCGGTTCGCCAGATTGCCCAGAATGCGGGCACAGACGGCGCGGTGGTTGCCGGCAAGCTGCTCGAAGGTAAAGGCGGCACCTGGGGTTACAATGCCCAGACCGGCACCTACGAAGACCTGGTGAAATCCGGTGTCATCGATCCGGCCAAGGTTGTCCGTTGTGCGCTGCAGGATGCGGCCTCGATCGCCGGCCTTCTGATCACGACCGAAGCCATGGTCGCTGACAAGCCGGAGAAGAACAGCAATGCTGGCGGCGGTATGCCCGGCGGCGGCATGGGTGGGATGGGCGGCATGGGTGGCATGGACTTCTAAGTCCGGCTTACCAGAAGCTCTGCGAAGACCAGAGAGGTCGGGTGGTAACACCCGGCCTCTTTTCTTTTGATGATTGCAGTCCCGAGATCACTTTTCCCCCTAAGCTTCGTATAAGTACGGATAGAAATCCTGCCCGGTATCTCTGATTATGCGGCATCGTCCTGATGTGACGAGATGCAGGAAAGAGACGGAATTCGGGATATATGACGAAGAAATTGCTCGCGCTGGCTATGATGCTCATCCTGACTGGCTGCTTCGAGAAGGAGGCCGAAAAACATGTCTGGCGCCTGCAGTCTCAGGCGGTCGCAACCAGCATTGACTTCATCGAACTTGGCAAATTTGCCGAAAACGTCGCGCTGATGAGTAACGGTCGCCTGCAGATTTCGGTTCATCCAGGCGGGGAACTGACCAACGGCGCCGATATCTTCCCTGCTGTCAGTGATGGCAGAATAGAGATGGGGAATGGATGGCCGAACTGGTGGTCGGCGAAACATCCGGCCTGGGCTGTGATGAATGCCGGCCCGTTCGATTTCATGAATCTTGATGCCTCAATGATGTTCTTCCTTGCCGGCAAGGGAACAGACATGGCCAACGAACTGGCCAATCCGGAAGGCGTCGTATGGCGACCCGCCTGGTGGCCCGGAATGGAATTCGGGCTGATCTCCAGAGAGCCGATTACCGGCCTCGCAGACCTCAGGGGCAAGAAAGTCCGGATCGGCCCGGGATTACCCAGCGAGGTTCTGGCCGAAGCCTCCGGAAGTTATGCCATCCCGCTTGTACCCTCAGAAATCGAACCGGCGTTGCGCAGCGGTGATATCGACGCCGTGGAATGGACAACCGCCAGCGGTGCCTGGGATCTCGGACTGCAGGACATCGGCAGGCACGCCATTGTTCCGGCGGTCTGGCAACCATCGGTACTGTCAGACTTTCTCATCAACAAGGCAGCCTATGACCGGCTGACGCCTGACCTGCAGGCAATTCTGGAATCAGCCATCAAATCCTACACATTGACCACAACCTTCAAGGCCAAGCTCAAGGATTTCGAAGCGTTACAGAAATTTCAGAATTCCGACATCACCATTCGTCGCTGGAGCAAGGAAGATATCGAATCCTGGCGCAAGGCCACCGACAGCGTCATCACACGATACAAACTCGCTGACGACTACACGCGCAGGCTTCTGGACATAAAGAAGGATTTCAAAGACGAGTATAATGAATACTACCGGTATTTCGGTGCCTATGACTGATATCCGGGCAGTATGATGAAAGCTGACGGATCAGGCAGGCTTGTGCTGCTGATGACGCTTGTCATCATTTTCGTCCTTACGGGCTTTGTCATCATCCGCCTGACCATCGTCAACCATCAGCGGCTGACCGAACTCAGTCAACGCGCCGAGATCGTCGCCGAACGGATCGCGCTGTCTGCGACCCCCACCATCTGGTCGATCTTCGACAAGTCGGTCGACCGCCTCTATACCGAAGATGTCGCCTCTGCCATCATCGATTCCGAATTGCTGGATCCGATCATTTCCGGGGTTGTCGTCGAAGGGAGCTTCGGCCATCTGTTTATGGGCAAGGTCCGGACGCCATCTGGCGATATCGAATTCTATAATCGCCAGAATCATGCGGCCTATCTGAAAACCGTCGGCGTGATTGTCAGCCATCCCATCCGGCAGGGCACATTGACCATCGGTTCAGTGAATGTCTATGCCACCCCTCTCCCCTTCAGCCAGACCCTGCAGGAAACCCTGCTGATCGAGTTCATCGAAATCGCCGTCATCGTCGGCGTTATCGTCATCGGACTGCTGATTGTCATCAACCGGACCCTCCTGATCCCGGCCCGGCAGATGGCCATCGCCCGGCAGGCATTTGAATCGCTCAATGACGGGCTTTTCGTCACCGATCCGGATGGCCGGCTGATTGATGCCAATACCGCATATCGCAACAAGCTGTCCTCCTTCGCAGCCAACGGGTCCGGCCCGCCGATACAGATTCTCGATCCCGAAATCGCCGGCAGCCTGTTGCAGATCTGGGAAGGCAGCCGCCAGCATGACGGCTGGCAGGGCGAAACACGGGTCCGGGACAGGAATGGCAAGACAGTCCCGGTTCTGGTCAGCACCGCCCCGGTCCGCGATGACGGTGCCCGAACCGGCTATACGGTGACACTGATCAAGGATGTGACAGAACAGAAAGCCTCAGAGGAGGCGCTGCAGGAGCTGTTGCGGGAAGCCTCCATTCTGAACGAGCTTGCCCAGCAGGCCAATGCGGCGAAATCGGAATTTCTGGCAACCATGAGTCATGAATTACGGACGCCGCTGAACGCAATCATCGGCTTCACCGAGATGCTGTCCATGCCGGAACTGAAACTCACCCCGGAAAAGACCGAGAATTACCATGCCACGATCCTGCACAGCGCCCGCCATCTGCTGAGCCTGATCAACGACATCCTCGACCTGGCCAAGGTCGATGCCGGCAAGGTCGAAGTCCGCACCGACAATGTCGATATCGGTGAATTCACAACGGAATGCATTCAGTTCTTCCGGACCACCGCAAACGCGAAACAGATTACTCTCCGCGTCAATCCCGCCACTGGAACCATCCACACCGACAGCCGGCTGCTGAAACAGATTTTGCTCAATATTCTCTCCAATGCGGTCAAATTCAGCCCCGGCGGCAGTACCGTCGAACTCACCGTCCGCCAGGCCGCCGACGGAACGGTCGGGATCGAGGTTGTCGACGAAGGGCCCGGCATGACGGAAGAAGAAATCGTCAGGGTCATGGAGCCGTTCGTTCAGCTGGAAAACAGCTACACCCGCACCAATGAAGGTACCGGCCTCGGCATCCCTCTGATCGCCCGCTTCGCCGGCCTCATCGGCGGCAGCTTCAAACTGCTCTCCACCCCCGGCAAGGGGACACGGGCAATCGTCTCCGTTCCGGACAGACCAGTCCGGAACGACGCCGCCGCATAACCCGCGCGAAAGTGGAAGTCTTCAGTCTTGTTTCCGGGAAAATCGGATAGTCTGAATGAACAGAAAGGCCGAACGGCAAGGCCCGGCCGCTTTTCCTATCTGATATTTGACCACACAGCCAATCCGCAGTACTGCCTAGATTATGTCTGAGACTGATGATTTCTCGCGCTGCCTTCTGATGAACACAGCCAAGGCAGCACGCGCCCTGACCCGCAGGTATGACCGGCGGTTGCAGCCCTATGGGATCACCGTTGCCCAATTTGCCCTGCTGGTCAAAACGCGCCACCATGGAGGCACCACCATCAGTGCGCTGGCCGACCGCTTTGCCATTGACCGTACTTCCCTGACCCGGAACATGGATCTGCTGGAGAGACGAGGACTGATCCGCCGGGAAAAGGCGCCAAGCGGCAATGGTCGTCTCTGCTTTGTGACAGCGGAAGGCGAGAAACTGGTCGAACAGACCGTCCCGGAATGGCGCAAGGCACAGCAGGAGATGCGAGAACTTCTCTCCGGCTTCGATATCGATGACTATCTGAAGACCATGGAAATACTGACCAACGGCTAAAAGAAAAACCTTGCCGACTCTTGTCATCTGCCTCCTATAGTGCATATACACAGTGTATATGCACTATAGGAGGCAGCCATGCAGCAGGACGACCCGATTGTCATAACCGGACTGGGCGCGGTATCACCACTTGGTCAGGGTGTCCCGACCAACTGGCAACGGCTGATCGCGGGAAAAAGCGGTATTGTCAGCAATGACCGCTTCGATACAGACAACTATGTCTGCAAGGTTGCCGGACTGGTCCCGGACCGAAAGACCGACCCCGAGGGCGGTTTCGATCCGCTTGATCATATGGATGCGAAAGATCTGAAGAAGACCGATCTGTTCATCCGCTATGCCATCGCAGCGACAGCCGAAGCCGTCGAACAGGCGGGCTGGACCCCACAAGACCCGGCAGAGCGATCCCGCACGGCAACCGTCATCGGGACCGGCGTTGGTGGTTTTCCAGCGATCACAGATGCCGTCAATCTTGTCCGTGAACGCGGTCCCCGCCGCCTCTCCCCTTTCGTCGTCCCCTCCTTCCTGCCCAACCTTGCGACAGGACAGGTCTCTATCCGCTATGGCTTTTCCGGCCCCAGCGGCGCGCCGACAACTGCCTGCGCTGCTTCGGTTCAGGCCATCGGTGACGGCATGCGACTGATTCTGACCGGTGAGGCTGATGTCGCGGTCTGTGGTGGAACTGACGCCTGTGTCGACCCCGTCTCCATCGGTGGATTCGCCGCCGCCCGCGCCCTCTCCACCGGCTTTAATGCGACACCCACCCGGGCGTCGCGACCTTTTGACAAAGGCCATGACGGATTTGTCCTGTCAGAGGGAGCGGCCACCATCGTCATTGAACGCCTCAGCCACGCAAGGGCACGGGGTGCGACGCCACTCGCCATCCTCGCCGGCTACGGCACCACGTCTGACGCCTATCATGTCACCGCCGGCTGTCCTGACGGCGCGGGTGCACAGGCCTCAATGCAACTGGCTCTGCGGATGGCAGAAGCACATCCGGACGAGGTCGATTACGTCAACGCCCACAGCACGTCGACACCGGTCGGTGATGCCGCAGAAATCGCTGCCCTCCGTGCTGTCTTCAGGGGTCGCGGCAAGGACCTCGCGGTAACTTCCACCAAATCCTCAACGGGCCATCTGCTGGGCGCCGCCGGTGCCATTGAAGCCGTGTTCTCTGTCATGGCCCTGAAGGATGGTATCATCCCGCCCGGCCTGAACATTGAGGACCCGGAACCGGAGGCGGATGTCTTCGATCTTGTCCCCGGGCAGGCCAGATCGCAGCAGCTTGCGTCAGTACTCTCAAACAGTTTCGGATTTGGCGGGGTCAATGCATCTATCCTGCTGCGGCGCTACCGCCCCTGACACCTGTCACAATTCTCACTTCACGGAAGCTGCGGTATCTCGACAGAGACAATGCCGGTTGATCGTGACCGGAATCGTCTTCCTCAGATTTGGCGCAAAACTGGCTACCCTGAAACCCTAACTGACAGTCTTCTGACAACGGTGCCAGTCCTCGACAGTTTCAGGGCTGGCACTGCGCCGCAGCCGCATCAGATCATCACCATACAGCGACATAATCACCGTCTGCCCGGAATCCGCCTCGCCTTGCGGTGAGACATATTCAAAGCCATGCCGGTCATACTTACCCTGCATCGCCGTCCCGCCGGGCGTCATGATTTTCGGACCATCGATCGACAAAATTTTCATGTCCCTGCACCAGTGCCCGTCAATGGCATCAGCCTGCGCGACGCCCGGTGACAGTAGTCCTGCCACCGCCACCAGACCCAGAAACCCGCTTCGCATCTCCATAGCACCACCTCCTGACCAGAGGGCCCGACAGCCCCGTGGTCACAGCCTACAATATGGTGATCTGGCGGTGAACTGTGATATCAGTGCATCCTGCTCACTCCCGCGTGAGCGCAAACCGGGCGTTCTTTCATGATCTGGCTGCATCTCGTCACCGCTGTCCTTGCCGTCTCGCTCGGCGCCATCAATCTTACCGCCGCCAGGGGCACCACCCGACATCGTATCATCGGCTGGTGCTGGATCAGCCTGATGACCGTCACCGCCCTGTCGTCCTTCCGCATTCAGGAAATCAACCCCGGCAGCTTCAGCTGGATACACGGCCTCAGCCTGCTGACCCTGACAAGCATGGCCTGCGCCCTCATCGCCAGCCTCTTCGCCCTCCTCCTCGGCCGCTTCATCAGCGAATTACTCAGCTACGGCTGACACCACACCCTGCCTCATCCTGAGGAGCAGCAAAGCGGCGTCTCGAAGGATGGAGTTAGAGCGTACATGATCAGGCTGACCAGCCATCCTTCGAGACGGCGCGTTGCGCCTCCTCAGGATGAGGACCAAATTACCACCAAACCAATTCCCCCTCATCCTGAAACGAGTTCAGGATGAGGGAATGGTGCGGTGTTTTCTCTGAGTGCGAGGCAGTTACTCCTCCAAAACCTCCAGCATCTCCTCGATGGTTCCGTATTTCCGGCGGGGTGCACCGTTTTCTGCCGCTGCGTTTTCAGCTGCTTCAATCTGTTTCCAGTCGGCGTAGGTGACCACTCTGGCACCACGTTCTTTCAGCAGCGGGCCGAGCTTTCGGCGGCCCGGTTTGCCGCCATTACCGAGGTCGCTGAGGATATGAGCGGTGGCGGATTTAGCATCCGGGCGGCTGGAGGAGATGACGCCGGAGGGACCGCGCTTGATCCAGCCGACGACATAGAGGCCATCTTCGACCTTGCCGTCATCATTCGGGATAATGCCGCGCTGGTCATCAAAGGGGGCCCCTTCAATGGGGATCGAGCGGTAGCCGGTGGCAGCAACCACAAGACGGGTCGGAATTTCGAAGAACTCGCCGGTTCCCTTTACACGGCCATCAATGACCTCGGTTTTTTCCAGGCGGATGGCTTCGACATGGCCATCGCCCAGAATCTCGACGGGGTTGGCGTAAAAGCGGATATGCAGGCGCTTCTCCTTGGTCCCGCAATCCTCTGCATTGGCATAGTCCCGCAGGGTATCGAGGTTGCGCTGCATCAGGCGGGCCTCGCGACCATCAACGCCTTCCGGCAGGGCATCCGGCAGCTGTGCCGGGTCAACAACCAGTGCGCAGGTGGTGAGATCAGCCAGTTCCCGCAATTCGACATTGGTAAACTTGGCATCCAGCGGCCCGCGACGGCCCACCATATGGACCTCTCGCAGGGGCGACTGCCAGATCGCCTCGCCCGCATGGTAAGCCAGATCCGATGAGGCCATGCCGGTGCGAGTGCGCACCAGTATCCGGGCAATATCAATGGCAACATTCCCCAGACCAATGACCACCGCCTGATCCGTGTCGAGGTCCGGGTCCAGCCAACGGAAATCCGGATGGGCATTATACCAGCCGACAAAGGCAGATGATCCATAGACGCCATCAAGATCGGCACCCGGTATGGTCAGCTTTACGTCGCTGGCCGCACCAACAGCCAGCACCACCGCATCATACATGCCGCGCAGCTCATCCAGCGTCACATCCCGCCCGAGGGCGATATTGCCGTAATAACGGGATTTGTCCGCGATAGCCGATTTCTCGAACTTCCGGGCGACATTCTTGGTGGTCTGGTGATCCGGGGCGACACCTGCCCGGATCAGCCCGAAAGGGGTGGGCAGGCGTTCAATGATGTCGATTTCAACATCAGCGCCGGAAGACAGCAAAGCGTCTGCTGTGTAGAAACCCGCCGGGCCGGACCCGACGATGGCGACGGTCAGCGGCATGGCTGACCGTCCGCCCCGAGGGTATCAGCCGCCAGCGACCCAGGTATGGCCCGTGCGGAGCAAGTCGTTGAAATTGGTGATCTTTGCGCTCGATTTCGCGGCGTTGATCTGGTCATGAACGGCTGCCTCGTATGTATCTTCCCGAGAGCAGTATAGAACGCCCAGCGCTACCGGCAAATCCCGTCCGTTCATCGCCGCCAGCATACCGGCAAGCGTATGATTTGACGGGTCGTGGACCAGCAGATCGGCCTCCGTCACACCATTTTCACCAACCACCACTTCTTCAAGGCTCAGCGTCTTCAGGTTGAGACGGATACCCTTGTTGCCATCTGCGCCATAGATCAGCGGTTTACCCGCCTCCACATGGACCTGCCGGTCAGCAGCAACATCACGATCCGTAAATTCGTTGAAGACACCGTCGTTATAGACGATGCAGTTCTGCAGCACCTCGACGAAGGACGCGCCCTTATGTTCGGACGCTGCCTGGAAGATACCCGGCAGATGCTTCTGCTGGCTGTCGATACCACGGGCGATAAAGGTCGCCCCCGCACCCAGCGCATAGGTGCAGGCATCAATCGGCCGGTCGACAGACCCAAGCGGGGTCGAGGGTGACTTTGTCCCCTCGCGGGAGGTCGGCGAATACTGCCCCTTGGTCAGACCGTAGATCTCGTTATTGAACAGCAGCACCTGTAAATCGACATTGCGACGCAGCACATGCATCAGATGGTTGGCACCAATTGACAGCATGTCACCATCGCCGCCGACGACCCAGACATTCAGATCCGGATTTGCCAGCTTGATGCCCGTGGCAAAAGCCGGGGCACGACCGTGGATCGTGTGAAAGCCATAAGTTGCCATATAGTAGGGAAAGCGCGCCGCACAGCCGATGCCGGAGACAAACACGTTATCTTCCGTGCTCTGCCCCATATCGGCCATTGCCTTTTGCATGGCTTTCAGAATGGCGTAATCGCCACAGCCGGGGCACCAGCGTACTTCCTGATCCGTGGCGAAGTCTTTCGCGGTCAGCTTCTCTTTCTGGGTAACGGCGTTCATCTCAGGACTCCAGCTCATCGCGGATGGCAGCTTCCACCTCGGCGATCTTGAAGGGTTGACCGGCGACCTTGTTCAGGCCCTTCGCCGGGATCAGATATTCAGCACGCAACACGGTCAGCAGCTGGCCGGTATTCATTTCCGGCACCAGCACCTTCTCATAACCCGACAGCAGCTCACCGAGATTGGATGGCAGCGGCCAGATATGGCGGATATGGATATGCGAGACATCAAGCCCCTCGTCGCGCAGGTTCTGCACGGCGCGGCTGACCGGGCCAAAGGTCGACCCCCAGCCGACAACCGCCAGCTTGCCCGATGTTTCGCCCACTTCGACATCCTGATCGGGAATGGTCTTCGCCACATTGGCGATCTTCTGATGCCGGGTTTCCGTCATCTTCTGATGGTTTTCCGGAGTGTAGGAGATATGGCCGGAATTGTAGTCCTTCTCGATCCCGCCGATACGATGTTCCAGCCCTGGCGTTCCCGGCTTGGCCCAGGCGCGTGCCAGGGTTTCCGGATTGCGCAGGAACGGATGGAAACCTTCGGTCTCCGTATGGAATTTCACCGGGAAATGCTCGTATGTATCGACATCCGGAATCAGCCAGGGTTCCGACGCATTGCCGATATAGCCATCACTGAGCAGATAGACCGGGGTCATGAACTGCGTGGCGATGCGGCAGGCTTCAATCGCCACCTCAAAACAGTCACCGGGCGACCGGGCTGCCAGCACGACAACCGGGCTGTCCGCATTACGGCCATAGACCGACTGATACAGATCCGACTGTTCGGTCTTGGTCGGCATCCCCGTCGAAGGCCCGGCGCGTTGCACATTGACGATGATCAGCGGCAATTCGACACCGATGGCCAGACCAATCGCCTCGGTCTTCAGGGCAACCCCAGGACCAGAGCTGGAGGTCACGCCAAGCTGGCCGGCATAGCTGGCACCGATAGCGGAACAGGCAGCAGCAATTTCATCTTCCGCCTGGAAGGTGGTAACGCCGAACTGCTTCATCCGCGACAGGTTATGCAGCAGATTGGAGGCCGGTGTGATCGGATAGGAGCCGAAGAACATCGGGATTTCAGCAAGGCTGGCTCCCACTGCCAGACCATAGGCCAGTGCCTCTGCGCCGGTGACGGTACGGTACAGGCCGGGCTGAATTTCCGCCTGCGGCACATGATAACCGGGGAAATCCACTTCCGATGTTTCACCCAGGGCATGCCCGGCATTCAGTGCCGCGATATTCGCTTCGGCAATCTCCGGCTTTTTCGCAAACTTGGCGCGCAGCCCTTCGACCGTCGGGGTACGGTCACGGCCGAACAGCCAGTAGACATAACCCAGTGTCCACATGTTCTTGCAGCGCAGCGCATCTTTCTTCGACAGGCCGCTGTCCTTCACCGCTTCCATGGTGAGGGCAGAAATATCGATGGTAACCACCTGATAGGCCGCCAGCGCATTATCATCCAGCGGGTTACTGTCATATCCGGCTTTCTTCAGATTACGGTCATTGAACGATCCGGTATCAATAATCAGCAGACCACCGGGGCGCAGACCCTTCAGTTCAACCTTCAGAGCCGCCGGGTTCATCGCAACCAGACAGTCAAACGCATCGCCGGACGTGCGGATATCACGGGCGCCAAAGTTGATCTGGAAGGCACTGACCCCGAAGGTCGTGCCAACAGGTGCGCGAATTTCTGCCGGAAAATCCGGGAAGGTCGCCAGATCATTACCGGCCAGCGCCGTTGCCTGAGTGAACTGACCACCGGTCAGCTGCATACCATCGCCGGAGTCACCGGCAAAGCGCACGACGGCAGACTCAAGTTCCAGCCGTTTCGGGGGCGCTTCCTGAAGGGTCGCGACTGTCATTTCGATATCCCGGAATTGTTCGTGTACATACAATTAATCTGGACGATAGCGCAGTCTGAATGGAGGATCAATATCCACGCATGACCTTGCGCAACCGAGGCTCTGGAGTGCATAAGTACTGCCTGTCGCTATCGGTTACAACCGTAGGGATTTTGTGGATATTCCGCCACGTCACGGGGCATGGCGGATGATTAACGTTCAGCGGGAAAGGTTGCAGCGAATGTCATATGCCGGAGATATCTCACCGACCGACGCCTACAAAATGATCAGTGAAGACAATGAGGCACTGCTGATCGATGTTCGTACAATGCCGGAATGGGCGTTCGTCGGCCTGCCGGACCTGTCGGCTGTCGGCAAACAGGTGATGCGGCTGAGCTGGCAGCAGTTTCCGACCATGGAGGTCAATCCGGAGTTCACGGACAAGCTGGCGGAAGCCGCGCCGGACAAATCCCGGGCATTATTGTTCCTCTGCCGTTCCGGTGCACGTTCCGCCCATGCCGCCATGGCAATGACCGCCATGGGATATGAACGCTGCTACAATATCGCCTCAGGCTTTGAGGGCGACCCGGACATGAACGGCCATCGCGGCACCGTCAACGGCTGGAAAGTCGAAGGCATGCCCTGGGCCCAGAGCTGACAGGCAGGCGCCACCCGTCCTGAATTCGTTTTCAGGACGGGAAGACAGTCATCTGTTCAGGCTTCGGACAAGTCCTCAATCAGGCTGAAAGTGCCTGGCTGATATCCGCTTTCAGATCCGCCACATCCTCAAGTCCGACCGAGATGCGGACCAGACCATCACCGATATTCAGCATTGCCCGTTCTTCCGGGCTGAGCCGCTGGTGTGTCGTAGTGGCGGGATGTGTAACAAGGCTTTTGGCGTCCCCGACATTGTTCGACAGGTCAATCAGTTTCAGGGCGTTCAGGAAGCGGAAGGTCCGTTCCTTTCCCCCTTCAAGATCAAGCGAAACAACTGTCGATCCGCGGGATGACATCTGGCTCATGGCCAGCTTGTGCTGGGGGTGGCTTTCCAGTCCCGGGTAAATCACCCGGTTCAGACCCGGCTGGCCTTCCAGCGAGCGGGCAATTTCCAGCGCATTGTCGCAATGCCGGTCAACCCGCAGCGCCATCGTCTCCATGCCTTTCAGCATGACCCAGGCATTGAACGGGCTCATGCTTGGCCCGGTATGGCGGATGATCGGCAGCAACTGATCCCGGAAATCCGTATCATTGTACAGGATCGCGCCACCAAGGCAGCGCCCCTGCCCGTCAATATGCTTGGTCGTACTGTAGATCACGATATCCGCGCCATACTGCATCGGCTTCTGCAACATCGGCGTGGCGAAGACATTATCGACAACGACCCGCGCCCCGGCTGCATGCGCCAGATCGCAGACCGCCTTCAGGTCGATCACTTCCAGCGTCGGGTTCGACGGGGTTTCAAGAAAAACCGCCTGAGTTGGCTTTGACAGGGCGCTTCGCCACTGATCCAGATCGATGCCATCAACCAGTTCGGTTTCGACGCCATAAGACGGCAGGATATCGGTCACGATATAAAGACAGGAGCCGAACAGCGCGCGGGATGCGACAAGCCGGTCACCGGCTTTCAGCTGGCAGAACAGGGCCGAGAAGACCGCCGACATGCCACTGGCCGTTGCCTGACAGAAGGCCGCGCCTTCAAGCTTTGCCAGCCGTTCCTCGAACATCGAGACCGTCGGATTCGCATAGCGGCTGTAGACATAGCGAACACGATCGCCCTTGAAAGCGGCTTCTGCCTCTTCCGCCGATTTGTAGACATATCCGGATGTCAGAAAAATAGCTTCGGAGGTTTCATCGAAGCCAGAACGTTCCAGACCGCCACGGACCAGCAGCGTCTGTTCACGATAGTCATGCATGTCAGTTGTCATTTGCAGTTCCTTCCGCGCCCTCACGAGGGGCGCTCAACAAAAAACCCTGACCAGCGGGCCAGGGCGGTTCAGAACTGCCGAGACCTTTTAGCGATTGTTTTACGTGGCCGCAAGCTGGTCGCAAATCACCACGGCCTTTTCGATAGCCCTCCGGACAGGGCAGGTCAAGCCACTGTTACGCGTTGACCTGCGGCTCCCACAATCCTAGATACCACTCAGCGCAATGCCCCTCAGGACAGCCATGTCGACAAGTCTTTCTGGATCAGCCCCCCGCACCGAAACCACTACCACATCACCTGCTGTCGGATGGTGGCTGCTTGCCGTCGCCGCCATGGTATTTGTCATGGTGGTCATCGGCGCGCTGACCCGGCTCACGGAATCCGGACTTTCCATGGTCAGCTGGCGGCCGGTCACCGGCTGGCTGCCACCACTGAGTGAAGCAGAGTGGCAGGCAACCTTCGACGCCTACCGGCAATATCCGGAATATCTGAAGGTCAATGCGGGCATGACCCTGCATGAATTCAAGGAAATCTTCTGGCTGGAATTCATACACCGGGTATGGGGGCGGCTGATCGGTCTTGTCTTCTTTATTCCGTTTCTGGTGTTTCTGGTCCGTGGCATGGTGGCAAAACCGCTGCTGCCCCGGCTTATCGGGTTGCTCTTCCTTGGCGGCGCTCAGGGATTCATGGGCTGGTACATGGTACAAAGCGGCCTGATTGACCGGCCCGATGTCAGTCAGTACCGGCTGACTGCGCATCTCTGCCTCGCCTTCGCCATCTATCTGGCACTGATCTGGACTGCGCTCGACGTGCTGCGCCCCCGCGCGCCCGGTCTTGGCAAGGCCAGCCGCAGGCTGCTGTTACTGCTGGGGCTGGTTTTCCTGACCGCAATGTCCGGTGGTTTTGTGGCGGGGCTGGATGCGGGCATGACCTACAACACCTTCCCGCTGATGGACGGGGACCTGATCCCGGACGGCTATCTGGTCTATGACCCGGCCTGGAAAAGCCTGTTCGAGGATATCACGACAGTCCAGTTCAACCATCGCCTGCTGGCCACCCTGACCGGCGTCGCTGTTATCGCCGGCGCGGTGATGCTGATGCGCCAGACCACCGATCCCATTGCCCGCCGTAGCCTGATATTCAGCAAGCTGCTGGTAATTACCCAGTACCTTCTGGGGATCGCGACATTACTCAGCGTCGTCGCCATTTCGCTCGCCACCCTGCATCAGGCAACCGCCCTTCTGCTGATGACCGCCCTGCTGTTCTCGGCGCATGCCATCAATGAAGAACGAGAAAGCTGAGAACCGCCTCAGACAGGGGTAAAAGAACGGCCTTCACTGGCGGCCGGGCGCTTTTGGGGAAATGCGGCAAAGCTGTTGGGATCTGGCACAGGATAAGCCAGCTTGGTGACGAAGGGAGATGCCATAGCCCGGATCAAAGCGCTGTAATTGACCTGAAAAGCAACCTCTGCGCCAACTTTCAGACCCGTTTGGCCAGTATCCACGACGAGATGGTCACTGCTTGATCCGAGAATATCAATTCCCTGCGGCGGCATCAGTCCGGCCGGATCAACATCCATCTCCCCGAGGGCAAGAATGGCCTGAGATACAGTACCGTTCGGGTCGCTGGTATGTTTCTCCTCCGGAGGTGCTGCCCCGAAGGCCGTTTCTGCGATGTCGCCCCATGGCCGGGATGGCTTGCTCCCGGACTCGATCACTTCGGCAACCAGACTGAATACATCCGTGTGAAGCCCTTCGATTGGCCGGCGGTCAAGCGGCTGACAGCCGAGCAGGATAGCTTCTCCGAGCCGGAGATTGTTGATGCGTCCCGTATCACCACCGCCAAGCACCCATTCCAGATTGCTGGAATTACCGCCGGAAATAACAGAAAGAACCAGACCGAAGGTCGTGTCGATGGCATCGGCAAGTCTGGACAGTTCTCCCATATTGACGGCATCCGGAACCACCCCGCTGCGACAGGCGAGATTAGTTCCTATCCCTCTCAGGGTTATATTCGGAAAACAAAGCACCCGGCGCACCACATTCTCAAGGTCGGCAGGCATGATGCCCTCTCGCAGATCTCCCAGTTCGACCATCAGAAGGATGCCATGGCTGCGCCCTGCTGACTGCGCTGCTTTGGACAATTCTGAGATGACATCAAGTTCGGTATTCATGCTGAAATCAGCATGCCGGATCACCAGTGCTGCCTGACTGGCCATCGGTGAGCGGATCAGCGTCATCGGGGCTACAACGCCGGCATGGTGCAGGGTCTGAATGTTCTCGATCCGGGAATCGGCAAGGCCCGTTGCCCCTGCCTTCAGCAATTCCCGCGCAACGTCCGGGCGACCGAGCACACCCTTGGTTACCGCTGAAACCGAAATCCCGTGATGGCTCAGCAGATTGACGAGGGTACGGGCATTATGGCCGAGCTTTACCAGGTCAATTTCAAGCCTTGGCGCATTCAATGAATGCCGACGGTCAGCGATTTCCTGAGTTTCGGGAACGAGGTGAGAACCATTTCCACCAGATCATCGGGAGATCGTGTCAGGGCATCAGTCACGGGAATGCCAAACTCTTTCTCGCAGCGGATGATTTCTGTGCTGACATCGTCATTGGTCATATTCTCATGGTTGATCGTCAGACCGATGACCCGGGTATCAGAGAAAGTTTCGATCAGATTGATCTCGCTGGCCGCCGTCGGCATCGGCATCTGTTCAAAATCGCACCGGCTGGCACGCCCCGGCGCATGCTGGAGAATGACACCTTCCGGGCAGCTTCCCCGCAATACGAAGGATGTTGTCGAAAACGCCGGATGGCTGAGAGCCCCCTGACCTTCAACGATGATGACGTCCGGGTTTTCGGCTTCGACCGCCTCAAGAATGGTCGCTTCCAGTTCACCTGCGCAGAACTGAGACGGGACCGCATCCAGCGCTATTCCATGACGCGCACCCTGGATCAGGCCGGTTTGCCCGGTTCCCACCATAACCGCCCTTATCCCGCGATCATTCAGCGCGCGGGTTAGAATTGTCGCAGTCGTGCGCTTGCCGATAGCACAGTCTGTGCCGAGGATCGCAATGCGCGGACATTCGCAGTCGTTGATCCTGCCGCTGAACAACCGCAGATCCTTTTTCGCCCGGGGTCTGCGGACATCAAGAATACTGACGTTGTGAGCAGAGCAGGCGGCGATGAACACCGGGTCGTCATTGAGAAATTCATGCAGACCGTTGACAATATTCATGCCAAGGCTCATCGCCTCGATAATCAGTCCCCGCTCATGCTTCGACAGCATGCCGCTGGAGGGAGCCATTCCGAAAATGAAATAGTCGGGAAGTTTTTCAGCCTGCGACAAGGCATCAGCAAGATTTTTGCAAACAGGGATGGCATTCGGAGCGCCACCCAGCACAACGCCAGAGTCCCGACCAGCATGCTGACTGTCGATGACAGAAAGAATATCATACTTTTCAGAGTGCCGGACCAGTCCATTGGCCGTCTTTCCGTCAATAGCGCCGAAGTTTCCCTCGCAATAGATAACGGCTGTATTCGTCTTTAACTCCGGCTCTTTTCCCTGCAAAGGAAGAAGGACCGCAGGTCTGACCGTTGCAGGAGCAGCCGCGCGATTGTCATTACCGGATGAAGTCAACGGTCTGGATGTGTGAACAAAATTCATATTAATTCCTTAAATGGCACCTGAAACAGTACCAGCCGCCAGCAGCAGAATAGCGCAGGCGGGGCAATTTCGGTCGTAATGTCGATCATGAGAACAATCCCGGAAATCGGCGGGCATCGTCTTTGCCGCAAATCGTGATTTCGCGGGATTTCTGAGAGTTGAGGCGTCGTAACTTATCGAGAGAAGGTCCGGATCACCGCTTGCTCTGGGCAGCAGTTACATTTTTCGCCTTCACTATGCAGGCTTTGTCCAATCAGGAAGCCGCATGTCATGTTCCGGCAAATACCGAAATCGTTACGCATGACATATACAGATCATGTCTTGTAACACCCTGTCCCGGATGGACAAGGATTCAATTCTCGCGGAACTTGTGTTTGGAAAAAGAATTAAGTTCTAAAAGTAGTTTTTTGTCTGAAAAACGCACAGAAGATGGCGACCTTCGGAACGCTCTCGACTACAGCTATAACGATTTTTCCATCTGTTGTTGCTCAACACCGATCCTGCGTCGGATGCGGCGTACACCGAACCATGCCAGCAGGGCGATAACCGGTACCGCAACCGCCGTAACAAGCTCGTAATTCACGGGCAGACCGGCCGCATGCAGCCCCTTTGCCATATAGCCGACAAGACCCACCGCATAATAGGTAATGGCGGCAACCGACAGCCCTTCAACCGTCTCCTGGAGGCGCAGTTGCAGCTTTGCCCGCCGGTCCATTGAGGCCAGCAAATCGCGGTTCTGAGCTTCCAGCGATACATCGATGCGGGCCTGTAACAGGTCGCTTGCCCGCGCGATGCGGGCCGACAGGGCTGACAGGCGACCGGATGTTGAGATCACCGTCCGCATGGCCGGTGCCAGTCGCCGGTCCATGAATTCCTCGATTGTCTGCAACCCCTCAATCCGGGCTTCCCGTAGCTCCCTTACCCGCACCTCAACGATGGCGTAATAGGCTTCGGCAGCGGAAAACCGGTCGCCGCTGCGTGCACCGATACTTTCAACCATCGCCGCCAGACGTGACAGACGATCAAGCAGCTGCCGTTCGCTGTCCGCTCCGCTGGATTCCGTCAGTGCCGTGGTCACCTTGTTCAGTTCCCGGTCGATCCGCACAATCCGCGGCATGGCCAGTTGCGCATCCGGCAAGGCCATCATCGCCATCATGCGGTAGGTATCGATTTCGAACAGCCGCTGAATCAGCCGCCCGGTCTGGCCGCTGCTCATACCCCGGTCACGCACGAGAATACGGCCGAACCCGTCGCTATGAAGCTGGAAGTCTGTCCAGCAGGTGGCCCGTCCGCCTGCCATATCAGCGCCAATCACCGGATTTCCACCAAACCATGTCCGTGCCTGCTCCAGATCCAGCCGGCTGTCATCGCGCTGCATTTCCAGATGCCCGCCGGCAATCAGACGTCCCGGCATATTCTCGATCCATTGTTCCGGCACCTTGCCCAGCGCCGTTTCCGAAAACGGCGCACCCTCGGATGCAGGAACCGTAAGGGTATAGCTGGAATATTCGGTATGCCGTTCCCAGCGCAGCCGGAAATCACCGAAGTCAGCACTGAAATGCCGGGCATCCATCGGCGGCAGCCGGATATCGTAAAGACCGCAGAGTTCGCCGAGATGTGAATGAATGAGTTTCTGGTCTGTCTGGTTCTGAACCATCGCCAGATGAGTGACCCGGACAGGGGAGTCCGAGGGCTGAAAAGGCCGGGCATGGGCCTCGTCTGCCAGCCGGCGACGCAGATCATGTTCGCGCAGTAACTTCATTGTTTTCCCCAGAGCGCTTTTTTCAGGGCGATCCAACCTATATACAGCGATAACACTATTTCAGGAGCGGCTAAATGACCGATCTCGCAGCAACCGACAGCCTTTTCTTTGAACGCACCGGGATGGATCGCCCGAAAGTAGAGCGAATCGTCGCTGATGCCCTGCATGGGGCAGATGACGGTGAACTGTTCATGGAATACCGGCAATCCGAAAGCTTCTCGTTTGATGACGGGCGGATGAAGAACGCCGCCTATGATACCTCGCAGGGGTTTGGTCTGCGCTCTGTCTCCAACGAGGCGACCGGTTATGCCCATGCATCCGAACTGAGCGAGAGCGCCATCGAACGCGCTGCCGATACCGTACGTGCTGTCCGTTCCGGTAAGGGCGGTGAGATGTCCGTCGCACCGAACGGTACGAACCGTAACCTTTATACAGATGTCAATCCGCTGTCCGAGGTGCCGTTTGATGTGAAAGTCAAACTGATGGAACAGATGGATGCCTATGCCCGCAGCATTGATGATCGTATCCGTCAGGTCTCGGTTTCGCTGACCGGTTCCTGGCAGGCCGTACAGATCATCCGGGCAGACGGACGCCGGGCCGCCGATATTCGTCCCCTCATCCGCCTCAATGCCAGTGTCGTTGCCGCCAAGGGCGACCGGATGGAAGCCGGTTCCCATGGTGTCGGTGGCCGCATTGCCTATGCACACTGGCTGGAGCCGGAAAACTGGCAGGCAGTGATTGACGAGGCGTTTCGTCAGGCACTGGTCAATCTGGATGCCATTGATGCGCCGGCTGGCGACATGCCGGTTGTACTTGGGCCGGGCTGGCCGGGCGTCATGCTGCATGAAGCTGTCGGACATGGTCTGGAAGGTGATTTCAATCGCAAGAAAACCTCTGCCTTTTCCGGGCTGATGGGCCAGCAGGTCGCCTCCAAGGGGGTTACCATCGTTGATGACGGCACGCTGGGCGACCGCCGTGGCAGCCTGACCATTGATGACGAAGGTACGCCGACCGAATATACCACGCTGATCGAGGACGGTATCCTGACCGGCTATATGCAGGACCGGATGAATGCCCGCCTGATGGGTGTTGCCGCCACCGGCAATGGCCGCCGTGAAAGCTATGCGCATCAGCCGATGCCACGGATGACCAACACCTACATGCTGGGCGGCGACATGGACCCGCAGGAAATCGTTTCCTCCGTAAAACGCGGTATCTATGCGGTGAATTTCGGCGGTGGTCAGGTCGACATCACCTCCGGGAAATTCGTCTTCTCGGCGACCGAAGCCTACATGATTGAAGACGGCAAGGTTGGCCCTGCCGTCAAGGGTGCCACCCTGATCGGCAACGGACCGGAAGCCATGAAACGGGTTTCCATGATCGGAAATGACATGGCCCTGGACAGTGGCGTCGGCACCTGCGGCAAGGGCGGACAGGGTGTCCCTGTCGGCGTCGGCCAGCCGACCTTCAAGATTGACTCCCTGACCATCGGCGGCACAGCGGTGTAATCATGAAAAAGCTTCATTACTTCCCCGGCAACGCCAATCTTGCGCCACATATCGTGCTGCAGGAAGTTGGTGCGGAATATGAACTGGTCCCTGTCGACCGCAAGAACAGCAGCCACAAGTCACCGGCCTACCTGAAACTGAATCCCGCCGGGCGCATTCCGGTGCTGGAAGACGGCGATCTGGTTCTGTTTGAAGCGGCTGCCATCTGCCTGCACCTGGCAGACACCCACCCCGACTCAGACGTAGCACCGCCTGTCGGGTCAAGTGAACGGGCGCAGATGTATAAATGGCTGATGTATCTGACCAACACGATCCAGCCGGAAGTGCTGACCTATCATTATACGGACCGGCATCAGCCGCTGCCCGACGCTGTGCCCGCTGCCAAGGCCCGCAGTGACGAACGCCTGATGGAAATGTTCGACCTGATAGAGAAAGAACTGGCCGCAAACGGCCCCTGGCTGGTTGGTGACAGATTCACCCTGGCCGACATTTATCTGCTGATGAACGCACGCTTTTCCCGTATGTGCAGTCGCCCGCCCGCTACCCGCCCGCATCTCAAACGCCTGCTGGACGCTGTTGCCGCACGACCGGCGACCATCCGGGCCTGCGAAGAGGAAGGGCTCACCGCGCCCTTTTACTGTTAACGGCGGACCGCGCAGTTATGGATGACGCACCTGTAAATCTGCTGGTCGCAGCGGCGGCCTTCCCCATCGGAATCATCTTCGGTGTCATGGTGCGCTGGGGTGATTTCTGCACGATGGGGGCGATTTCCGATATCGGCCTGATGGGCGACTGGCGGCGCTTCCGTGCCTGGATGCTGGCTCTTGCCATCGCCATTGCCGCCAGCCAGTTTTTGCATATCGGTGAGTTTATCAACCTTGATAACAGCATCTACCTCAGCCCGCGACTTGGCTGGGCAGGCGCCATCGCAGGTGGCGGGATGTTCGGTTTCGGGATGATGCTGGCTGGTGGCTGCGGCAGCAAAAATGCGGTGCGTCTGGGTGGCGGCAATCTGAAATCCCTGCTTGTAGTACTGGTCCTCGGTCTCGTGGCCTATGCCACGCTGCGGGGTATTCTGGCCCTGCCCCGCCTGCGCCTTGATGATGCAACCGCGATTGACCTCTCCGGCCTTGCCCACGACCAAAGCCTCGCAACACTTGCCGCCGGCGCGGGCCTTGGTGAGGCAGCAATGCTCCGCCCGCTGATTGCTGCGGGACTGGTCCTCAGCCTGGTTGTTTTCACCTTCACAAGCCCCCGCTTTCTCCGCTCACCCAGACACTGGCTGTCAGCAATCGTGATCGGACTGGCCATACCGCTGGGCTGGATCGTGACCGGAATACTGGGAGCAGACAGCTTTGATCCGGCGCCGCTTGCCTCCCTGACCTTTGTCGCACCTGTCGGGGAAGGCCTGATCTATCTGATGACCTATACCGGAGCAACGGTCAGCTTCGGCATCGCCGCTGTTGCCGGAACCGTTTTCGGCGGCTTTCTGGCCAGCCTTGCACAGGGGCAGTTCCGGCTCGAGACCTTTGCTGACGGCAATGATTTCCTGCGACATCTTGTCGGTGCCGCTTTAATGGGTGCAGGCGGTGTGCTGGCGATGGGCTGCACGATCGGTCAGGGTCTGACCGGCCTGTCCACGCTGGCTGTCGGATCGCTGATCGCTGTACTGGCCCTCATCGGGGGAAGTGTACTTGGTCTGCGCTACCTGCAGGCTCATCTGTAGGGCATTCTACATTGGAAAAATGGGTTTAAGATCACGGCTTTGCGAGTTTGCGAGCCCGGCTTTAGCTGTTACCTTATTGAAAACTACGAATAAGGGAGCGTCAGGTGATGCCAAGAACTGCGTTGCTGTTTTTTACTGCAACCCTGCTGATCAGCAGTCATCTTCAGGCCGCCGGACCATCTGCGTCTGTACTCGCCGGAACCTGCGCCACCTGCCACGGTATTGACGGCAAGAATGCCGGATCGGTTCCCTCGATTGGCGGGATGGACATGAAAACCCTGAAAGAAGCCCTCATTGCCTTCAAGTCGGATGAGCGCAAGGGCACAATCATGAACCGTATCGCCAAGGGTTATACCGACAAGGAAATCGACGCGGTTGCGCGTTTCCTCGCCACCCGCAAATAGGAGGATTGCCGCATGACCCTGTCCCGCCGCCGCTTCACGACGCTTACCGGCGCTGCTGTTGTCGCCCCTGCTATCGGGCTGGGGCGCAACGCCTCTGCCGCCGGTGCCCGCGTCGTCATTATCGGGGGCGGATTTGGTGGCGCAACCGCTGCGCGCTATATCAAGCGTTGGGACTCGGCAATCGATGTCACACTGATCGAACCTGCAACCACCTTTGTAACCTGCCCGTTCAGCAATCTTGTTCTCGGCGGGGTCAAGAAGATCGGCGACATCACCCACAGCTATGACGGCCTTGTCGGCCTCGGCGTAAAGGTCATCCATGCCAAGGCAGAGAGCATCAATATTGAGAAGAAATGGGTGCATCTGCCAAATGAACAGATTGCGAAATATGACCGTCTGATCGTCTCCCCCGGCATTGATTTCCGCTGGGGCGAGGTCGAAGGATATGATGAAGCCGCTTCGCGTCTTGCCCCGCATGCCTGGAAGGCCGGGGTACAGACATTGTTGCTGCGCGAGCAGTTGCAGGCCATGCCGGACGGCGGCACCTTCGTCATCTCGCCACCCGCCAATCCCTTCCGCTGCCCGCCGGGGCCGGCAGAACGGGTCAGCATGGTCGCGCATTATTTCAAGACAACGAAGCCAAAATCGAAAATTCTGGTTCTTGATCCCAAAGGCGGTTTTTCCAAGGAAGGCCTGTTTACGGCCGCCTGGAAAGAGCTCTATCCGGGCATGATCGATTACCGGAAAACGGAAGACGGCAAGGTTATCCGGGTGGATGCAGAGAACAAGACACTGCATACGGAATTCGATGAGATCAAAGGGGATGTCGTCAACTTCATCCCGCCACAATATGCCGCTGCCATTGCCCGTGACGCCGGTCTGGCCGACGCAAGCGGCTGGTGCCCGGTAGATCAGAAAAGCTTCGCCTCGACACTGGCGAAGGATGTCTTTGTCATCGGTGATGCCAGTATTGCCTCACCCATGCCGAAGTCTGGTTTCTCTGCCAACAATCAGGGCAAGGTTGTCGCGGCTGCTGTCGTCTCAAACCTGCAGGGCCGGGAGATCGCTGACCCGAAACTGGCAAATACCTGCTACAGCCTCGTAGCCCCGGATTATGGCATTTCAGTCTCGGCCGTCTACAGGCTGAACAACGGCAAGCTTGAAGCTGTCGAGGGTGCCGGTGGCCTGAGCCCAAAAGAAGCCGGCATGCGCCAGCGCCAGCTCGAAGCGTCTTATGCCGAAGGCTGGTATCGCTCGATCACCGACGAAATGTTCGCCTGAGAAAACGGGCTTTCAGCTGCGGTCAAACAGCCACCAGGCGACCATCCCGGCCAGCATGGCGGCGACAAAAATAACCACGCTGATGTTCAGTGAGCCCAGGCCAACCAGAGCTGGTCCCGGACACAGGCCGACCAGCCCCCAGCCAGCGCCAAAAATAACAGCGCCGACAACCAGTGGCGGATCAATGGATGTGCGGTCAGGGAAATGAAACCGCGCCTCCAGCAAAGGCTGGCGCATCCGTTTTGACAAAATATATCCCAGTGCAGAGATCAGCAGCGCCCCACCCATGACAAAGGCCAGCGTCGGATCCCAGCGACCTGCGACATCCAGGAAACCCAGCACCCGTTCCGGATTGGCCATACCGGAAACCAGCAACCCGCCACCAAACAAGGCACCGGATGCCAGACCTGCAACTGCACGGATCATTGTACTGCTCCGATCACATGACGCATGACATAAACAGTCACCATCGCAATTCCGATAAAGATCAGGGTCGCCGTGATCGACCGGGGTGACGCACGGCCAAGGCCACAAACACCATGACCACTGGTGCAGCCACTGCCCATCCGCGTGCCGAACCCGACCAGCAGGCCACCAGCCACGAGCAGCAGAACGGAGTCGGTAATTTCAATGTTGTAGGAACCATCCGTTGCCACCAGCCAGATGAATGGTGCTGCAACCAGCCCGACAAGAAACGTCAGCCGCCATCCGGTCTCCCGGGCATTCGCGAACAGGTTACCCATGATACCGCTGATCCCTGCAATCCGGCCATTGCACAGCAACAGTACCAGAGCGCCTGCACCAATCATCAGACCACCGATAAAGCCATTCAACGGATTAAAATCTTCAACCATCCTGTGAACACCCGAAGTCGTTCAATCCACTCCACCGACCATACAACCAGACCGGACCGCATGCAGCGTAAATTCGCAGCTAAAAGTCAGGATGGCGCAAATGTGACATGCCGCGCGCCTTCGTGGAAACGGTCGAAGGAAAACACCCAGCGTCCGCCCGGCCAGCGATATTCCGCCTCACCCTTCGCCGGACGGTAAATCGCCGTATAAAGGGTGCCAAAACCGGTCCGGTAAGCATTGGTATAAAGTGGCGGACGGGAGAATGCTTCGATCAGGCGTTGCGACGTCATCTTGCGATCATCAAGACGGAATTTCAGATATTGTTCCCGTTCAATCGTGGCCGTTGCCCTGGCATGATCGTGCCATTCCACACGTCCCTGATGGTTCGTGGCGATGGCGACTGATTTGACGACGGGCGCACGGTCCGGGGCCAGAAAGGCGGTTTTATAGGTTCCGCCTGCATCCAGCATTGTCACATTATAGGCCATGTGAACCGGCACTTTGACAATCTCTGCCGCTGCTTCATTCGCCGTTGAACAGCTTTGCAGCAGATGCCGTAACACCAGCGGTATGCCGAAGCCGTCACCGACCACCCGGCGCCCCCCGAAGGTCAGGCTGACTGACAATCCGGAATCATTAAGGCCGTCAAGGCAGCCCCACATGCAGTCCGACATGCAGATGACCTTCCGGCCACCCCATTCGGTTTTCATGATAACCCCGTCACACAGTGCCGGCGCATAATCGTAGTTGCGTACCAGCAACGGATCATCATCTGACCAGGCCGCCTGAGAGCAGCCGGAAATATAAGCCGGAGGACGATAAAGTGACAGAAAACGGGCGGGCAGATCGCCGCCCCCGGCCCGTTCGCATAATTGCTCATAGAGCGGCAGCAGTGCCGGCAGGAACTGTTTTATCCTGTCCCGGCACTGCCGGTAGGTCGGACGCCGCTCAACGCCCTCTGACAGGAACCAGTGACGGTATGCCGGCCAGAGTTCGTTGAACAGGGCTTCCCATTTCGCACCCGGTGTTGAGTCGTCAACAGCGCGAAAGGTTATCTGCATCAGAGGATCTTGAAGGATCCGTCCGAAATTGGCGCGGGGGTCAGGGAACGACCGATAAACTTGTTCCGCATCCCGTCGATCCACATCTTTGCCCGTTTGTTGAGTTTGAAGTTATTATTCATCAAACGGCCACGGGTGACGAGAATGCCGAGATCGGCCCCCTCGTAGCGATAATCGCCTTTACCCGAAATTCGCAGGAAGAACGCTTCATTTTCGGTCGCGACGGCACGCCGGTGATAATCAAACCGGCTGTACTCAATCGAACCATCGTCGTTCATGTGATAGATGCCGGACTCCGGTGCATCAACCAGAATATCAACGGAATCGTCCGTATGCTTCATGACGAACTGGCTCCAGGAATCGATATTGTCCGGATCAGCCCAGCGCGCGTTCAGCGCATCGACATCCAGCTCAAAATCAACGCCGGAGAATTCCAGCAGATGGAACAGGGCCAGCGGTGCATCCGCATGGGCGAAGGCCGCATGGTTGGTCATCGAGCTGGCACCGGTGACCCGGGGGTTCAGTTCACCCAGATACATTTCATTGGTGTCCATATCGATCAGGAAATCGAGCTCGAAATAACCGCGATAACCTTCCTTGCGAAGCTGCTCACCGAACTGGAAGGTCCAGTCCCGCGCCTTCTGACGGACCTCGGCAGAGAACGAGTCGGCAAAGATTTCATTGCCACACCAGCCGCCGCGATAAGGGGTCAGTTCCTTGAATCCGACCAGTTCGGTCATCAGCGGGCCAACGATGGTGCCGGCCTTTGTGGCACAGGCTTCAATGGCCGATCCGCGGCAATTCAGCCGCTTCATGATCTTGACCTCGGGCGCTTCCTCGATCTCGGAGGCGTGGCGCTTGTATTCCTTCTCGTTCGAGATGAAGAAGGTGGTATGCCCGGAATCACCATAGGCCGTCTGGATCACCAGACTTTCACCGAGATCCTTCGAAACCTTCCGAAGGGTCTCGTAGCTGTCGACCTTCGCCAGCACGTTCGGTACTGACGGCACACCGGCACGATTGCCGATACGAACGGTTTCGATCTTGTCATCCATCCGGCCGCGCAGCTTGGCCTTCGGGAACCAGACCTGCATTCCCGCTTCCTTGGCAAGGCGTTCCGTATCCTCATCGAACATGAGGAAAGTTGCCTTCGGCTTGCCCTTGAAGGAGTTCACATAGTCGAGAACTTCCTTGTGCTGGAGCAGGTAATTATTGATGTCCTCGATCGACTGAAATTCCGCATGCGGCATTTCGGTCGGCACGAAGGTATTCGGATGCCGTCCGTCATAGCAGTCGAGATAGTTGATATATTTGAAATTCTTAACCCACTCATCAAGGCCGAGCAGGTTGAAGTTCGTGGCAGAAATAAAGAATACCGGTGTGTCAATCCGGTGGAAATAACGACGGATATCTGACAGTCCCTTAAGTTTCTTCTTTGGCATGGTATAGACCCCCTGTTTTGGTTGGTCGGTTGTTATCGCGCCACCTTGTTACTCGGCGGCTGCACTCAGAGTAATGGCTTCCTTGCGGAAAACACGCAGTCCCAGTTCCGGGCGGAACCCATGGATTTCCTTGACGTCCAGCGCCCGCATGTAATCCAGAATTTCGGTGCTGACGACCTGCCCCGGCACCAGAATCGGGAAACCCGGCGGATAGGGAATAATGAAGGTCGCGCAGACCACATCCTCACCGGCGGCAATGATCTGATCAATCTCGTCCGTGAACGGATCGAGGTAATCACAGGCCTCCTCGTCATAGGCCAGGAAGTAGGCATCCCGGATACGGCCTTCCGGCGTCGGGCTGGACGGATCGCTGCGGAAGAAATCGTGGAACCGACTGAAATCCGGCAGCGACGGCAGGTCTTCAGTCAGGGATTTCACCCGTTTCTCACGGGCCCGCAATTCCGGGCGGCTGAGCGAATCAAGCTGCTCGTCCATCTCCTGTGCGATCTTGACCAGAACCTCAATCAGATAAGCGACCGAACTGCGGGTCGTCCCGATATTGGTCATGAACAGAACCGTATTGCGTGACGTCTTGTTGATCTGGATACCGTACTTATCCATCAGCTGTTCGTTCTTGAAGGTATCCCCGTCAAGCCCCGTACTTCCGACATAAAGTGTCAGACGGGTCGCATCGAGGACGAACTCGTCATCCGACCAGGCCTCGAAAAAAGATGTCCAGCCATGGTCCGGATCATAATAGGATTCGATGCCGCTATCGCGATATTGCTCCGGAATCAGGTCCTTCACCGTCAGGAACCGGAAATGCCGGCGCAGTAACGGGTTGGTCTGGATCTGCTCGCGCAGCACCATTGCCATCTCAACCTGTTTGGAGACCAGCTCGAAGCCTTCCAGTTCCACCTGCCGTCGCCCGACATCAAGTGAAGCGACAATCTGGTAGTTCGGAGACGTCGATGTATGGGTCATATAGGCTTCGTGCAGCGAATCTTCGACCTTTGAGCGGAAATCCTGATCATTCACATGCAGCATTGAGCCCTGACGCAGGGAAGTCAGCGTCTTGTGGGTTGATTGCGTGACATAAACCCGAACCCGCGCCTTGTCCGGATCCGGTATCAGCCGGTTTTCCATACAGGCCGCATCGTCAGACAGGTCAACTTCCTTGGCGAAGGTCTCATACGACTGCCGATAGGCATCAGATTTGAACTTGACCCGCAGACGGTTCGCCGTGGCCATCCCTGTGCGCTTGCGATAGGTCGGGCCAGACCGGGCGAAGGCAAACCACGCTTCATCCCACAGGAAGACAAGGTCCGGCTTGATCGCCAGGCATTCTTCCATGACCCGCTCGACATTGTAGACAAGACCATCAAAGGTACAGTTGGTCAGCAGCAGCATCCGCACACGATGCAGCTTGCCCGCTGCCCGCAGTTTCAGCAGCTGATGCTTGATTTCTTTCAGCGGCACCGCGCCATACATCGAATATTCGCTGAGCGGATAGGAATCCAGATAGACCACCTCGGCACCGCCCAGAACCATGCCGTAATGGTGCGATTTATGGCAATCGCGGTCGATCAGAACGATATCCCCCGGCCGCACAACCGCCTGGACGACAATCTTGTTCGCGGTCGAGGTGCCGTTTGTGCAGAAAAAGGTTTTCTGCGCACCGAAGGCCCGCGCCGCCAGTTCCTGTGCCTTCTTGATCGGCCCGTGCGGATCAAGCAGCGAGTCCAGCCCGCCGGATGTCGCGGAAGTCTCCGCCAGAAAGATATTCATGCCGTAGAACCGGCCCATATCCTGAATCCAGTTGGATTTGGTAATGGACTTGCCACGACTGATCGGCATCGCATGGAACACACCTGTCGGCTGGCGCGAATATTCCTGCAGGGCGGTAAAGAACGGCGTCTGATAACGCTCGTTGATACCGCGCAGAATGTTCAGGTGAAGTTCGGTCAGGTCTTCCTGTTGATAGAATACCCGCCGGACATTTTTCGGTGCCCGGGTTGCAACGCTTTCAACGGATGCATCCGTAACCAGATAGATATCCAGTTCAGGCCGGAGATCACCGATGATTTTAGCCAGCATCGGCCCGCGATCCATCGGCGCAATGTCTTCCAGATCACCGGTCGAGACCCGCCACAGCTCACGCTGGACCGGGTCCAGCGCATTGCGCGATTTGAACGGAAAGCCGTAACGGATGGTAACCGCCTGAATGTTGTAATTCAGCAGGACCGCAATCAGCGCATCCTCGAATGTCGGTACAACAAGGCTTTCGTAAATAAACCGGTCCTCATTGCGGCGCATATCCCGCAGACCGTGCCGAAGGCGGGCCTCTTCACCCACGGACATCTGGTCAACAACAAGACTTTCGAAATAAGGCCGCCCGAAAGCCGTCTCATGGCTGCTGATTTCCTGATCATCCGCCTCTGTCATTTCATCGGGCGAATGCAGGGAAATTTCGCGATGCCGGTAGGCGTTGGACACCAGCGCCCGCACAATCCGGGCCGCCTGATGCGCCAGCAGATCGTAGTCACCACGATCATACTGGCGTTTCAGATGACCAAAGGTCTCTTTCCCGGGGAAGGCAAAGTACATCTCGATGGGTTCGAGCGTATCAAACGCTTCCTCGACCGACTTCTGGGCCTTGACCAGATCCTTCTTGGTAGCCTTCTTCTCGTTCAGCCTCTGGGCATAGTATTTCAACTGATTCCAGGTATCCGCCCGTAACTGGGAGGCGTTGTAATATTTGCTGAGCGACTTCTGGCCCACTGGAACGGGCAAAGTCCTGTCGTCGTTCATGTTCCGGTTTCCCCCTGAGGATGGATTGGAAAGTCCACTATTTCAGCAACGTCTGTAATCGCCGGTTGTTCCGACGCTTTTGGTTCCAGCGCCCCGACACCGGCTTTCGATCCGCGTACCGGCATGGCCAGCGGGCCAAGGGTACCGAGATAGGGATGCTGCGGCAGAGCGCGGTCATAGACCGGAAACTCGACCTTGCGGTCCCGGAAGCTCTTCAACGGCTGGCCAAGTCCGCGCAGCCCGGTTTCCCGCTCCCGCCGGACCCGCGCCAGATCGACTTCCACAGGAATAATTTCCGGTCCGCCGCCCGATTCATAAAGGATATGACCGCTTGGGTCGGCAATGAAGGAACGTCCTACACCACCGGCGCCAATACCGTTGATATCAATCATATAGCACTGGTTCATGGCGGCAGACGCCCGGCAGATCGCCCGCTCTACATCCCGGTCGATGGTGTTTGTCAGGGTCGGGTGGAGAATCACTTCCGCACCCATGGAGACAAGCGTCCGCGTGGTTTCCGGAAACCACATGTCATAACAGATGGAGACCCCGAAACGGCCCACATCCGGCACATCAAAAACAAGGAAGTCCTTGCCCGAATCCACGTCCTGTTCATAAGGCGCAAAGGGGAAAAGCTTGCGATGACGTCCAATAACCGTGCCCGTAGGATCAATCACACTGGCGGTATTATAGACAGACTCACCGTCACGCTCGAACATCGAGCCCGGGACAAGCCAGATACCGTGTCGCGCCGCCATTTCACAGAACGCAGCCTCTGCCGGTCCGGGCAAAGTCTGAATATTGTGCATCAGCGGTCCGAAGGGCGCCAGTTCACTGAACATGACCATCTGCACCCACGGGAACCGGGCCATCGCGATATCGATCTGTGCACTCATCGCCTCAAGATTGCTCTCGGTGGCGGATACGTGCATCTGAACGCCGGCAATGGCGAAAGGTATCATTCAAAGATCTCCTGGATCAGTATGAAAAAAGTCCCCCCTCCGGGGACTATAGCACCCGGAGGGGGGACTTGTACAAATCACGCAGCGGCTGCGCGGGCCGTGATGTCGGCAATGACACCTTCGAGAATGGTCATACCTTCATCGATAATCGCATCGGATGCGGTCAGCGGCATCATCAGTCGCAATGCGTTACCATACATGCCGCAACTCAGCAGAATCAGGCCGCGGCTGAGTGCTTCCGTCACAATCGCCTTGGTCAGCACCGGATCCGGCTTGCGGGTCAGGCTGTCGGTCACGAACTCAACAGCAATCATGGCACCAAGTCCGCGAACATCACCCACGACATCAAGGCCATGACTGACCGCGAATGTGGAAAGACGATTACGCAGCCATTCACCGATATAGAGGCTCCGCTCCAGCAGGCCTTCTGCTGCGATGGCTTCAATAGCGCCCAGTGCCGCGGCACAGGCAACCGGATTACCACCATAGGTACCGCCAAGTCCGCCCGGGTCAACCGCATCCATGATATCGGCACGACCAATCACACCGGACAGCGGATAACCGCCGGCAAGGCTTTTGGCGACTGTGATGAGATCCGGCACAACGCCCGAATGCTCAATCGCGAACCATTTGCCGGTACGACCAAAACCTGACTGAACTTCATCCGCGATCAGCAGAATGCCATGGCGGTCACAGATCTCGCGCAGCGCCCGCAGGAATTCAAACGGCACCGGGTAATATCCGCCCTCACCCTGCACGGGCTCGATGATCATGCAGGCAACACGGTTGGCCTGTGCGTCCGTCATCATCAGACGGTCCAGCGCGACCAGCGCATCAGCGACTGAAATCCCCGCCTTGTCGTTGGGGAACGGCGCCCGGAAGATATCTGCCGGGAACGGGCCAAAGTCCTTCTTGTAGGGATAGACCTTCCCGGTCATGCCCAGCGTCATCATGGTCCGGCCGTGATAGCCGCCATCAAACGCAATAACCCCGGTACGACCGGTTGCCGCACGCGCAATCTTCACCGCATTCTCGACCGCTTCACTTCCGGTCGTCAGGAAGATGGTCTTCTTGGCAAAATCACCCGGCGCCAGGCCGTTCAGCGTCTCCGCCAGCGCGATATAGCTTTCATAAGGAACAACCTGAAAGCTGGTGTGAGTGAAGCGTTCTTCCTGTTCCTTCGCCCGCCCCACAACAGTGGGATGGCAATGTCCGGTATTCAGCACAGCAATACCACCGGCGAAGTCGATATAGCGTTTGCCTTCGACATCCCACAGTTCTGCATTGAATGCGCGGTCTGCATAAATACTGCAGGCATTTGCGACGCCGCGCGGGACAGCAGCCTCGCGCCTTGCATGGAGTGACTGGTTCGTATTCATGATCGTTATTCCCGTCCGTAAATGATAATTCCGGCACCTATCCCGGATGAGCAGAATTTAATGATATCCAAAATACTTAACAATCCAATTCACTGATAAGTGAAAAAATCTGTTGCTGACTGTGCTTTTCTGGATACATTATTTTTCATTGTTAAATATACTGAACAGTTGAAATGCGCGAAGTCGGTCACAGAATCAAGGTCTTACGGAAACGGCTCGGTCTGTCGCAGCGGGAACTGGCAAAACGGGCCGGACTGACCAATGCGACCATCTCCCTGATCGAGCGCTCCCAGATGAGTCCCTCCGTCGCCTCCCTGAAAAAAATTCTCGACTCGCTTGGCGTCACCATGACGGAATTTTTCTCCGGCAGAGCCCTGTTTGATGACCAGATCTTCTTCACAGCGGGGGAGCTGACTGAAATCGGCGAGAACGGTGTTTCGTTCCGGCAGGTAGGGCAGGATCTGGACGGTCGGGCCCTGCAAATACTGCATGAAGTCTATCAGCCCGGCTCCGATACCGGCGAATCGCTCTACACCCATACGGCCGAGGAATCAGGCGTCATCGTCCGCGGGCATATCGAAATCACCGTCGGCGCGGAAACCCGCCGCCTTGGTCCCGGCGATGCCTATTATTTTGACAGCCGGTTGCCCCACCGGTTCAGAAATACCGATGATGAGGAATGTGAAATTGTCAGTGCCTGCACGCCGCCGACATTCTGAACCTGCCAGGCCTGAGAAGCGATGACAGATCAACCGAGAGACTGGCTGGGGCGTCCACATCTGGACTGGTCGCCGGATGGCACCCCCCGGTCGCTTGATCACGACGACATCTATTATTCCCCGGAAGATGGCCTCGCCGAATCCCGGCATGTTTTTCTGGATGCTGTCGGCGGGCCCGTCCTCTGGAACACCCGCCGCCACACCGTCATTGCCGAAACAGGTTTCGGCACCGGTCTGAATTTTCTGGCAACCTGGCAGGCATGGCGGGCAACCCGGAAGCCTGGCCAGCATCTGACCTTCATCTCGGTCGAGGGTTATCCGCTGGCTGCTGAAGATTTGCACCGCGCTCATGCCGTCTGGCCGGAATTACAGAACCTGTCATCGGAACTGACCACAGCCCTGCCCCCTGCGGTTCCGGGATTTCATGCCGTCGACCTTTCCGACAATCTCCGTCTGCTACTGCTTTACGGCAATGCCGGGCAAGTACTGAGCCAGCTCGATGCGCAGGTGAATGCCTGGTATCTCGACGGCTTTGCCCCGGCCCGCAATGCCGACCTCTGGTCAGACGGGGTGATGACGGAAATCCGGCGGCTGTCCGCCCCCGGTGCAATTCTCGCGACCTTCACGGCTGCCGGTGCAGTCCGTCGCACTTTGTCTGCTCTCGGATTCGACGTTATCAAAGCTCCCGGCTTTGGCCGCAAGCGGGAACGCATCACGGCAACCCTGCCCGGCACGCCTTCGCAAACCACCGGTACGGCAAGCCCGGTTATCCTTGGCAACGGTATCGCCGGACGTTTGCTGCACCGGGCGCTGCGTCGCCTTGGCGTTGAAGCCCGCATCGTCGCCCCCGGACCAGACCGCACTACCGGAGGCTCCGAAAACCCGCTGCCCATGGTGACACCCCGGCTGACACTGGACCACGGTGCCTACGGCCTTCTGCAAGACCAGACCTATCTCCGGGCCCTGCGTTTCTATGACAGCCTGGTATCCGGACCGGAAGATATCTGGCTTGCCCCACGCGGCGCACTGGCTGTTGCCCGTGAGGCAGAAGATGCCGAACGACAGAAACGCCAGATTGCCTTTGCAAACTGGCCCTGCTCACTGGCACGCCTTCTCTCGCCGGATGAAGCACGGGCCCTTGCCGGGCGGGACCTTCCCTACGGCGCCATATCATTCCCGTCAGGCGGCGGGCTGAACAAACGGACCCTGATTGATACTCTCTGGTCAGAAGCGGAGATCCTGTGGCCCGCTTCCGCCGTCAGCGTTGAAGGTGATGCGGGCCACTGGTCAATCCGGGACAGTAACGGCCTGCTGGCTGAAACCGACTGTCTGATTATTGCAGCCGGACCTCTCAGCACCGACTTCGTTCCGATGCTTCGTCCGGCAACCGCACGGGTTCTCGGTCAGGTCGATTTTATCCGCCGCGAAAACCGTGGCCCCGCTCTCACCTTCGGCTCTTACCTGTCACCGTCTGTTGTCGGTGAGCATGGCGAGAGGATCGCCGCCCTTGGCGCAACCTTTAACCGCGAGGCCGCTTTTCAGCCGGGAGAAACGGTGCCCACAGATTCCGAAACTGCCACGAATTTTCGTCTGCTCTCGGAACGCCTGTTTGGACAGGAAGCCAAACCGACGGCAACCAACCCTTGGGCGGCCTGGCGGCTGACAACCCGCGACCGGCTTCCGTTCGTCGGCGGCATGGGCAAAGGCCGCTTCATCATGACCGGCCTGGGGTCACGCGGTTTCACCTATGCGCCGCTGCTGGCCGACATGCTGGCCGCTGTGATTGCCGGTGCGCCAATACCGGTCCGGCGCGATATCACAGATGCGATCGCCCCGAACCGGTTTGCGCATCTGGTCTAGCGATCCAGCATTCCGCTTGCTTTGGTAAAGAAATCTTCAGCGCCGAAATTCCCGGATTTCAGGGCCAGCGCCACACCCGGCTCACCCATCGACAAGGTCCAGGGCACACCCGGATCAATTTCCGGCCCGATCTGCAGGGACTTGACCTTCAGGGCGCTGACAACCGCTCCCGATGTCTCTCCGCCCGCCACGACCAGCCGGCTGATTCCGGATTCCACCAGCCCGCGGGCAATATCTGCCATCAGGTCTTCAATCAGGGCACCGGCCTTTTCCCGGCCAAAGGCTTCCTGTGCACGGCCCACCTCTGCCGGATCCGCACTGGAATAAATCAGTACGGGATCAGCACCGCCGTTCGACAATGCCCAGTCGGTGAATGTGGCTGCTGTTTCACTGCCATCGGCGACCCGGAACGGATCAATGCGGCGCGATGGAATGCCCGCTTCCTGAACCACCTCAATCTGGCGGCGGGTTGCCTGCGAACAGCTGCCGGCAAGGTAAATGGCACGGCCCTGAGGGGCCGCAAATCCGCTTGTCTGGTCCGCTGCCAGCAATCCCCGGCGACGGAAATTCTCCGGCAGTCCCATGGCGATGCCGGAACCACCTGTCACCAGCTTCATGCCATCAAGCGCACGCCCGGTATCCATCAGATGCCGGTCGCTGATTGCATCCGTGATCGCAACAGCAACACCTTTTGATTTCAGGTCAGCAAAGCGTGCTGCAATTTTTTCAGCACCAGCATCGACAGCATCATAGTCCACCAGACCAACCCGGCCGGACATCTGGCGCCCCAGCACACTGACAAGATTGGAATCGGTCATCGGGGTCAGCGGGTGATGCTGCATCGGGCTGTCGCTCAGCAACTGATCACCGACAAACAGATGGCCCTTGAAAATGGTGCGCCCGTTTGTCGGGAAAGCCGGGCAGGCAATGGTGAAGTCACAACCAAGACGCTGCATCAGGGCTTCCGTTACCGGACCGATATTGCCGTCATCTGTCGAATCGAAGGTTGAACAATATTTGAAGATGATCTGTTCAGCTCCTGCCGCCAGCAGCACCTCAAGGGAGGCCAGTGACTGCGCGACTGCCTCTGCCGCCGGAATGGTACGTGATTTCAGGGCAACGACCACCGCCTCGCAATCCGGCATCTCATCAACAGAGTTTGGGACACCAATCGTCTGCACCACCCGCATCCCGCTTCGGGACAATGTCAGTGCGAGATCTGTCGCCCCGGTAAAATCATCAGCAATACATCCAAGCAGCATTAACCGTTCCTTTGAATCCTCAAGACCTGATATTCAATTAGCAGAGCAATCAGGACACATCCATTAATGTCGACATCAGAAAAACGGGAGGCGGGCACCACAGCCCCATGCGGAATTGCCCGCCTCGCCGGGAAAGACCGGCAGATCGGGAGAACTGCCGGAGACCTTCATTGCCGGACTGCAAATTCTGATGCGCGATGCATCTTGCAACCTGACAGAAAATAATGTATGCGTTATTGCATACCTCGTCAACAACAGATACTCGACCCCGAACTGGAGCAGATCATGACTACATCACCGTCCTTCCGCATCGCGGTATTTAACGGAGACGGCATTGGACCGGAAATCACAACGCCCTGCCTTGATATCTTGCGGGCGGCACAATCCAGCGTCGGCGGCTTCGATCTGTCTTTCGAAGAACTGCCGGCAGGTGCCGGCTGTTACCGGGACACCGGCGAGGCACTGCCGAAAGCATCCATGGATACCGCACGCGCTGCCGATGCCATCCTGCTCTCAGCCATGGGTCTGCCGGAAATCAGACTGCCGGACGGCACTGAAATCCAGCCGCAACTCGACCTGCGTTTTGAACTCGACCTGTATGCCGGCCTACGTCCCATCCGGGCCATTCCCGGCGTGCCCGTCGCTCTTGCCGACCCCCGTGCGCGGGACATTGATTTCATGCTGGTTCGTGAATCCACCGAAGGGTTGTTTGCCTCCGTCGGGAAAAGTGTCGTCACCGCTGATGAAGCCCGCGACACTATGGTTATCACCCGCCACACAACCTCGCGGCTGTGTGAACAGGCATTTGCCCTGGCGGAAAAACGCAAGCAGGCAGGCCGTCCCGGCAAGCTGACCTGTGTCGACAAGGCGAATGTCTTTGGCTCCATGGCCTTTTTCCGCAGCGTCTTCATGGATGCAGCGGCCAACCACAAGGATATTACTCCGCTGACCGCCTATGTTGATGCCACGGCCCTGACCCTGGTTCAGAAACCCTGGGATCTTGATGTTCTGGTTACGGAAAACATGTTTGGCGATATCCTGTCCGATCTGGCCGCCGGTCTTATCGGTGGTATGGGCTATGCGCCTTCCGCTGATATCGGTGACGAACATGCGGTCTTCCAGCCCTGCCATGGCAGCGCGCCTGACATTGCCGGCAAGGGCCTCGCGAACCCGACAGCCATGTTCCTGTCCGGTGCGATGATGCTGGAATGGCTGGCGGAAAAGCATGACGTCCCGGCATTGGGCGCGGCTGGTGCCCTGATCCGTGAAGCCGTCGACAGCGCTTTTGCCGGCGGGAAACTGGTTACCCCGGAAGTGGGTGGCAAAGCCGGAACCGCAGATGTGACTGCCGCCGTACTGGCAGAGATCAGCCGCCTCGGTAAAATGGCATCCGCTGCACAGTAACAGGACAGCAATGTTAACCGGAACCGGACAGCAGTTATGATGAAGGTCGCCTGTATAGGTGCGGGTTATTTCGCCCGTTTTCATCATGACGGCTGGTCCCGGATGGCCGGTGTCGAGTTTACCGCGATCTGTGATGCCGATATCGCGAAGGCCGAGGCCAGCGCCAGAGAATTTGGTGCGTCCCGGGTCTTTGCCGATATCGACAGCCTGATCGCGGAGACCCGGCCTGACCTGATTGATATCGCAACGCCACCGGCCACCCATCTGCCGATCATCCGGACCTGTATCGACCACAATATTCCGGTGATCTGTCAGAAACCGTTCTGTGGCGGACTGGCAGGTGCGGAAGATGCCGTCAGGCTATCTGAAAACTCCGGCGTGCCCGTCATCGTGCATGAAAACTTCCGTTTCCAGCCCTGGTTTGTCGAGGCTGAACGCCAGCTTGCAGCGGGTGCGGTCGGCCAGCCATATCAGGTGACGTTCCGTCTGCGCCCCGGTGATGGCCGGGGCCCCGATGCCTATCTTGACCGCCAGCCCTATTTCCAGCAGATGGAACGCTTTCTGATACATGAGACGGCGGTACATATCATTGATGTTTTCCGCTTTCTGCTGGGGCCAGTAACCGCCGTCACCGCACATCTCACCCGCCTTAACCCGGCAATCGCCGGCGAAGATGCAGGCTTCATCCTGTTCGACTTCGCTTCCGGCGCCCGCGGCCTGTTTGACGGCAACCGGCTGTCCAGTCACGCCGCCGAAAACCGCCGTCGGACCATGGGTGAAATGTGGCTGGAGGGATCAGAGGCCGTTTTGCAGCTTGATGGAGATGGCGGTCTCAGCCTGCGGCCGCATGACAGCAACAACCCCGCCACCATAGACTATGACTGGCAGGACAGCGGGTTTGCCGGAGACTGCGTCTATAAACTGCAACGCCATGTGATTGACGCTCTGGCTGGCGGAACACGCCCTGCCAACACCGCCCGCGACTATCTGACAAATCTCAGACTGGTCGAGGCGGTCTATCAGTCCAGTGCCGAGGGGCGGCGGATTGAGATCAACTGACCAGATCAGTTTTCTGGCAGCGGAATGAATTCTTCCGCGTCACCCGGCACCTTCGGGAAACGCCCGGCCTTCCAGTCGGATTTCGCCTGCTCCAGACGTTCTTCGGAACTCGATACGAAATTCCACCAGATATGCCGCTTGCCCTGCAGGGTCGCACCGCCCAGCAACATCACGCGACTGTCGGCCTTTGCAGAAATCTCGACCGGCACTGCCTCCCTGAAGACGATCATATTGCCGCTGCCGAAAGTCTGGCCGTCGATCTCGACCGAGCCTTCAACGACAAAGGCTGCCCGCTCAGCATGTTCAACCGGCACGTCAATCTGTGCGCCTGCCGTCATTTCCAGATGCAGATAGAACATCGGGGACTCACCCTTCACCGGTGATTCCTCACCAAAGGCCGTCCCGGCAATCAGCCGCATCTCGACACCCTCGCGGCTGATCTTCGGGATGGTCTCTGCCGGGTGATGCCGGAACGACGGCTCCATCTCTTCCTTTTCCAGCGGCAGGGCAATCCAGGTCTGAATACCATGCATCCGGTTGACGCTGTTCAGGACGTCATCTGTCACCCGCTCAGAATGGACAATTCCCCGACCAGCCGTCATCCAGTTCACGGCCCCCGGCCGGATCGGCTGTTCAGACCCCAGACTGTCACGATGAAGGATCTCGCCTTCAAACAGGTAGGTTACCGTCGCCAGACCGATATGCGGATGCGGGCGGACATTGATCGCCTCACCCGCAGGAAATTCAGCCGGTCCCATTTCATCGAAAAAGATAAAGGGGCCGACCAGCCGCCGCTTCGCATAAGGCAGTATCCGCTGGACTTCAAACCCGCCGAGATCCCGGCGACGCCCGGTTATGACCATGTCGATCATCTCATTCCTCATCATCCCGCCCCTTGCTGTCTGTTATCCGCTCACCCGGCAAACCGGGCAATCTTAACCCCTGCCTTGTCGAGACGTGTACGCACAACCTCTGCCATGCGAACGGCATCCGGCGAATCACCGTGGACACAGACCGTCTCCACCGAAACCGGAACCTTCACGCCATTGATTGAGGTGATGCAGCCACTGTCGATCACCGCCAGCACGTTATCCGCTGCCTTGTCCGGGTCATGAATCACCGCCCCCGGTTTGCCGCGCGAGACCAGCGTCGCGTCATCATTATAGGCCCGGTCGGCATAGATTTCGCTAACACAGGGCTGTCCCACCTTGCGTGCCGCCCGCTCTAGTGCCGTCGCGGCAATTGCGACAAACATCAGCTTCGGGTCCAGCGCCTGAACCGCCCTGATGCAGGTTTCCGCCATCGCATCATCCTCGCTGGTCATATTGCCCAGCGCCCCGTGGATCTTCACATGGGTAACGTCACCACCTGCGGCACGGGCAATCGCCTGCAACGCGCCCACCTGATACAGCATCATGGCCTGCAACTCGTCCGAAGGAATGCCGAGAATACGGCGGCGGCCAAAGCCCTGCAGATCCTGAAAACCGGGATGCGCGCCGATGGCGACATTCTTTGCGACCGCCATTTCCACGGTCCGCCGCATTTCCAGCGGATCACCGCCATGAAACCCGCAGGCCACATTGGCACTGGTGACGATACCCAGCATCGCCGCATCATCCCCCATCCGCCAGGCACCATAACTCTCACCGAGGTCGGAATTCAGGTCGATCATCGCAGTCATCAGATGTCCTCCGGCTTTTGCGTGTCGCGCTCTGCAACCACGCCGTCGATTAGATTATAGGATAGCAGATCCGGGATATCGCGGGGATCACGGATCAATGGTCTGGCAGATGATCGAACCCGTCCCAGCATTGTTGTCATCTGTCGCAACGCCTCCAGCGCCTCGTCCTCCTCAATTGCCCTGAACAGAACTTCCGTGCCGGGACGAAGCTGGGCGAAGGCGGGAATATCCGCGCTGATGATCGTCGCAATCCGGGGGTATCCCCCGGTTGGCTGACGATCCGCCATCAGGGCAATCGGCCGGCCATTACCCGGCACCTGAAGATCACCAAGCACCACAGAATCAGAAATCGCGACCAGCCCGCTGTCGGTACGGATGGGGTCCGCACCGGTTTCCAGCCGGACCCCCATGCGATCCATTGAGGCAGATATCCGGAACCGGGTTTCCGTGAAACGTGACCGTTCCTCCGCCGGGAACAGATGGGCCTGCGCCCCCCAGAGAACGCGGATCACCGTCGCATTGAAGTAATCTGCGGGTGGCAGGATCATCGGGTTGTCCGGCAGATGGTCACTATCCCCGACCGGCAGTCTGTCACCGGCCTTCAGAGGCCGTCCCTCGACCCCGCCGATTCCGGCACGCGGCTGTGTGGCACGGGACCCCAGAACAGGCGGGACATCAAAACCACCGCCAACGGACAGATAACCGTAATTGCCTTCAAGGCAGGGGCCGATATCAAGCACCTGCCCTTCCTGAAGACGAAACACCGTTCGCCATTTTACCGGCGCAGCATCAACCGACACCCGGAAAAGTGCCCCGGTCAGCGCGATCCATACCGGACCGCCGGAAGCTGTAAATCTGCCACCGGTTCCGACCATCTCGATCGCCGCGCAATCTGAAGAGTTACCGAGCAGGCCCTGCCCTTCAGCCAGCGCCCGACGGTCCATGGCCCCGCCCGCTGAAACCCCGCAGGCCAGATAGCCGGGACGCCCCCGGTCCTGAAGGGTGAGCGATGGGCCACAGGAAATGATATCCAGCCGGCGGGCCGTCACGACATCACCTCCGGCTCAAATGGCAGGCCACCTTCTGCAACCACCTCGTCAAACTTCCGGTAAGCGACCTCATCAACCGGCTCGAATCGCAATTCATCACCTGCCTCGATCAGAAAAGCCGGATCACGTTTCAGGTCAAAGGTACGAAAGGGTGTGCGCCCGATTGTCCGCCAGCCGGTAGGAATTGTCGTTGAGCAGACCACCGATTGGCGGATTGCGACGGAAACCGATCCCGGCGGCACCGACGGTTTGATCTCCTGCAACCGCGGCAGGGCAAACATATCCGGCAGCAGCCCGGTATAGAGATGCCCCGGCGCAAACCCCACCATGAAGACCCGCTGGTCCGTCGCCCCATGCCCCGCGATGATTTCCTGTTCACCGCACCCCGCCGCATCGGCAATGCCCGCCAGGTCCGGGCCGTGCTTACCACCGTAAATTACCGGCAGGCGCCAGCGTCTGCGGCCCGGCGGAGGCGGCGCTGCCAGCCAGTCCTGTTCGCCGAGCAGGTCTTCCAGCCGCTTGCGAAGGTCAGCCGGAGAGACTTCAAGAGGGTCGAAATTGATCAGAACCGAGCGATTTGTTGCCGCCGTTTCCGACACATGTTCAATGGCTGCGTCACGCAGCCGGGCATTGAAGGCAATCGCGGCATTGTTGATCACCGGGTCCAGCTCATCACCGAATTCAACAATCAGTGCGCAGTCGCCCGCACTGCGAAACAGCGGCGTCTCATAAGCCCCGTCAGATCGGGAAATTGATTTGGGTGTAGCCATGGATCAGGATCGTAGCATGCAGGACGTTACTGCCAACCGCTTCATATGTACGGACCAATTGACACTCGCCAAATCCGGCAATAACAAAGATACTATGTGAAATAGACACTCCGGAGGAAACAGGAACATGTCACACACACTCGAAGATTTCGCCGCCACCTGCAAAGCCGCTCTTACCGCCGACCCCGGTCCGAAGGGGCGCGAGAAAGTGGTTGAGGCCCTCCAGCCGGTGTTGACCGACAGTGCCTTTGTCGAAAAATGGCTTGGCCGCCCGGATCAGGAAGAACGCGAGGTTCTGTATGAAGATCCGGATCTCGGTTTCTGCATCTGTGCCCATGTCTATCGCGGACCGAAGAACAGCCATCCGCACGATCATGGCCCAAGCTGGGCAATCTACGGCCAGGCGGTTGGCCAGACGGAAATGACGGACTGGGAAAAGATCTCTGCACCTGCAGGCGACAAACCCGGCAAGGTCCGTGCCGGCAAGATCTACAACCTCAACCCCGGCGATGCCTATCTGTATAACGAGGGTGATCTTCACTCCCCCCGCCGCGATACGGAAACCCGACTGATCCGTATCGAAGGCATGAATATGTCCAAGGTCAAACGCGACAAATACGAAGTCGCCTGATCCGAAACCCCGGACAGCCGCAGGCCGGTTGTCCGGGGGCTTCTCCCCACCTGATTTTTCATCCATTTCTATCGAAAACCCTGAACGACTCAGGCCCGGACAGAGTTATCCACTGATTTCGTGGCTGCTCTCATTGCTCCCCCTGTCCGGCTGACCGATAAACACCGCATGGAGTCGTCGCACGACAAATACGGGGTGCTGAAGGAAGTCTTCGGCTATGACCGGTTTCGCCCCGGTCAGGAAGAGGTCGTGGATGCACTGATCGCCGGGCGCAACATGCTCGCCGTCATGCCGACCGGTGCCGGTAAATCACTGTGCTATCAGGTGCCTGCACTGGTGCGCGGCGGGCTGGCTATTGTGGTATCGCCACTGGTCGCCCTGATGCAGGATCAGGTCGCTGCCCTGCAACTGGCCGGCGTCCCGGCAGAAGCCATTCATTCCGGTCAGGACCGTTCTGTTAACGTCGCGATCTGGCGGCGGGTTGCCGCCGGTGAAGTTCCCATCCTTTACCTGGCCCCCGAACGGCTGATGACGGAACGGATGATGTCCGCCCTGTCCCGTCTTGATGTCCGGCTGATTGCGATTGACGAAGCCCACTGCATTTCACAATGGGGTCCGGCCTTCCGCCCGGAATATGAAGCCCTGTCGCAGCTGCGCGAAGTCTTCCCGGAAACGCCTATCGCCGCCATGACCGCGACCGCCGACAGCGCCACCCGCGACGACATCTCCCACAAACTGTTCGGCAATACAGGCGACAGTGTGGTGACCGGGTTTGACCGGCCGAATATCCATCTGACGGTTGAACTTAAGCGCGACTGGAAACGGCAGTTGCTCGACTTCCTCAGCCGTCATGAGGGGGAAAGCGGCATCGTCTACTGCCTGTCCCGCCGCAAGACCGACGAGACCGCCGCCTATCTGAACGACCGTGGCATCCCCGCCGTCGCCTATCATGCCGGTATGGACAAACAGGACCGTGCGGCCAGCCATGAACGGTTCATCAATGACCCGGCGGTTGTCGTGGTTGCCACCATCGCTTTCGGCATGGGCATCGACAAACCGGATGTGCGCTTCGTCTTCCATACGGATATCCCCGGCAGTGTCGAAGCCTATTATCAGGAAATCGGCCGCGCCGGCCGCGATGGCGAACCGTCGGAAGTCTGCATGCTCTACGGCCTTGATGATATCCGCATGCGCCGGATGTTCATTGAAGATGAAGACAGCGATGACGACCGGCGCAACCGCGAGCACAAGCGCCTTGATGCGCTGATCGCCTATTGTGAAGCGCCGGAATGTCGCCGTCGTGCCCTGCTTGCCTATTTCGGCGACCAGACCGGGGCCTGCGGCAATTGCGATGTTTGCCAGAACCCGGTCGAGCTTGCCGACGGCACAGCAGAAGCCCGGATGGCACTGTCAACGGTCGCCCTGACCGGACAAAGATTTGGGGCGGCACAGATCATCGATATCCTGCGTGGCGCAAAGACTGAGAAAATGGCATCCTTCGGCCATGACCAGCTGGTAACCTTCGGCAAGGGCCATCATCACAGCAAGGAGGTCTGGCGCTCCATTGTCCGCCAGCTTGTCTCCGCCGGGTATATGAACATCGATATTCAGGGCTATGGCGGCCTGAAACTCACGGCCTCTGCCCAGCCACTGCTGAAGGGCGAAGGCTCGTTCCGGTACAGGCCCGACATTTCTATCCCGAAGGGCAAAAGCAGTGCCGCCAAATCACGGGCAGCTGCCATCAGTCAGGATCTGACCCCGGAACAGGACGCCATGCTGGCCCGGCTCAAAGATCTCCGCCGTCAGCTGGCATCCGCCAAGAATGTCCCGCCTTATCTGATCTTTGCAGACCGGTCGCTGGTCGATATGGCCATCCGCCAGCCTGCCAACCGCAGCGAATTTGCCGCTGTCCACGGTGTCGGCGAGGCGAAACTGCGCGACCTGGCCGATACCTTCCTGTCGGAGATCAATGGTTAGCCCTCTGCCGGAATGATTGTGCGGGATCGGAAAACGGGGGTAGGCTGAGTGCTGTTCACCGCAACCATGATGACCGGATAATGACCACCAGCCCGCCAGACAACCGCCGCCGTCTCCGCAGTCAGGACTGGTGGGATAACAGCGCCGATCCCGGTATGACCGCGCTCTATCTCGAACGCTATCTCAATTATGGCCTGACATCAGAAGAACTGCGCTCCGGCAAACCGATCATCGGCATTGCCCAGACCGGCAGCGACCTGGCGCCCTGCAACCGCCACCATATTGATCTGGCGGAACGTACCCGCGCCGGTATTCGCGATGCCGGCGGCATTCCCTTTGAATTTCCGGTCCACCCTATTCAGGAAACCGGCAAACGCCCCACCGCGGCGCTGGACCGCAATCTTGCCTATATCGGTCTGGTCGAGGTGCTCTATGGCTATCCGCTCGACGGTGTGGTGCTGACTACCGGCTGCGACAAGACGACACCAGCCTGCCTGATGGCAGCAGCGACGGTCAATATCCCGGCCATCGTGCTGTCTGGCGGGCCAATGCTCGACGGCTGGTGGCAGGGTCGCATGGTTGGTTCCGGCACGGTGATCTGGGAAGCCCGCTCCCTGCTGGCCAAGGGCGAGATCGATTATGATACCTTCATCGAAATGGCGGCGGCCTCCGCCCCCTCTATCGGCCACTGCAATTCAATGGGGACCGCCCTGTCGATGAACAGCCTGGCCGAGGCGCTGGGCATGTCGCTGCCCGGCTGTGCCTCCATTCCGGCCCCTTATCGTGAACGTGGCCAGATGGCCTACCGCACCGGCCAGCGTATCGTCGATCTGGTGCAGGAGGACATCCGCCCGACCGATATTCTGACGCCAGCTGCCTTCCGCAATGCGGTTGCAGTTGCCACAGCCATCGGAGCATCGAGCAACTGTCCGCCACATCTGACCGCCATCGCCCGCCATGCCGGGGTCACACACGGTCTGGAGGACTGGCAGCGCGACGGGGCAGACCTGCCCCTGATCGTCAATTGCATGCCCTCCGGCAAATATCTGGGGGAAGGCTTTCACCGCGCCGGAGGCGTACCCTCTGTTATGGCGGAACTGATGCGCGCCGGCCATGTCGACGGGGGTGCGCTCACCGTCAGCGGCCAGACCGTCGCCCATAACCTCCGCGATGCACCCGCGCCGGACGGCGATGTCATCCATACCGTGGCCCGCCCGATCCGGGAACATGCCGGCTATATCGTGCTGACCGGTAATCTGTTCGACGAGGCCGTGCTGAAGACCTCCGTCATCAGTGCTGATTTTGAAGCGCGCTACCTCTCCACCCCCGGCTCGGAAGGTATTCTGGAAGGCCGTGCCGCCGTGTTTGAGGGACCGGAAGATTATCACGCCCGCATCAACGATCCCGCCCTGAATATCGGTGAAGACTCGATCCTCGTCATCCGCAACTGCGGCCCTGTCGGCTATCCCGGCTCTGCCGAAGTCGTTAACATGCAGCCACCTGATGCGCTGATCCGCCGTGGCATCCTGGAACTGCCCTGCATCGGCGACGGCCGCCAGAGCGGCACCTCCGGCAGCCCCTCAATTCTCAACGCCTCCCCGGAATCCGCCGTCGGCGGCGGCCTCGCCCTCCTTCAAACCGGCGACCGCATCCGCATCGACATCCCGGCCCGCCGGGCCGACATGCTGGTCGATGAATCAGAACTGGAAGAACGACGCACTAAATGGGTTGCAACCTACCCCGAAGATCAGACCCCCTGGCAACAGATTTACCGGGGCATGGTCGGCCAGTTGAACACCGGCGGCTGCCTGGAACCCGCGACGGCTTTTCTGGATATCGTGAGGACGAAGCCCGGACTGCGGCATTCGCATTGAGCAATGCTCCCCTCATCCTGAGGAACGCCCGCAGGGCGTGTCTCGAAGGATCAATGAAAACCGCTGACTTCGAGACGGAGCGCCACCCTTCGAGACGGCGCTCCGCGCCTCCTCAGGATGAGGAGGCGATGCGTCAGGGGCGATGCCTGATCAGCCTTCGGCCAGCCGTTCGTCGAGGAAGTCGAGGCGGTCCTGGCCCCAGAAGCGTTCGCCGTTATAGATATAGGTGGGGGTGCCGAAGACGCCGTGGGTGATGGCTTCTTCGTGGCTGGCTTTCCAGTCGGCTTTGATCTGGTCGGATTCGCCCTTGGCGACCAGCATCGCGCCATCCATGCCGAGACCGTCAGCAACCGCCTGACGGACTTCCGGCAGACGGACATCCTTTTCTTCTGACCAGAGGGCATGCAGCAAGGCGTGGCTGAGGGTGAGGGCGTCGAGGCCAAGCTGGTCGGCGGCCATCACCATGCGGGCAGAGAACTGCGGGTCCGAGGGGTAATATTTCGGACGCAGCACCAGCGGCATATCGAGCCGCTTGCGCCAGCGATCCAGTTCCAGCTCATGATAACTACGACGCGGATCCGGGCGGGTCAGCAGCGGGATACCGCCGTTTTCCTGCACGATGGTCGTCGGGCGCAGAATGACATCAAGGTCATACTTTTCCACCAGCTTGTGAAAGCGCGGACCGCCCAGATAGGCCCAGGGCGAGGAAAGGGAATGGAAATAGATGACGGTCTTCTTGGTCATGATTCAGGCCTTCTCAGATGGAGTGGACATTTCCCCGGCAGACGCCGGGTCATAAAGGTGACAGGCAACCGCCCGGCCATCCCCCATCTCGGTCCAGGCCGGATAGGTACGGCGGCAGAGATCAGTGGCATGGGGACAGCGGGGATGGAAGTGACAGCCGGATGGCGGATTGGAGGCAGAGGGCACCTCACCTTCCAGCCGGGCAAGGGTGCGGCCAACGGTCGGATCGGGCACCGGTGAGGCAGCGCGCAGGGCCTTGGTATAGGGATGCAGCGGTTCGTCAAAGATACCGGGCACTGCACCAACCTCGACAATGCGACCGAGATACATCACCGCAAGGCGCTGACAGAAATAGCGGACGACACCCAGATCATGCGAAATGAACAGGAAACCCAGACCCCGCTTTTCCAGCAGGTTGCGCATCAGGTCGAGTACCTGCGCCTGAATGGAGACATCCAGTGCCGAGACCGGCTCATCCGCCACGATAAATTCCGGATCGACGGAAAGGGCACGGGCAATCGCAATTCGCTGACGCTGACCGCCGGAAAATTCATGCGGATAACGGCTGGCCGCATCTGCCGGCAGACCGACCTCCGCCAGCAGTTCGCTCACCCGTGCCGGAATGTCCCCGGACGGCGTAATGCCATGTACTTTCAGCGGTTCCCCCAGAATGCGACCGACAGTCATCTTCGGGTTCAGGGAGGAATAGGGATCCTGAAATATCATCTGCATGCGACGGCGCAGATGCCGGAGGCTGCGACGCGACTGGTCTGCGATTTCCTCACCCTCAAAGGTGATGCTGCCCTCATCCGGGTCGATCAGCCGCAAGGCCAGTCGCCCGACCGTTGATTTCCCGCAGCCGGATTCGCCAACCAGCCCAAAGGCCTCGCCCCGCTCTACCGTGAAGGAGACACCGTCAACGGCGCGGACAACGCTGATTTCAGCCCCGAAGGGACCACGGCGGGTCTCGAAGAACTTGCGGAGGTCATGAATTTCAAGCAGGGCAGTCATGCGGTCTGCCCCCCGGCCCGGACCCAGCAGGCCGCAATATGGCTGCCCCCCTCACCCACAGGCATCAGCGGCGGGGCGGATTCGGTGCAGCGTGCCTCGGCATAGGCGCAGCGTGCGGCGAAGCGGCAGCCCACAGGCATCCGGTCAATCGACGGTACCGTGCCGGTAATCGGCACCACCGCCTCAATATCCCGGTCAGGCCGGGGGATAGAGCGGATCAGCGCCTCGGTATAGGGATGGACGGGGTTGGCGAACAGTTCCTCAACGCCCGCGGTCTCGACCATGTCACCGGCATACATTACCGCCACCCGGTCCGCGACGGCGGCGACCACGCCCAGACTGTGGGTAATCAGGATCATGCCCATGCCCTTGGCGGCTTTCAAGTCGGCCAGCAGGGCCAGAACCTGCGCCTGAATGGTGACATCCAGCGCCGTCGTCGGCTCGTCCGCCAGCAGCAGGTCCGGATCGCAGGCCAGCGCCATGGCAATCACCACACGCTGGCGCATACCGCCGGAAAATTCATGCGGATAGTCGTCGACCCGCTTGTCCGCAGACGGAATGCCAACCTGATCCAGCAGTTCGATCACCGCTGGCCGCGCCTCAGCCAGGGAAAGTCCGCGATGAAACATCATCGGCTCGGCGATCTGGAGACCAATCGGCAATACCGGGTTCAGGGCGGTCATCGGCTCCTGAAAGATCATCGCCATGCGGTTGCCGCGCAGTGACTGCATTTCCTCTTCCGACAGGCCCATCAGGTCCTGACCGTTCAGCGTCACCTGATCCGCTGTCAGACGGCAGCCGGTCTCCGGCAGCAGACGCATCAGCGACATCACGGTGATGCTTTTGCCACAACCGGATTCACCGACAATCGCCAGTGTCTCATTACGATCGACAGAAAAGGACAGGTTGCGAATGGCGGAATGCCACTGGCCACCCAGCCGGAATTCGGTTGTCAGTCCCTCGACACGAAGCAGCGGGGCTTGTGCGGTATCCGGATCAGCCACGTTCAGCCCTCCTTCGAGCGTTTGAGACGTGGATCGACCGCATCGCGCAGACCGTCACCCAGCAGGTTCAGCGACATCACCGCCAGCAGAATACAGATACCCGGAAACAGGCTCATCCAGGGGGCCTGAAAGATATGTTCAAAACCTTCCCGGATCATACCGCCCCAGGTTGGTGTTGGCGGGCGCACCCCGAGGCCCAGAAAGCTGAACCCGGCCTCGATCATGATCGCATTGGCGGTCCAGAGCGATGCCATCACCAGAATCTCAGCCAGAATGTTCGGCACGATATGCAGCAGCATGATACGCAGATCGGAATAGCCCATCGCGTGGCAGGCCTCGATATAGGCGCGCTCCTTGATGGCGATGGTCGGTGCCCGGGCAATACGGGCGAATTTCGGCACCAGCGTTGCGGTGATCGCGATGATGACATTCGGCAGGCTGGGCCCGAGCAGGGCCACGATGATGATGCCCATGATCAGCGTCGGGAAGGACAGCATGACATCCATCACCCGCATGATGACTGTGTCTGTCATCCGCCCGAAATAACCGGCGATCACCCCCAGGGATCCGCCGATCACCAGACCGAGCAGAACCGATATCACCCCCACCAGCAGCGATACCCGCGCCCCGTAAAGCGCACGCGAGAACAGATCACGGCCATACTGATCGGTGCCAAACAGATGCTCGGCAGAGGGCGGCTTCATGCGGCTCATGATGCTCTGGTCAATCGGATCGAAGGGCGCGAGAACCGGTGCACCGAGAGCCAGAATGGCCAGCACCATGAACAGGCCCAGACCAACCCATGACAGCTTGTTGTGATTGAAGGCACCGACCAGCGCACGAAACACCGGGGATCCGCTGACCGGGGCCAGTGGCTCATCTGCGACGGGCTGGCTCATGATCGTTTCACCCGCGGGTCGATAACACTGTAAGACAAGTCTGTGGCGAGGTTCACAACCACAATAATCAGCGCATAAATCACCAGCAGCCCCTGCACCATCGGATAGTCCCGGTTATCCAGTGACCCGATGATAAGCGAGCCCAGACCGGGGCGCGTAAATACGGTTTCGATCAGCACCGAATTGCCGATGATCAGCGCAAAATACAGACCGATGATGGTCACCACCGGGATCAGCGCATTTCGGAGCGCGTGACGAATGACGATAATCGACGGCGGCGCCCCCTTGGCACGGGCGGTCCGCACATAGTCTTCCCCCAGCACTTCCAGCATGGAGGAACGGGTTGCCCGGGTCATCATCGCCATCAGCGACAGCGCACCGGTCAGCGCCGGCAGGACCAGCTCGTTGATCCGCCCTGAAAATCCGGCCGAATTTCCGGAACTGATGACCGGGAACCAGCGGAAATGGACGGCAAAGGCCAGGATGAGAAGAATGGCCGTAAAGAAAACCGGTATGGAGAAGCCGATCAGCGAAACGATGCGGGTGATATAATCCAGCAGCCGGTTGCGATAGAGCGCCGAGAGCACGCCCAGCGGGATGCCGACAACACTGCCGATGATGATCGACGCGAAGGTAAGTTCCAGCGTGAACGGCAGCACCCGGAGAATTTCACCCAGAACAGGCCGCCCGAACACCAGCGATGTGCCGAAGTCGCCCTGAAAGATACCCAGCAGGAAATCGAAATATTGCTGGCTGACCGGCAGGTTCAGACCCAGCCGCTCCCGTAGGGCCTCGATCGCCTCCGCCGTCGCAATATCACCGAGGATGGCATAGGCCGGGTCACCCGGCAGGGTGCGCATGGCGAAAAAAATCACCGTCAGCACCGCAAGGATGGTCGGAATAGAAAACAGCAGACGGCGCGCAATGAAGAATGTCGTCGGGTTGCGCGCCGCCAGTTGTCTCAAAGTCATATATCTTCAGCCCCGACCTTCAGCTTCTGATGACACAATCAGCGGGTGATCGTGGTCTTTTCGGTGATCGGGGGTCCGAGATTGAGCGTACCCGTCAGATCGTAGCCGTAATCCAGCGTCGCACGGCGACCCCAGACCTGCTGCAGTTCAAAGATCGGCACAACACAGGCCGCTTCCATGATCTTGACTTGAGCCGCCGCCCAACTGGCAGCCTGTGCCTTCGGATCAGCCGCAGACCGGGCTGCGTCCAGTTCTGCATCGGCAACATTGCAATGCGAGAAGTTGGTCTGAGCCGTCGTCGTGCCGACGATCGAGCCGGAATGGAAGAACGGTGTCAGGATGGCGTCGGCCTGCGGGAACGGTGCCGCGCCGTAAATCACCAGCGGGCTTTCATTCTTGCGGATCAGGGCATGCCAGGCGCGGTGATCGATGAAGTCCACCTCCAGCGTGATACCCACCCGGCGAAGCTGTTCCATGATCAGTTCAAACGGCACTTTCAGGCTGCCGATCTTCGTGGTCGGAACCTTGATGGTCAGGCCATCCGGATAACCGGCTTCGGCCAGCAGGGCCTTTGCCTTGTCCTGATCGAAGTCATACATCGGGACGTCCGTGGTCTGACCAAGGAAGCCACTCGGCACCGGGCTGCGAAGCTGGCGGGTGATGTCCTTGCCGATCAGCGCCTGGAATTCGTCCCGGTTGATGGCATGTTCGATGGCCTTGCGAACCCGGATGTCATCCAGCGGCTTGACGCTCTGATTCAGATGCAGCATCCGCGACTGGCTCGGTGCAAAGATATCAATTTCAATGCTGTCGCCATACTGGCCGCGCATACGATCCACCCAGTCCTGCTCGCGACGGCCATAGAACAGGTCAATTTCGCCAGAGGCAAAAGCCAGTTCACGGGCATTATCCGAGGGAATGTAGCGGTAGTTGATCTGGTCGATCTTCGGCTTGCCGCGGAAATAACCCGCATGGGCCGACAGCACGGTCTGATTCTTCGGTGTGTAGCTTTCGAACTGGAACGGGCCCGTGCCGATCATCACCGCCTTGACGTCACTGCCAAGTTCCTCAGCCGCCTTCTTGCTGATAATCAGCCCCCCTGACGGGTCAGCCAGGATACCTTCAAAGGTCGGAACGCGGTCTGACAGCGTGATTTTCAGTGCATGACTATCGATCTTCTCGATCCCTGAAATCACCCCGAAGGTTTTTGAAAAGCCGGATGTTTTCGGGTCGCGTGCCTTGTCGAGTGAATAGATCACATCATCGGCCGTCAGTTCGCCATAGCCATGATGGAACTGGACACCCTTCTGCAGGGTGATGGTCCAGACCAGACCATCCGGCGAACCTTCGACAGATTCCGCCAAATCCAGTTCAATATCTTTCGGGTCCATGCTGCCCGGTTTAAAGCGCATCAAACTGTTAAAGACATAGCCGAACAGCGCCCGGTCCTGACCGCCACCGGAAAGATGCGGATCAAGTTTATTCGCGTCTGCGCCAAATGCGCCAACGTTCAAAATGCTCTGTGCCTGTGCCGGCGCTGTAACAAGCAATGCCAGCGCCGTTGCCGCAGCAACGCCCAATGTCCTGAATTTCATGATGACCCCTTCCTGAACCATACCGTCACACGACCCGCAGGCCGTAACCGAAGGACAGGCTAAAGCTATTTGGAGACGCGGCCAAATCAAATGTTCTTAGGTTAAGTCATTTCGAAGAATTCCATGACCAATACGTCTTATTATTACACTCAACAACGTCATCGACATCTCGTTTGATCCCGCAGATCACGAACCTGCAGGCACACCCAACAGGGGTCAGCACTGAAAGAAAACGAACCATATTTCAAAATTTAATTGTTATTTTGACTGAAAAAGAAAATAAACGCGCCTATATATGGGTTATACGAAGAAATTCGAAAGCTTTTGCGCATGGCTGTTTCACCCCGGCAATCCGAGATCATCCGGCTGGCCCGGCTTGAGGGGCACGTCGAGGTTGAGTCGCTCGCGACAGACCTTGAGGTTTCACCCCAGACAATCCGAAAAGATCTCAATGACCTCTGTGAAGGCGGGCTGTTGCAGCGCATTCATGGTGGTGCCGTCTACCCGTCCGGTGGCGTCACCAACTATGCCTATGATTCACGGCGGATACTGGCAGCAGAAGCCAAGCGCGAGATTGGTGAACGCTGTGCGAAGCTGATTCCGGACAACAGCTCCGTCTTGCTCAATATCGGGACAACAACGGAACAGGTCGCCGCTGCCCTCTGCCGGCATCAGGGGCTGATGGTCGTCACCAACAATATCAATGTCGCGAACATCCTCCGGGGCTCTCCTTCGTCAGAGGTCATCATTGCCGGCGGTATCGTGCGCCCTGCCGATGGCGGCATCGTGGGTGAAGCAACCGTTGACTTCATCCGCCAGTTTCGCGTCGATTTCGCAATTATCGGCGCCTCGGCGATCGATGAAGACGGGGCGATTCTGGATTACGACTATCGCGAAGTCGTGGTCTCGCAACAGATCATCAAAAGCGCCCGCAAGACCATTCTGGTTGCAGACCGCATGAAGTTCGAACGAACCGCGCCGGTTCGCATCGCACATATGTCTGACATCTCGACCTTCGTGACCGACCAGCCCCCTCCTGCCGCCGTGCAGGAGATTTGCGACAATCATGATGTGACCATCAGTGTCACAAACACAGGACGCATACCCGATGCCTGACACACAGACTGACGTCGATATTTTCATCATCGGTGGCGGCATCAACGGCTGCGGCATTGCCCGCGACGCCGCAGGGCGCGGCTTCCGGGTGGCTGTCGCCGAAATGAATGATCTGGCCAGCGGCACATCAAGCTGGTCGACCAAGCTGGTGCATGGCGGACTGCGCTATCTTGAACATTACGAATTCCGGCTGGTACGCGAAGCCCTGAAAGAGCGTGAAGTGCTCTGGAAAATGGCACCGCACATTATCTGGCCGCTGCGGTTTGTCCTGCCCCATCACAAGGATCTTCGCCCGGCCTGGCTGCTGCGGCTTGGCCTGTTCATTTATGACCATCTGGGCGGTCGCAAACTGCTGCCAGCGACCCGCACCCTCGACATGACCCGGGATATTACCGCACAGCCTCTGAAACCGCTCTTCTCCAGAGGTTTCGAATATTCGGATTGCTGGGTCGATGACGCCCGGCTGGTCGCCCTGAACGCGCAGGACGCGGCAGACCGGGGAGCACAGATACGAACCCGGACGAAAGTCACTTCCGCCCGCCGGGAAAATGGCATGTGGAATATCCACACACTGGACCGCGCCACCGGCACTGAAACCGTCACCACCGCACGGCTGCTGGTCAATGCGTCCGGCCCCTGGGTTGATCAGGTGCTGTCGGGCGCTGCCGGCTGGGACAAGGCGCAGAATGTGCGTCTGGTACAGGGCAGTCATATTGTCGTTCGGAAAATGTTCGACCATGACCGCTGCTACATCTTTCAGAATGCTGACGGGCGGATCATTTTTGCCATTCCGTACCAGCAGGACTTCACGTTGCTGGGAACCACTGACCATGATTTCAGCGGCGACCCTGCCAAAGCCGCCATCACGGCAGAGGAGACCGACTATCTTTGCCGGGCCGCCAGCGATTACTTCCGGCAGGCCGTCACCCCCGATGATATCGTCTGGACCTATGCCGGTGTCCGGCCGCTGTTTGATGACGGTGCCTCAAAAGCACAGGAAGCCACCCGCGACTATGTGCTGCGGGAAGAAGGCTCTACCAGCGAGGGCATACTGATCAACATTTTCGGCGGCAAGATCACCACCTATCGCCGACTGGCTGAATCTGTTCTGGAAAAAATCGAGCAGGCACTGGGACAGCGCCAGCCCGCCTGGACAGCAACAAGCACCCTGCCCGGCGGCGATTTTCCGGCAACCGGGTTTGAGGCACTGCATCGGGATTTCATGACCTCCTTCCCGTTTCTGGAACCGGACCATGCCCGCCGTCTGCTGCGGCAATATGGAACAAATGCCCGGACAATCATCGGTGAAGCCCGGTCAGCAAGTGATCTCGGCCAGCATTTCGGGGCTGATCTTTATCAGGCAGAAGTCGACTATCTGACGGCCCGTGAGTGGGCGAGAACCGCAGAGGACATTCTGTGGCGCCGGACAAAGCTTGGCCTGATAACCGATGAAGCCGACCATATTCGGCTGCAGGACTATCTCAGCCAGCGTGAACAGCTATCGGTATCCGGCAGGATGGCAGCAAACTGAACATTTGGATTCTACCGGCCTTCGGTTATATCTAGCGCCATGAGATACAACCGGATTTTACCCTTGGTTCTGGGCCTGACCCTCACCGCAACGGTTTGTCCTGCCGCGGAGACAGTGACTGTGTTTGCTGCCGCCAGCATGACCAATGTGGTCGAAGAGGTCATCAGCCGCTTTCCGGACAGCAGATCAGGCGGGATACGCAGTTCTTTTGCCGCTTCCTCAACACTGGCCCGGCAGATAGAAGCGGGCGCGCCCGCCTCGGTCTTTATCTCCGCCAATTCAAAATGGATGGACTATCTTCAGGACCGCAAGCTGATCGACCCCGCCACACGCCAGACGCTGGCCACCAACCGGCTGGCTGTCATCGGCGCGGCAAGTGAGAGTGCAGAACAGATAAACCTGGAGAGACCACAGCCCTTTGCGGCGCTGCTTGGTGACCGGGGTCGGATGGCGATCGGCGATCCCGCCCATGTTCCCGCCGGCATTTATGCCCGTCAGGCGCTGGAGAGGCTGGGATTGTGGAACGATGTCAGCAACCGGCTGGCGCTGACCGACAATGTACGCGGCGCCCTGACACTGGTTGCACGGGGTGAAACGCCGGTCGGGATTGTCTACGCGACCGATCTGGCTCTTACAGAACAGGTACGTGTCCTGACCATGCTGCCCCATAGCTCGCATGAGCCGATCCTTTATCCCGTCGCCCTCGTCACCGGTGGCATATCGGATCAGGCAAAAGAGTTTCTGTCTTTCCTGACCGGACCGGAAGGTGCCGCAATTCTGCGAAAACACGGTTTCCGGGAAGCAGGCGGACAGTGAGTTTCACCCTGTCAGATGCGGAAATCGAGGCGGTCCTCCTGAGCCTCAGGATTTCGCTGATCGCTGTCCTCGTTGCCCTGCCCTTTGCCATAGCCGTGGCCTGGCTGTTATCCCGCCACCGGTTCCCCGGCCGGTCCGTGCTGGACGCCATCGTACATATGCCCCTTGTTCTGCCGCCGGTTGTCATGGGTTACCTGCTGCTGATCACCTTTGGTGCCCGGGCACCGCTGGGCCGGTGGTTGCTGGAGACCTTCGATATACGGCTGGTGTTCAGCTGGACCGGGGCCGCACTGGCTGCTGCGATCGTCACCTTTCCGTTTCAGGTCCGCGCCATCCGGCTGGCGATGGAGGCGATTGACCCCGGACTGACACAGGCGGCGGAGACCCTCGGCGCCAACGCCTGGGACCGGTTTATCAGCATCATCCTGCCGCTGGCGGCTCCGGGTATTCTCGCTGGTGCCATCACTGCCTTTGCGGCCAGCCTTGGTGAATTCGGGGCAATCATCACCTTCGTCTCGAACATCCCCGGTGAAACACGAACCCTGCCGCTGGCCATCTATACCGCGATCCAGACACCGGGCGGAGAGGAAGCCGCCGCCAGGCTGGCAATCATGGCCATCCTTCTGGCCTTTGCCGGGCTGTTCCTGTCGGAAGTCGCCGCACGGAAATTACGGGCGATTGTCGGGCGATGAGCATCACCGTCCGCTTTCGCCATGAATTCCCCGGCTTTTCCCTGAACGCGGCCTTTGAGGCCGGTTCAAACGGTGTCACCGCACTGTTTGGCCCCTCCGGATCCGGCAAGACCAGCTGTATCAATGTGATTGCCGGACTGCTGTCACCTGCGGAGGGCTTTGTCTCGGTTGATGACGAGGTTCTGCTCGATACCAGTCGGGGCTATAATCTTGCCGCCTCACGACGCCGGGTTGGCTATGTGTTTCAGGATGCCCGCTTGTTCCCTCACCTCTCGGTCAGTGGCAATCTCGACTATGCTGCTCGGCGCGCAAGACCACGACCAGAAAGCCTCGAACGCGCCGCCATCATTGATATGCTGGGACTCGGGCATCTGCTGGACCGCCACCCCCGTTTGCTGTCCGGTGGTGAAAAGCAACGTGTTGCCCTGGGCCGGGCCCTGCTGACCTCACCAAGGGTGCTGCTGCTGGATGAACCACTGGCGGCACTGGATCAGGGCCGCAAGGCGGAAATCCTGCCCTATCTGGAAACCCTGCGGGATGAACGGCGGATGCCGATCATCTATGTCAGCCATGCCATTGACGAGGTCGCACGGCTGGCGGACGATATCGTGCTGCTGAATGACGGCGGGGTTGCTGCCGCCGGACCTGTAGAAGACGTGCTGTCACGGCTCGACCTGTTTCCGCTGACCGGCCGGTTCGAAGCGGGTGCCGCACTGCGCGCCACGGTCGCGACACAGGACAGGCAAACCCAGATGACAGAGGCCCGGTTTTCCGGCGGGTCGATCTGGATACCGGGACTGGCCGCCACCATCGGTCAGTCGTTGCGGCTGCGTATCCGCGCCCGCGATGTCATGCTGGCCAGAACTGAACCGGATGCCATCAGTGCCAATAATATTCTGGCCGCCACGATCACCGAATTCCGCGAAGAACCCGGCCCTTATCTTGATGTCCGGCTGGCCTGTGGTGACAGCTTCCTGCTGGCCCGCATAACCCGCATGTCCCGCGAACGACTGTCGCTGAAACCGGGCGACCGGGTGTTTGCCGTCATCAAATCCGTCAGCATCGAACGGGCGACATCTGAGCGTACAAAAGCCTGACCCCGCCTTCGCCATCCCGGACCCGGAAGACGAAATCACGCTGAACCCGCACCAAGGTCCAGAACTTCACCACCTGCGGCTTCTGCATCTTCTGCATCGTGGGTCACCAGAATGGCTGGCAGGCCCGCCGCTTTCAGCCGGCCGAAGACAAGATCGCGCATTTCACTGCGCAGCCCGGCATCAAGTTTCGAGAAAGGTTCGTCCAGCAGCACCGCATGGGGATCCGACAGCAACAGACGCATCAGCGCGATACGGGACCGTTCCCCGCCTGACAGGGTGGCCGGATCGCGGTCTTCAAAGCCACCCAGTCCAATATCCTGCAGGGCCATCAGAACACGTGACTTCCGGTCGCGGACTGATGCCGGCAGACCGAACCGCAAATTGCCCGCGACGGAAAGATGGGGAAACAGCAACGGATCCTGAAACAGCAGGCCGATATGCCGTTGCTCAATGGGAAGCTCCGTGATGTCCCGCTCGTCCAGCAAGATGGCACCCTGCGTCACAAATACCGGGTCGATGAAGCCCGCGACCATTGCCAGCAGGGTTGATTTCCCGACACCGGACGGTCCCATGACCGTATAGACCTCGCCCGGACCAATCCGGGTATCCGCCGCCAGCAACAACTGACCTTCTTTTCGTATCTCGATATTCTGCAGGGTCAGGTGATGGCTCATAAGGCGGCGTCTCTCAGATCACGTCGGTTTCGGTAGAATAATCGTGGCAGCATCAGGGCCAGGGCAAAACCGACAGCAGGCACCAGTGCCTGAACCAGCGCCCAGACGCCAATGATCCGACGACTGCCCCCGGCGGCAAGAGCCACCGCTTCCGTGGTCACGGTCGGCACCCGTCCGGCACCCATCAGTTGCGTCGGCAAATACTGTCCGACACTGACCGCCAGTCCGATGGCGACAGCCGTCAGACAGGGAGCCAGCAGCATCGGCAGACGCACCCGCCAGAAAGCACCGTTCGGACCAGCCCCCAGGGTGCGGGCAACCATGACCCAGCGCGGATCAAGCTGACGGTAGGATTCGGACAGAGAAAGATAGACATAAGGCAGCACGAAGATCACATGCCCGGCGACCACCAGTGCCAGCCCCGGACGAAAACCGATTGCTTCAGCCCCCGTCACGATACCAAACAGGAAGGCGATCTGCGGCACGATCAGCGGCAGATAGAGAATGCGCATCGCCGCCTGACCACTGGGCCGTGCCCGCCTGACCTCGTTCTCCAGTGAGGCCATCACCAGAACAACGGAAATGGCCGTCGCCAGAAAACCAACGGTAAAGGTAACGCCAAGAGCCTGAAAGACACCCGGCCCGGCCCGGTTCCATTGCCGGAGGCTGAAAGCCTGCGGCAGGGCATCGGGAAACCGCCAGAAGCCGGCGAAGGAATTGATCACCAGTGCCACGACACCTGCCGCCGCCAGTATCACCGCGAGACAGATCAGCGTGATACCAAGGAAGCGAAGCAAAGAATCACAAAATACCCTTGCCCCCCGTTCGATCCAGCAGCGCACACAATAGCCGACAAGCCGTTCCGCAAGCCACCAGAGGCCCATGGCAAGGCCGGTCACCCCAAGCTGGAGGACCGCCCCGGCAGAGGCCAGAAAGCGCATTTCCAGCATCGGGTCGTGGAACCAGCGGATGATCGAGACAGCCAGCGTCGGCGGGTTTGTCGGCCCCAGAATCAGCGAGACATCAACCACCGATGACGAGAAGGCTATGACCGCATAGACCGGCAAACGGATCAACGGGTACAGGCTGGGGGCGACTGCTTTCAGCCAGGCGGTGACCGGACGATAGCCCAGCGACCTCGCCACCGCGACCCGCCGGGCGGGATCAATCTGCGGCAGGGCCGCCAGACTCATCAGCAGCAGAAACGGGATTTCCTTGACCACCAGCCCCAGCATCATCGACAGCCCGAGCGTATCATGGACAATCAGCAGGTCAGCCGGTCGCTCCCACCCGGTCGCCCAGGGCGACAGAAAACGGGCAATCAGGCCGGATGGCGCAATCAGGAAGGCAATTCCGAAAGCCGCCGCCGCATGCGGCATGGAGAGCAGTGGCGAGACGGCGCGTCGTACCCATTGATAGACCCGCCCGTTCCCCGCACCGGCGAGAAACAGCATCACCACCGTCAGGGCAATGGCCGTCGTGGCAAGACCGGCCAGCAGGCTGACGACCACCGACATTCCGATACCCGGCTGTGCCGCCAGCTGACGCCATGGCTCCAGTGAAAGGCTGTCGCCGCCCAGAACCGGCAACCAGCCGAATGCGGGCAAAACCACACCCACCAGTCCAAACAGCACAGGGGCTGTCAGAAAAACAATAGCAACAGCCGGAGCCAGCCGGATCATGAAGAGAATCCGGAAGGCCGGATGGTAATCTCATCTGAACTCATCGAGCTGGACTTTCCCCTTTGCGACCGCCCAGAGGTAGCGACCCCGACCCTCCCGGTACAATAACAATACCGCGAGAATTCGATAACCGCAGCCGCTACTTAAACATATTGAAACTCAATAATTGCAGAGTCCGTTCACCTGCATCGCAAAGGCTAATGGCATGATCATATTCAATCCGGCGACAGGAAACTTTGAGCGGGCGGCGGCAGCGCGCCCGTTTGAAGCAGCCGTGCGCGGAATTGCCGGGGACTATGCCTCGGCGCTTGTCAGCACCAACAGTCTGTACTCACCGTCTGATTTCACGGCGTCAGTCAGTACGATCGGCATGGATCTCTGCCATCACCTCAGTTTCGGCGATATCGAGCAAATGGTCGTCGACTATCTGAATGGTGTATTGTCGGTGAATCAGTTCCTGGTACTCGTAGGCGCCATATTCCGCCCGTCATGGGCGAACCTGTTCTATCCGCCAACCCTGCTGAAGCTGACAGTTCAGTGGGCCCTGTCAATAGGCCGGCGAATACACCTCATTCACCGGCACCACTACGGCACGCCTGTTCAGACCGCCGTCGCCGCCAACCAGCTGGTGCATGTGCTGAACAACACCGTCGCCAACCTTCGTTATGGTCATCGCTCGACGAACCGGAGCATTCAGGGGCATTTCGATCTCAGGCTGCAACGGGGGGTAAATATTGACCCGCTGATGCTGATCACCCTGTTTTATGGCTGGTATGTCGGCAGACCTGTATTTTCCGCTGAATCGAGCGCCCTGCTGAACGACTGGGAAGCCTATGCCCGAACCGGGGTTCCGGTCCTTCCCGGTGGCGGGCTGAAACTGTCTGAAAGCAGTACTGCCGTTGCCCTGACGCGAACCGGAAATCCGGTCATGGGAACAGCCGCAATGCCGGTTCGCGAACCTTACCGCCGCACTCTCGGTGTCCCGGCCCCGGTTTCAGTTGATTCTCTGCTGCTGATCCTCGGTGCCATCTTCATGGCATGGTGGCTTGGCTTTGTGACTCTCCCGTTCCTGCGGGACGACTTCAACCGATAGCCCCTGACATTATTGCGTTGTGTAACGCTTCGCCCATTCCGCTTCGATCTGTTCCATCCAGCTGGGATGCGGCTCCGGCAGAATTCGGCCGAGTTGTTCCGGCTTCAGGGTGGCAACACCAAGGTCAAGGCTGTCAAACCGGGCTTTCTCTGCGGCCGGCAGCAGATCAACCGCCAGTACTGTTGCCGAACCCCAGACGGCCGGATCCTGCTTGCGGGCCTGCGCTTCCGGTGACAGCAGGAAATTGGCCAGCACCATGGCCCCGGCTTTATGTGCAGCATTAAACGGGACCGCCAGAAAACTGACATTCCCAATCGTCCCGCCATCAAGCACGAAGGTCCGGGTTGTGTCCGGCAATTCGCCATTGGCAACGGCGGAGGAAGGGTCTGCCGGATCGAAGGTAAACCCGATAGACAGTTCACCGTCTGCAACCAGATTACGCAGTTCCGTTCCGTTAGCCGGGAATGACCGGCCCTGACGCAGCATATGCGGGTGAAGCTGATCAAGATAAGCCCAGAGCGGTGCGCTGACTCTGGCAAAGTCCGACTGACCGACCGGGGCATAAAGCGGCGTCGTATCTGAGGCCAGTTTCATCAGTGCCTGCTTGATGAAGGTCGAGCCTAGGAAGTTCGGTGGCAGCGGATAGGATATCTGACCGGGATTGGCTTTTGCCCAGTCCAGCAGGGCCGCCATGCTGCGCGGCGGGTCCGGCAGGGTTTTGCTATCGTGATAGAACACAATCTGCGCCTTGCCCCAGGGGGCTTCATAACCTTCAACCGGTACGGTGAAGTCCTCACGAACGCCCGGATTCTCAGCCGGGTTGGTCAGGGCGAAATTCGGGATATCTTCCGACCAGGGACCAAACAGCAGGTCATTGCGTTTCATCGAGGCGAAGTTCTCGCCATTGATCCAGATAAGATCGACGGCGCCACCCTCCAGCCTGCCCGCAGATTTCTCTGCGACAACACGGGAGACCGCTTCCGCCGTATCGCTCAGCTTCACATGAACGACCTTCACGCCGTAGCGTTCTTCAACCTGACGACCGGCCCAGGCAATATAGTCATTGATCCGTGGCTCACCTGCCCAGGCATTCCAGTAAACGGTCTGCCCCTTTGCCGCAGCGACAACCTTGTCCCAGTTCTTCGGATCCGGATCGGCCGCCACAGCCGGCTGCAACAGAAACCCGGTCAGCAGCAGTGATAAGAATGTCCTGAACATCGCCGATAGCCCCCACATGATTATGAACCCGGTCAGCAGTTACCGAATGTCACCGGTCCGGTACAATAACATTGCCGCGAGATCATGGGGTAATTGATTGGCTCCGGGTGTCCGAAGCCTGCTGGCTCAACGATGAAACCCTGTCATCCCGGCCGTCGACGGGATGACAGGGTTTATGGCCGTACTATAAAGCTCAGTAAGGGCTGTCGCTCGGCAGCGCATTCACAGTGACATTGTGTTTGGACAGCCATTCCAGTCGGTAATCGTTGACGGCCTGCGCGTGATGGCGGGCCGACTTGTTGGTGGGTTGCAGCTTCTCGTCATAGAAGAAGGCTGGCAGTTCGTCATCGGCGACCGTAAAGCCCGCCTTCTCGTTGAACTGCATTTCCATCACCAGCGCCTCACGGCCCATGGTCGGGATGAAATCAATGGGCAGTTCGGTGCCGAGCGCGCCGTTGATCGAGTCCATGATGAGTTCAAAATTGATGTTCGTCACCGACCGGCCAAAAACACAGAGACCAACGGAATCCGCAGCAGCGCACAGCGCCTGTACATCAAGGCTGGCTTCCGCCAGTTCCTCGGTCGTCTTGTCCTTGCAGTCAAAGGTCGGCAGGTTACCGGTTGTATGGTCCGCACCCTGCGCCGTGACCATCATGCTGATTCCCGTCACTTCGATAACCCGGGGGTCATAAGCGCTGATGGCCTGTTTCTTGATGACCGGTACACGCTTCACATTATAATGCTCACCAACACGATGCGTGCCCTGCGCCAGCAGGCGTCCACGCTCATTACCCTTGCGCACATCTTCCAGTGCCGCCGCCATGAACACATGATCGCCGAAGGCTGCCTGACCGGCTTCCATCAGCACACCCAGCGTCGCACCGATTTCGATGGTGTCGATACCCAGGTCATTGGCGATCTGGTTCAGCAGGGCCACATCATCCGGGTCGGACAGACCGCAGTTGGTGCCCAGCAGGCCGATGGTTTCATATTCCAGCGGCGAGACCATCTCCTTGCCATCCTTGTCGGCATAGATGTTCGAGCACTGGATCAGACAGCCCGGCATGCAGGCATGGGTGGGGGTGCCACCCCGTTGCAGGTTCTGCTCACGAATGAACTCACCGCCCATTTTCAGGGTCTCTTTCTCACGGTCGACCAGCTGTCCGGAGGAGAAGTTGCGCACCGGCAGACCGCCCATGTGATTGATGATGTCAGCCACCATCGCGGTACCACGGCTGTTCAGCGCCTGAATGGCGGCATCCGCATTCAGCTTCTGGCCATAGTCGCGCACACCCATCATGACCTTCTTGCGATCAGAGAAGGTCGGCATCTTCACCTTGTCGGCAACGATGGCTTTTACTTTCTTCGATCCCATCACCGCGCCGACGCCACCACGGGCGGCGATCCGGACCGGCCGGTTTTCCGGGTCAGAGAAGGCGATGCCGGCGACCAGCCCCTGATATTCACCAACCGGACCGCAGAGCGCCAGACTGACCTTCTCGCCATATTTCTCATGCAGCAGTCCAGCCGCTTCGATATTGCCCTTGCCCATGTAAGGCGTGGCATCGTCATAGGTAATCTCACCGTCCTTGGTGATCCGGATAACCACCCAGTCATCAGACACGCCGTTCAGGGTAAACCCGCAGATTTCCATCTGGCCGAGGGCAAAGCCGAAAGTGCCGCCCGCATTGGATTCCTTGATCCCGCCGGTCAGAGGGCTTTTGCAGCCGACGCTGATGCGGTTCGCATTTGAAAAGTTGGTCCCGGCAAACGGCCCGACCGAGAAGATCAGCGGATTGTCAGCAGACAGCGGGTCCACCGTCGCGACATCCCGTTCCACCAGCGTCCTGGCAATATAATACCGTCCGGCATAGGCCAGTTGCTCACCGGACCGGGTTTCACGTTCAACGGTGCGGGTCGGCAGATCGAAATGAAGATAGGTGCGCATGTCGCAACCTCCGGCAATGGGACGGGATGAGAGGATATATAGGGATTTTCGGCGTTTTGGAAAGTCGCAGTATCCGGGTATTTCGTCAGATACTGACCGGCGCGAACACAACCACCCCGCCCGCCGCAACAAGCCCAGCACGCAGGAACCAGACTTTCGGCGTAATCACCCCGTTTGAAACCAGCGCAATCCCGACGCCCACCTTCAGCATCGCAAACAGGGCGGAGAGCGGTGCATCCGCCAGTTCGATGAGATCACGGTTGGCCACCATCCCCAGCGGGATGAGGTAAAGACCAAGACCCAGCGCCATCGCGAAGATGGCAACTTTCAGCCAGTTCTCCCCGACAATGCCGGCGGCAATGAACACAGCCCCACAAACTGGCGGGGTGATGGTCGAGAGCAGCGCAAACCAGAAGACAAAGAGATGCGCCAGCAGCGGCTCAAGCCCCAGCGAAATCAGAGCCGGCCCGGCGACAGAAACACAGATCACATAGGCTGCCGTTGTCGGTACTTCCATGCCGAGGATAAGACAGGCCAGTGCCGTCAATAAAAGTGCAGGCCACAGCATCCCGCCGGAACCAGACAGAATGACCGAGGTGATCTTCACACCCAGCCCGGTAATCCCGAGCACACCGATGACAATCGACGCGCAGAGAATGATCGCACCGATCATGGCGATCTGGCTGCCCGCACTGATACAGGCATCCAATACCCGCTCCGCCGTGCGCCTGATATCCAGTTTCAGCCGGGCATCGAAGGGCAACAGCAGGACACCCGCCAGAATTGCCAGACAGGCGGCATATTGCGGTGTGAAATCGCCAATAAAAATCCCCCACAGCAGAACCGAGAACGGCACCATGAAGAAAGCCGAAGTGATCAGCACATCCTGTGCCGAAGGGCGTTCCTCTGCACTCAGTCCGCGCAGTTCATAGCGGGTGGAAAAGCCGTCGATACCAATCCAGACCGCAATGAAATACAGCAATGCAGGCAACAGCGCCGCCGCCATGATGCCGGTATAGGGGGTGCCGGTCAGCTCCACCATGACAAAGGCCCCCGCCCCCATCAGCGGCGGCATGATCTGGCCACCGGATGACGCCACCGCCTCAACAGCACCGGCCAGTGCTTTCGGATAACCAAGCCGGGTCATGGTCGGCAGGGTAATCGCGCCGGTGGAGGCAACATTGGCCGAGGCCGAACCGGAGATTGAGCCGAACAGAGCAGATGCAATGACCGACACTTTCGCAGCCCCGCCTTTCAGCCGCCCGGCAGCAGCAGCCGCCACATTCATGAAGCCCTGCCCGGCTTCTCCCGCGTTCAGCACAGCCCCGAAGATCACAAAGATCGCGACGATGTTTACCGAAACCGCTGTCAGACTGCCCCAGAGGCCACCTTCCGCAATGGTTAGTGTTCCGAGAAAGCTGTTGAGAGGTGTGCCGGGATGGCCGAACTCACCGGGAATATGCTGACCAAACAGGCCATAGGCCAAAGCCAGCGCAGCCACCACCGGCAGCGGCCAGCCGATTGACCGGCGCGCCATTTCCAGCACGGTCACCAGCAATGTGATGGCCAGAACCAGCTGAAAATCACCGGACAGAAAACCATACTGATCCGATAACGCGGACTGATTGAAAGCAACCCAGACCGTCGCCGCCCCGCCAGCCAGTGTCAGAATAATACCGCTCACCCGCTGCAACGGGGTTCTCGCGATAAACACCAGCGCCCAGGGTAGTGCCAGCGCCATATGCAGCGGACGGCTGATCAGATTCGGAACCAGACCAGAGAAGATCAGTCCCAGATGAAAGGCGATGGAAATGAAACCAAGAAGGCCCCAGAACAGGCGGACCTGTGTCGGCATGACGGTTCTCCGCTTGACTGGTGCCGGGCGTTCGAAACGGTCCTTCGAGACGGCGCTTTGCGCCTCCTCAGAATAAGGAACACACAAATCACCTCATCCTGAGGAGCGACGCAGTCGCGTCTCGAAGGACCGTAAAAACCGGGGCGGCTCAGTAATCCACCGCCCTGTTTGTCTTACATATGCGCATCGGTCAGGGCGAAGCCCTTTTCCTTGTAGAATTTGATCGCGCCGGGATGAATCTTGCTGGTGATATTCTCCAGCATCTCCGGATTGACGCCTTTCCACCAGGCAGCACCCGCAGCCATTTTCTCACGCTGGCCCCAGAAGGTCTTGACCATTTCATAGGCCGTTGCGTCATCCATACCGGTTGTGGTGTAGGCAACCACGGGCAGCGATGTCGTCACGATATCCGCATCCTGACCGGCATAGGTGCCTGCCGGAATGACCAGCCGTGTACGCTTTGTCATCGCGATCTGCTCATCACTGAGGGACAGAACACTGACACCACTGCCGGCAGCAGCTTCAATCACATTCGGCGCCGGGAATGAACCGGCGGTGACGAACCCGTCGATCTGGCCGTTCTTCAGTGCCGGAACCGCATTCGACAGTTCCACGTCGGCCAGCGTCACCTTGCCTTCAAGGCCGAACAGCTTGAGATATTTCTCACCTTCCGTCGCACCAAAGCTACCTTTCCCGATCAGGATGGTCTTGCCTTCCATATCGGCAAAAGACTTGATGCCGCTCTTTTCACTGACGACGAAATGCATGGTCAGGGACGGGATCGGGAACAATGCCCGGATATCATCATATTTCGGATTGCCCTTGTCCTTGAACATGGCCTTCGCGCCCTGCGCAAGATTGACCAGTGCAGGCGGCGTGGTGAACACGAAATTTCCCTGACGCTGAGCCGCTTCCATAACGTTCTGGACCGAGCCCTGGCTTTCCTCGACCGTGACGATAACATCACCGTTGGTGCCGGCTTTCATCGCTTCGGCAATTTCAACGCCCATCTGATAATAGGATGAAGAGCTCTTCGCGGACTTATAGACCACGCGGGTTTCTGCCTGCGCGGCACCAAGGCTGACAGCCAGTCCGAGACCGGCCAGACCGATAGATTTAATCAGGTTCATCTGTTCTCTCCCCGAGATGATGGTTGATAGGCTGATAACCCGCAGAATACAGGTTGTTGCAGGCTTTTTATTCTTGGGCTGCATCTGATATTCCCGGATCAGTTAAGTCAATCCGGAGATATATCACCTGCTGTCCGGGACGGGTTCACGGCAGGTAGCTGTCCCGCCATTTCAGCACCACATTGAAGGAAACTGACATCCGCTGTTCCTGGCTCAGATTCGGGTGAACCAGATGATGCAGGAAAGCCGGCCAGAGCAGCAGGTCGCCAGCGGCCGGCGTAACCCGGTATTCGGGATCGACCTGCCCGTCTCCTTTAATGGCATTCATATTCGCCTGCCCCCGCGGGTCGAAAAAGCTGATCGCACCGGGATTCCGGTCATCACGGCCCGGCAGATCGTCAGTACCATCCGGCATCTGCACATAGTAAGTGCCGCTCAGCCAGCTATGCGGATGATTGTGGAGGTTATGGTAATCCCCGAAGCGGTTGAGATTCGCCCAGCCCTGAAGGCTGTAATCGAGTGTATAGTCAATACCCAGACTGGTCGCATAATCCTGCACAGCCCGCCGGAGACAGTTCCCCAGCCATTCGATAACCGGATGGTCAGTACGCAGAAAGTCGGACTCCAGATAGCTGGTGGTCATTTCTGATCTCTGGCTGTCCGCCTGTCTGATAAGCTCTGCCAGCAGCGGATTCGCCGCAGCAGATCCCGGCAGCGAAAAACGCAACATGCGGGTCGGCCATAAATCGATATAGTCAGGACCGGTTGTCGTCATCACACTGCCCGATGCTATCATTCAGATAAGGGGATAAGCAGGTTAGCCGCCGGACAGCAGAACGCAATCCGGATGCGACCGGAACTTTCACCCCTGAATTGCGTATACGTCCTTGTAAACGAACAGAAAGCTACAATCCGAATGATGCAGAAAGACCAGCCGATCCTCGTCGATGGCGAAACCTGCTGGCGAACCGAAACCGCCAACCGCGCCGCCGTGCTGGTTGACGCTGCCCCTTATTATGCTGCCCTGCGGGAAAGCCTGATCAAGGCAAGGTCGACGGTTTTCATCGCTGGATGGGATGTCGACAGTCGAACACCTCTTTACGGGCCTGACGGGCCGCCGGACGATGGTTTTCCGGAGACGCTCGGCCCCTTCCTGACAGCCCTGGCGGAAAAGACCCCGGACCTGAAAATCCACATTCTGCTCTGGGACTATTCCATGCTTTACGCCCTGGAACGCGAGCCCCTGCCCTCGATACATCTGGACTGGATGACCCCGGCCCAGATCAAGGTATGCCTGGATGACGTGCTGCCCGTTGGCTCCTCACATCATCAGAAAATTGTCGTGATTGACGATACGGTCGCCTTCAGCGGCGGCATTGATCTGGCCGTCAACCGCTGGGATGATCCGTCACATGCGCTGACAAACGACGCACGGGTTGACCCGCTCGGCAATCCCTACCGCCCGTTCCACGATATTCAGATGGTCGTCGATGGCGATGCAGCCGGGGCAATGGCGGATCTGGCGCGTGAACGCTGGCGGCTGGCAAGCTGTACCGAGCCGCCAGCCGTTGACCCGACCGGCGACTGCTGGCCCGACAGCGTTGATCCGGAATTCGAGAAGGTCAGCATCAGCATCTCCCGCACCCTGCCCCCCCAATATGGTTCCGGCGGCTTTTATGAAGTCGAAGCGCTGTACAAGAGGGCAATCGAAGCTGCCGAGAAATGCATCTATATCGAAAACCAGTTCCTGACCGCAAATGCCGTTGCTGACAGTCTGATCACCTGCATGAAGGAAAAACCGGATCTCGAAGTCCTGATCGTCGCTCCCAATGTGCATCAGAGCTGGCTTGAAGAGCGCAGCATGAATCTCGGACGCATCCGCTTCATGCGCCGGATCGCCGAGAATGATCTGGCAGACCGTGTGCGGCTGGTCTTCCCGGCTCTGCCTGATGACGCAAGCGGCGAGGGCGTAATGGTTCACGCCAAGCTGCTGATCATTGATAACCGGCTGTTGCGGGTCGGCTCCTCCAATATCAACAACCGCTCCATGCGAACCGATACGGAATGTGATCTCAGCATTGAAGCCAGCACGGATGAAGAATCGGAAACCATCGCCTGTATCCGCGCCCGTCTGCTGGCAGAGCATCTGGACTGTGACACAGACACTATTCGTAAGGCCATCGACGAGGATGGCCTGATCCGATGCATCGATCGCTTCTCCGAACAGGACCGGTGCCTGAAGCCGGTAGAGATATCTGACACACCCGAAGACCAGATTTCTCTCACCGTACAAAGCATCGCCGATCCGGAACGCCCGATCGACACTCCGAATTTTGTTGGTGACATGTTCAGCGGTCAGGTCGTGCGACAGGGGCGACGACGCCTTGTAAAGCCGCTGTTCGGCGCAGTCGTCATTCTGGTCCTTATCGCCATCTGGCGGTTCACACCGCTGGCCCAGATGACCAGCCCGGCCGATCTGGCAGAACAGCTGAACCAGTTTGCCGGCAGTGCCTGGATACCTCTGCTTGTACCACTCTGCTTTGTGCTGGGCGGCTTCATCATGTTTCCGGTAACCGTCATGATTGCGGTCACCGGCCTGTTGCTCGACCCGGTGCAGGCTTTCATCTTTGCCCTGACAGGCTCGGTATGCAGTGCCATCGTCACCTACGGTGCGGGGCATTATGCCGGTCGCGATATCATGCGTAACCTGCTGGGCATCACGATCAACAAGCTCAGTCGCAAACTCGCAAAACGCGGCGTCCTCAGTGTCGCCGCCCTGCGTATGCTGCCGATCGCACCCTTCACTGTCATAAATCTGGTTGCCGGTGCCAGCCATATCCGGTTTGGCGATTATATCCTCGGCACTATACTCGGAATGGGTCCGGGCATCCTGATCATGACACTTCTCGGCCACCAGATTGGTGCCGTTCTGTCTGATCCGACCCCCACGTCAATGACCCTTTTCGCACTGGCCATCGCCTGCTGGCTTGCCCTGTCCTTCGGCCTTCAGGCGCTGGCCGAAAAACTGCGAAATGCCGGTACGGCCTGAATCTTGACGTCAAAAAACATGCGGTTTTTATCGTGGAACATTCACGGCTTTGTCGGTGCCGACGGCCGGCACGATCCTGCCCGGATCGACCGGGCCATCAGTAACATTTCCCCGGACATCGCCGCTTTTCAGGAAGTTGAATGCCGGGGCGATGAAACCAGCCGCAGCAAAACCGCCGACGGCCTGCGGAAAGCCGTTGGCGATCACGGCCATTATGCCTGGTCAATCATTACACCTGACCGACATTACGGTCAGATGCTGGCCAGCCGCCACCCTATCCAGTCTGGCAAAATCCACGATATATCACTGGACGGCCATGAGCCAAGACGGGTCATCGAAGCCGTTATCCGGTCCGGGAAGAAAGGTCGGGTGCGGGTTCTCGCAACCCATTTCGGACTGAAAATACGGGAGCGCAGACACCAGATTGCAATCCTGCGCCGGCTGATCACCAGCGACTGGTCATTACCGCTCATCGTCATGGGTGATTTCAACAACTGGCTGATGGAACGCCGCAAGACCGGACTTGCCGGGGTTATGGCAGACCGTACCGGACTGCGAACCTTCCCCTCCCGGTTTCCGTTGCTGCCGCTCGACCGGATATGGTCACGGCCTGCCGGGATGATCGGGCAGGCCCGTACCTACCCGGAATATCGGCAGGCATCAGACCATCTGCCGCTGACTGCCGAAATCCAGATCCCCGGCTCCTGACGCCCCTGCCACATCAGGCAGCGCGGACATCAGGAACCGGATCAGACATTCCTTACTTCGTAATGATCTCCGGTCCCATCAGACTGGTCGGCAACCAGGTCGACAGAATCGGTACATAGGTGACAATGATCAGAAAAATGAACATGACCCCGACCCAGGGCATCGCCGCCCTGACCACATTCATCACTGACATCCCCGCAACACCGGCAGTGACAAACAGGTTCAGGCCGACAGGCGGGGTAATCATGCCAATTTCCATATTGACCACCATGATGATGCCGAGATGAATCGGGTCGACACCAAGCTGGATGGCAATCGGGAAAACCAGCGGCGCGACGATAACAATCAGACCCGACGGTTCCATGAACTGACCGCCAATCAGCAACAGGATATTGACGACGATCAGGAACATGACCGGACCGAACCCGGCCGCCAGCATGACTTCCGTAATCGCCTGCGGAATCCGTTCCTCCGTCAGCACATGCTTGAGGATCAGCGCGTTGGCGATGATGAACATCAGCATGATGGTCAGCTTGCCCGCATCCAGCAGGGATTTCCGGGTATCCGGATGAGTCCAGACCGTCAGCAAAGCCGACGGACGCTGCATCAGGCTGGCATTCTCACCATCTGCACCTTTCAGCGGCCCCATGTCCCGATAGACAAAATTGGCAATCAGAAAGGCATAGACAGCGGCAACCGCAGCCGCTTCAGTCGGTGTGAAGACACCGCCATAAATGCCGCCCAGAATGATCACGATCAGGAACAGGCCCCAGCCCGCACGACGCGCGGCCCGAAACCGTTCTGACCAGGAGGCGCGTGGTTCTGACGGCAGCCCCTTGATACGGGCATAGATATAAATCGCCACCATCAGCATGAGACCGGCGATCAGGCCGGGAATGACCCCCGCCAGGAACATGCGCCCAACCGACACATCAACGGACGCCGCATAGACCACCATGACAATGGAGGGCGGTATCAGAATGCCGAGAGTACCGGCATTGCAGATCACACCCGCAGCAAATTCCCTGCTGTAGCCGACCTGCCGCATACCCGCGATCACGATACTGCCGATGGCAACCACCGTCGCCGGGGAAGACCCGGAAAGGGCAGCGAACAGCATGCAGGCGAAGACACCGGCAATCGCCAGACCACCCGGGTAATGGCCGACACTGGCCACCGCAAACCGTATGATCCGGTTCGCAACACCGCCGGTCGACATGAAGGTCGAGGCCAGAATAAAGAACGGAATCGCCAGCAGCGTGTAATGTCCGGCGAAGGCATTGAACATCATCTGCGCAATCGAGGCGAGTGATGCCTCTGAATAAAGCAGCAGGAAAATCATCGAGGACAGACCAAGGCTGATGGCAATCGGCACCCCGATCAGCAGCAGGCCAATGACCAGACCAAACAGCAGGACAACAGTCATGATCAGCCCTCCCGGCCAGAGGAGGCAGCGACCAGTTGTTCCTCGACTTCGTGGCTGGCGATGACCATCTGCTGGTCGCCTTTGAGGATATACCAGCCAGCCTGCACAAACCGCAGGGTCAGCAGGCTGACACCCAGAGGCAGGGCGAAATAGGGAATGAAGCGCGGGATTTTCTCATACTTTTCGCCCCCGTTCACCAGATCCGCGATGAACTGGAGATAGCCCGGCATGGGGATGTCATTGACCTCATAGAAGGCCTGCTTCGTAGCGAAAGGCAGCCAGTAGGCCCACGAGCCGTACAGCAGCAGCAGACAGAACGCGATGCAGGCCGAGACAGCAAAAATTCCCATGAGTTTGCGCAACGCCGGAGATAAAGCCCCCAGCACCACATCGACCCCCAGATGGCTGTTCTTCTTTACGCAGTAGGATGCGCCGATCAGCACCAACCAGGCGAACAGGAAAACCGTGGTTTCCAGCGCCCACAGAATATTGGAATTGAACACATAGCGGGCGATGACATTGGCGAAAGTCACCAGTGTCATGAGGCCCAGAAGCAGGGCGATCAGACCCTCTTCCAGATTGTCGATAAGGCGTCCGATCCCGCTGCCTGAACCTTTTGGCATCCCATCCTCCCGGAGGCTGATTTGTTTTTCCAGATGGCCATAAAGCTCAGGCGGCCCCGGTTCCGGAAGCCGCCTGAACGATACTGGTCAGTTACCTGTCTTTGAGAGGGTTCAGTTCGGACTGTTGTAGGATACAGCGGCGGCAATAACGTCAGCGCCGATGCCATCTTCAAACTTGGCCCAGACCGGTTTCATCGCCTTGACCCACAGCGCGCGCTGTTCGTCGTCGAGAGTGCGGATAACACCACCGGCAGCAATGATCGCAGCCTTGGCTTCTTCGTTCACCTTGGTCGATTCCGCGTTACGCTCTTCCGTGACTTCCCTGATGATGGTCGCAAGCTGATCGCGCAGATCACCGGGCAGACCGTCCCACCATTCGTTCGAGGCAACCACGAGATAATCAATAATGCCGTGGTTGGTTTCAGTGGAGCCGTCCTGCACTTCAAAGAATTTCTGGCCATAGATATTGGACCAGGTGTTTTCCTGACCGTCGACGACCTTGGTCTGCAGGGCGCCATAAACTTCGCTGAAAGCCATTTTCTGCGGGTTGGCACCCAGCGCCTCGAACTGTGCCTGCAGCACATCCGACGGCTGAATACGGAACTTCAGGCCCTTCGCATCGGCAGGGACCAGCAGCGGCTTGCTGGCCGAAAGCTGTTTCATGCCGTTATGCCAGAAGGCGATACCCTGCAGCCCGCGGCGCTTCATCGAATCAAGCAGCGCCTGACCGTCCTTGGAATTCTGATAACGGTCAACCGCATCGACATCTTTGAATATGAAAGGCAGGTCGAACACGCGGAATTTCTTGGTGAAGGTTTCAAATTTCGACAGTGATGGTGCCGCCAGCTGGACATCGCCCTGAAGCATTGCTTCGAGAACCTTGTCGTCATCATACAGGCTGGAGTTACCGAAAACCTGCATGCAGGCCTTGCCGTTCATTTCGGCGTTCACACGATCAGCGACCATACTCGCGGCAATACCCTTCGGGTGCTTGTCGGTGTTGGTAACATGGCTGAACTTGATCACCATTTCGCCGGGATCGCAGTTCGCGAGCGCCGGTGCAGCAGAGAAGGAAAGAGCGACAGTCGCCAGAATGGCAGCAGTTGTCTTGCGCATTGGATATCCTCCCGGAGGGGTTACAGAGCTTGTTTCAGCCGACCGTTCGTCGGCCGTTGATAATCACACCAGTTTCATAGCAACCGCTGTGCCAGAAACAGCTCTGCCTGCCGGTGCCAAATCAAAGCCGCACGACCGGCCACGTCCGGAAAACCCGATCATGCAAAGGAGGCATCCCGGGGACAGGAAATGGGTAATTTCCTGCACATATTTATCAGGGCATGTGGGGAATATCGCCACAGGCATCTTCTGCCTATTCAGCCCGGCCGGGGTCATTCAGGCCGTATTTTTTCATCTTGTCATACAGCGTCTTGCGCGCCAGACCGAGCTGTTCATAAGTGGCCTTGATGCTGCCGTCATTCGCCATAAGGGCCTGTTCAATCAACCGTTTCTCATACCCCGCAACCTTTTCCGTCAGCGTGCCCCCGGAATAATCCTCTGCATCAGCAGGGGTAATCGTTCCCGAACCGGTTCCCACACCCAGCCCCAGCGCGAAACGCATGGCGACATTCTCAAGTTCACGCACGTTTCCCGGCCAGTCATGGGTCAGCAACTGCTGCAACTGCAAGGGCGACATTTCAGGCGGCGTACATTTGAAGCGGGTTGCCGCCAGCCCGACGAAATGATGAAACAGCAGCGGAATATCAGAGCGGCGTTGCCGCAGCGCGGGCAGTGGCAGGGATAAGACATTCAGCCGGTAATAGAGGTCGGTCCGGAAGCTGCCCCGGCCCGCCGCAACCAGCAGGTCTTCATTCGTTGCCGCGATGACCCGCACATCCACAGGCCGTTCCGTGTTCGATCCCAGCCGGACAATCCGCCGGTCCTGCAAAACCCGCAGCAGTCTGGGTTGCAGTTCGACCGGCATGCTCTCAATCTCATCAAGGAACAATGTCCCGCCATTGGCATATTCAAACTTGCCGAGGCGCTGCTTGCTGGCCCCGGTAAAGGCCCCCTCTTCATGCCCGAACAGTTCGCTTTCGATCAGGCTGTCTGGCAGGGCACCGCAGTTGATTGGCACAAACCGGGCCTCCGCGCGGGATGAAAGCTCATGCAGGCTGCGCGCCACCAGTTCCTTGCCCGTGCCGGTTTCGCCGACAATCAGAACATCGGCGCCGATGGGACCGAACGCCGCGACCTGACGACGCAGGTCAATGATCGTCTTGTCCTGCCCGACAATCCGCCGTTCCAGAGGACCAACCGTATCAAGAGCATCCTGCAAAGCCCGATTCTGGATAACCAAACGCCGTTTTTCCAGCGCCCGCCGCACCGCACCGACCAGTTTCTCCGAGGGGAACGGTTTCTCGATGAAGTCATAAGCCCCGTCCCGCATGGCATCGACAGCCATCGGCACATCACCATGCCCGGTCATCAGGATAACCGGTATTTCCGGATCCAGCGCCATGACCCGGTTCATCAGGGTCAGCCCGTCGATACCCGGCATCTTCACATCGCTGACAATAACCCCCGCCCAGGTGCGTGACAGGCCCGCCAGCACCTCGGTTCCCCGGGCATGGCATTCCACTGTCAGTCCGGCCAGGTCCAGCGCCTGTTCACAGGCCGTGCGCAGATGCTTTTCGTCATCGATCAGCATGACATCTGCGTTCATGTCTTTCCCTCCGCGGTATTACGATCTGCTGTCACCCGTCTCAGGCGCAGCGTAAACAGGGCGCCGCCATCCGGATGGTTCGCGGCTGTAATCTGACCACCAAACAACTGTACAATTCCATATGTAATGGACAAACCAAGTCCGGTGCCCATCCCCACCTCTTTCGTCGAGAAGAAGGGATCGAACACGCGACCGAGATCATCCGGACTGATACCTGTTCCGCTGTCCCTGACGGTGCAGGTAACAACCTCCGGCTCACAGGTGACCGCAATCAGAATGTCACGTTGAGGCTGCCCGGTCACCGCGTCAATTGCATTGGAAATGAGGTTGATGAACACCTGTTGCAGGCGAATATCACCCCCCATCACCCGTTCCTTGCGATCCGGGTTTTCGATACGCAGAACGGCTCCCGCATCGCGCAGGGGGGCTTCCAGAAGAGACACAGCCTGATCAAGCGCATCGGACAATAAGACCGGACGGACCGGGGTTTTCTCGTTCCGGGCATAGGTTCGCAAATTCCGGATAATTCGCGCCATCCGTTCGGTCAGTTCCCCGATCCCGGACAGGTTATTCAGAACCTTATCCGCCTGTCCGCGTTCCAGATAAGCCCGGGCGTTATCGGCATAAGACCGGATCGCCGCCAGGGGTTGATTCAGTTCATGGCTCAACCCGGCTGACATCTGTCCCAGCGCCGCCAGCTTTGACGTCTGGATCAGTTCTTCCTGCGCCAGCCGAAGATTATCCTCCGCCTTCTGACGCTCCAGAACCGATGCATGCAGTTGCCGGTTTGTCTCGGTCAGTTCTGCGGTGCGTTCATGCACCCGCTCCTCCAGCCGGATATTGGCATCCGTCTGAAAAGCCAGACGTTCATGGATTCGTCGCCGGCGCTGATAAACCGCCGTGACCAGCAAAAGCAGACTGATGACGGCAATCAGTGCCGCAAACCCGGCCACCGCAGTCTGGCGCCGGACCAGCGAGGTATCGACCAGAATGGCAACCTGCCAGTCTGCCTTGGTCAGGGGACGCTCAAGACGCAGGAACTCCGGCCCTGCCGGACCGGGATGGTTATCCGAAAGCCCCGTGGACAGGGTTAGCAGATCCCCCTGCCGCGACTGAATGCCGATTGATGACTGCCCGACCGGCACACCGGAATATCGTCCATCAAGTTCGATTGCCTTGCGGTCTGCTGTCGTCAGCGGGCGCAGGCTTTGCAGACGCCAGTCCGGATTACTGGACAGGAAGATGACATCTTCCCGGTCACTGACGATGATTTCATGCTCTGCTGAAAGTAGTTTGAACTTGTCCTGCGCCCGCCCGAGATCGATCACCACCACCACCACACCCCGGACCACACCTCTGCTGCGAACGGCGTGGGCATAGGCATAGATCGGCACCCGCGTTGCAGTCTCAACCGTAAAAAACCGCCCCAACCGACCCTCAAGTGCTGCCATGAAGAAGGGCGTGCCAGCCAGGTTTTCACCGATCACCGAAGGTCCGCCTCTCGCAGAGCGCCCGGCGATGACCGTCCCGCCGACATCATAAAGAAAAATATCCGCCGCCCCGGTAACGCCCTCTATCTGTTCAAGCGTCCGGTCAGCCCTGCTGAGAGCGACCCCGTCAGCCCGTGTATCAACCGCCGACAACAGGGCCGGATTGGTGGAGAGAACCCGTGGCAGGAAAATGAACCGCGCCAGTTCGACACCAAGGTTATCAACAGTCAGACGCAACACCCCGGCACTGCGTTCGCGCAGATTGTCGAGTGCGAATGCACGTGTCCAGTAAGTCGCCTGCCAGACTGCAATTCCGGCGACGGCAATGGCCACCAGCGCCAGCATCCAACGCGACCTCCGCTGCAACCCTGCTCTGACCATCAAGCCTGTCCGGTAAGTTCTTCCGCTGCAAAATAGTCTCTCCGGCTGAGAGACGGGAGTCCGCACTGCCGGGGGAACAAAAAAAGACCCGCCCGCCGGGATACGGCGGACGGGCTTTCTGTTCAGGATCGCTGTTTTCAGGCGATCACTTCATCCGCTTGCACAGGCGCAGTCTGCGGGCACCGGCGCCGGGGGTATAGTTCGGCATCATCAGCAGGCAGTTATCGTAAGGTGTGACAACTTCCTCACCGCCGTCATTGGCAATGACCGTGCCCGCCTTCTCGATCACTTCCATGCCGATGAATTCCTGAACGAAATTGAAGTTGTCGGTCTTCGCGGTGACACCTGCGGTCACTTCCCACATCTCTGCCTTCTCCGGGTTGCGGCCAACATCAGAGAAATGCTCATTCAGGAAGTCGGCTGAGACCGTTTCTGTGGCACGCAGGAAATGCAGCGCCGTATCCATTGCAATACGGCCGGTTTCCGCAGCCCAGTGCTGACCGCACTCAACCAGCATCGCGACCTTGTTGTTCGACGTATCATTGAACGGCGTATATTCGATCAGCCGTTTGCCGACAACATGGCCGGAACCGCACATGATGTGGCCGGGATAGTTCACCTTCTCCGTCAGGGCGACCTCCTTGTCGAGGCCGTTGCAGATCATCAGCGGCTTGGAATAAGTGCTCATGGAATGAATATCGAGCATCATGTCGACCGTATCGAACAGCGGGCGCAGCTCGCGGGCGCGGCGCAGTTCAACTGTATCTTCCGTGCCGTCGAGACGTTCTTCAACCCAGACACGGTTGAAGTCTTCATCGACAAAACGGCTGTCGCCCGGCTTTCCGGCATCAAAGGTGTGATAGGCCATGTGGTTGATGAACCCCAGCGTCAGCTTGCCCCGCAGCGGCTTCACGCCGGCCTTGAACAGCTTGTCGAGAGCAATTGCACCACAGATTTCATTGCCGTGGGTGACGGCATTAATCATCACATGCGGACCGGCGATCCCGCTGTCAAAGGTCGTAACAAACTCAATTCCGGTGTTTCCCTTACGATAAGGCTCAATATCCGGAGCAGTCAGTTCAACAGGATAGGTACGCACAGTCATGATCGGGTCCAGTTCAAAAAGTCATAAGACAGGTACATTTACCTATCCAGCGCGTCCTATACCAGCCCTCTGAACAGGGTTTTTCATTGTCGCATGCCGGCGGGCAGTCAGCCCCGGGTAAATTGTGCTTGAAGTCGGCAATCAGTCATTGCCTAAACGCATGGCCGGGGGCAAATCCGAACGGCCAGACTGGCAGCTTCAACAGGACCGGATCACATGCATTTCCCCATCGCCCTGCTCGCCATTCTGGTTGGCCTGACCGTTGTGTCATCCGGCGCCACAGCCTGCGGCCCTGATAGCGACTGTGTCATAGGCGACCGCATCTACCGGATAGACATGCCGCAGGGCCATGATGGCGCAACACCCGTCGGGGCAGTCATCTACTCTCACGGGCACCGGGGAACCGCCGCCGGTGTGATGGCAAACAAAAGCCTGCGTAAAATCGTCACAGACCTGGGCTTTGCCCTGATCGCAACGAAGTCCTCGGGAACCGGCTGGTCACTGCCCGGTGCCCCCTCATGGAATGCAGAGACCAGCGTCGATGAACTGCCATACTTTGACCGCCTGATTGAAGATGTGACCGCAAGATTCCCGATTGACCGCAACCGGCTGGTCGCCACCGGGTTTTCTGCGGGCGGCATGATGGTCTGGACGCTGGCCTGTCATCGCAGCAGGATGTTTGCTGCCTTTGTCCCCATGTCCGGCACCTTCTGGCGTCCGATACCGCAGACCTGCACAACCCCGCCTGCTCACCTGCTTCATATTCACGGCGACGCCGACCAGACCGTACCGCTCACCGGGCGAAAGATCCGGGAGACGCAGCAGGGTGACGTGCATGATGTCTTATCCATGTATGCCGCTTATGGACATTATGGCGACAAGACCCCCTTCCCTTTCGGTCAGATGACCTGCGAGGAACAACAGTCACCAGCAGGAAAGAACCTGTCTTTCTGCCTTTTCAAGGGCGGACACAGCTTCCGGGCGGAAACCATGAAGCTGGTTCTGGAGCGGTTGCAGAAAATCGGCGCAATCTGACCACCGCCCCCTGCGGAACCCGGACCGCCGGATCTAATCCAGCAGCCTGGCGGATTCTGCGATAGCACTGACCGTCTGCTCGATATCCTCATCCGACAGGGCCAGCGAGATATAATGCTTCGACGGCGATTTCAGGATTCCCTTATCCCGGATCAGGCTGTTGAATTTTGCCGCCCGCACCGCGTTACCTTTCATGATGCCCCGGTAATCACGCACATCATGATCCACAAACACCACATCGAACATGACCGGATCACCGACAACGCGGTGCGGAATACCGGCGGCCCCGAGATGTGTGGCCAGTGCCTCTATGATGGTTTTGCCACAGGCATAGATATGCTCGTATGAACCCGGCCGGTTGAGAATTTCCAGCGTCTTCAGACCCGCCACCGAGGCAACCGGATTGCCACTGAGTGTACCGATCTGGGTCGTGAAACCATCAGGTCCGGCCTTTTTCACGTCAAAATGCGCCATGATCTCAGCCTTCCCGGCAATCGCCGCCAGCGGAAATCCGCCGCCAATGGCTTTCCCCAGAGTACAGAGATCAGGGACCACCCCATATTTCTGCTGGGCACCGCCATAGGCCAGACGGAAGCCGGTCACCACCTCGTCGAAAATCAGCACGATACCGTGGCGCGTGGTCTCCGCCCGCAGCATTTCGAGGAAACCGGGGGCTGGTGGAATCAGACGCTGCAACGGCTCAACGATGACACAGGCAATCTCATCGGCATATTCCTCCAGCAGCTGCCGGGCCATTTCCAGATCATTGAAAGGCGCGACAATCATGTTGTCACGGACGGCCGCCGGAATTCCGGCTGAGTCCGGCATTGCCTGCGGGAAATTCACCAGCTTCGTCGGCGCAAGGCTCATCAGACCTTCTGACGACATGCCGTGATAACCACCTTCGAATTTCATGATCTTGTCACGACGGGTATGGGCGCGGGCCAGCCGCATCGCATACATGTCGGCTTCACTTCCGGTGCTGACAAAACGGACCTGATCGGCACAGGCAACCGCATCCGTGATTTCTTCCGCCAGTTCAATTCCGCTGGCGTTGTTGGCAAAGAAGGTAAAGCCCTTTGCCACCTGCTCGGTCACGACCTCGACCACTTCCGGATGGCTGTGACCAACAATCATCGGGCCGGAGCCGATCAGATAATCGATATATTTATTGCCGTCTTCATCCCAAACATGAGCGCCGTGACCTTCACGAATAACAATACCCGGGTCGAAATTGCCGAACCCGCCTGCCGGTAACACTCTGTCCGCGCGTTCCGTCCATTCCTGCAAGCTGGTCATCGCTGTTTCATCCCTGAATATTGTTATCCTGTCGAACGCTAGACCAAATCGGGTTTGTCCGAAACCTGCAAAATCCACATATCAGGAATGTTCGGCGGCACAGGTTCCGCATGTGGCGAAAGGCCCCGGCACTGCAAATTATTTTATCCGGACAATTGCTTTTCTCTTGAAAATGCGCAGCCTTCGGCACGGATATGAAGACACAATCACCAGACGATTATTGCCCGGTGAAATCTCAATAACAGGAGACGATCAATGGACGACAAGCTTTTCGAAGCCGGCCTGGCCAAGCGCAAGGCAACTCTGGGCGCAGAATATGTCGAGAAAAACCTCGCAGCCGCCGACGATTTTACCCTGCCGTTTCAGGAAGCCATGACCGCATGGTGCTGGGGCTTTGGCTGGGGCGATGAAACCATCGACATGAAAACCCGCTCAATGATGAACCTGTCGATGATTGGCGCCCTCGGCAAGATGCATGAATGGGAAATTCATTGCCGTGGCGCGATCACCAACGGTGTCAGCAAAGAGGAAATCCGGGCCATTATTCATGTCATCGGCATTTACTGCGGGGTGCCGCAATCCCTCGAATGCTTCCGTGTTGCACGCAAGGTTCTGGAGGAAGAAGGGCTTCTGTAATCCGGAAAAGCCCGTTTCCGGCGTTTACGGGCAGATGTGAAATGGTTTAAGGGTCAGCGGACGTGCCTATCCGCTGACCCTTTTCCTTTTCCGGAGTGACCCGATGAGCGACAAGCCCGTATTGCTGATCCCCCGCAAGCTTTCTGCCAGAACACTGGAACGTGCCGCCCGCGATTATGACGTACGCGTAAATCTGGAAGACCAGGTCTACACACCGGCAGAGCTTCTCGCGAAATGTCAGGATGTCGATGCGGTCCTGCCCTGCCATTCCGAACATTTTTCCGCTGATATGGTGGCCCGGCTGCCGGACCGGCTGAAAATCATCGCCAATCATTCCGTCGGGGTCGATCATTGTGATCTGAAAGCCTGCAAGGATCGCGGCATCATCGTCACCAACACTCCGGATGTCCTGTCCGATGCAACGGCTGAGATTGCCATGTTGCTGCTGCTCGGTGCAGCGCGACGCGCCAGCGAAGGCGACCGGATGATGCGCAATGGTGAATGGAAACACTGGAGCCCGTCTTTCATGGTCGGCTCGCATGTGACCGGCAAGACACTCGGCATTATCGGCATGGGCCGTGTCGGGCAGGCCATGGCCCGCTGTGCACGCGGCTTCAACATGGACATTCATTACTATAATCGCAGCCGCCTCAGCCCGGAAAAGGAACTGGGCGCGACCTATCACGATACGGTCGAAAGTGTTCTCGCTGTCTCGAACTTCCTGTCCCTGCATTGCCCGGCCACACCGGAGACAACGGGCCTGCTCAACGCTCAGCGGATCGGGCTGATGCCGGATGGCGCGGTTGTGGTGAATACCGCCCGCGGCGCGCTGATTGATGAACCCGCACTGATCGCAGCCCTGAAATCCGGCAAGCTGGCTGCTGCCGGTCTGGATGTCTTCGCGAAGGAACCCGGCGGTAATCCGGCCTTCGCCGAACTCGAGAACATTTTCATGCTGCCTCATATCGGCAGTGCGACATTTGAGACTCGTGATGCAATGGGCTTCCGGGCGCTGGACAATATCGATGCCTACTTCGCCGGGAAGCAGCCGGGAGACCGGGTCGCGTAATATTCAGCGGACCCGTCTACGTTTATTAGGGTATCACCGGTTCCATCTGACGGAATAAGGGCAGATTCTTTTGCTGAGAAACGATGACGGCGCTTGCGCATCGTCAAAGGCTATCGAATGATCTTGTTCTATCGTGAGGGTTTGTGCCCTCAGATCAATATGAAACCTTTGGGGAGCTTCAACAGCTGTTCGGTGCCGATACAGATTAAAAAAATAACGGTCGGCATACCGGTTTCATAACAAACGACATGATCATGGGAGAGAAATGTCATGGCTGATAAAAATGAAAATGTAGGTCGGCGTAAATTCCTCAGGGGTGGCGCACTTGCCGCCGGTGCAGCGGCAGCAACCGTTGCAGCACCAAATATTGCGACTGCGGCTCCGACCGTTCTTAAAATGCAGGCTGCCTGGGGTGGCGGCATCTTCCTCGAAAATGCAAAAAGCTATGTTGATCGCGTTCACGCGATGGCCGGCAAGGATCTGCGGATCGACCTGCTTGCCGTGGATTCGGTCGTCAAGACCAGCCAGATGCAGGATGCTGTTCATCGCGGCGTGCTCGATGCGGCGCATTATGTGACGGCATACTGGTATTCCAAGTCAAAGGCTGCCTCGCTGTTCGGTACCGGCCCCTGCTTCGGCTGGTCCGCTCAGGAACTGCTGGGCTGGATTCATTATGGCGGCGGACAGGAACTGTTCGACGAACTGATGGGTTCCCTTGGCCTGAACCTGGTTTCCTTCTTCAACAGCCCGATGCCGGCTCAGCCGCTTGGCTGGTTCAAGGAAGAAATCAAGGACGCCTCTCAGATGAAGGGCCTGAAGTATCGTACTGTTGGTCTTGCCGCAGACGTGCTTCTGGAAATGGGCATGTCGGTCGTGCAGCTTCCGGGCGGCGAAATTCAGCCTGCCATGAAGTCCGGCCTGATCGATGCAGCCGAATTCAACAACCCGACATCTGACCGTGACTTCGGTATGCAGGATGTCTCGAAGTTCTATCACCTCGCGAGTTATCACCAGTCGCAGGAAACCTTCGAAGTCACCTTCAACAAGAAGAAGTTCAATGCACTTCCGGCAGAACATCAGGCAATCCTGAAATATGCTTCGGAAGCAGAAAGCTCGAACTTCTACTGGCACAACACGACCCGCTATGCAGATGACCTTGTCACCCTGCAGGAAAAGAGCGGCGTGCAGGTCTTCCGTACCCCGGATTCGGTGATGGCCGAACAGCTCAAGGCATGGGATGTGGTTGTTGATCGCATTGCGAAGGAAGATCCCTTCTTCGCCAAGGTTGTCGACTCCCAGAAAGTCTACGCCAAGAAAGTCATGGGCTATCTGCTGAAGAACCAGCCGGATTACGGCCTGGCCTATAAGCATTACTTCGGTTGAAGCTGATACCTGCTCCTGCAGGTAGCAACTGAGAACCAGAGCTCCGGAGGGGCAGTCATCATGGCTGCCCCTCCAATAGGCATAACGACACTGTCATTCATATTTCGCGGGGGAGCGAACCCAATGACACGGTTCATTCATGCAACCGAAAGCCTGAATATCTGGATCGGCCGTGCTTTCGGCTGGTGTATCCTCATTCTGACCCTGTCCGTCGCCTATGAGGTGTTTGTCCGTTATGTGCTGAACGCCCCGACTGTCTGGGCCTTCGACATGATGGTCCAGATGTACGGCGCGCTGTTTCTGATGGCTGGCCCCTATGCCCTTGCCCAGGACAGCCATGTGCGTGCGGATGTGGTTTATCGCCTGCTGCCGGTACGCTGGCAGGGCAGGATCGATTTCGTTCTCTACTTTCTGTTCTTCTTCCCCGGCATGCTGGCCCTGTTCTGGTATGGCTGGGAGATCGCTGCTGATTCATGGCGATACAAGGAAGTCAGCTGGAACAGCCCCGCACGCATCCAGATCTATTTCTTCAAGACGCTGATCCCCCTCGCCGGGGCGTTGCTGATCCTTCAGGGTATTTCGGAATGCATGCGCTGCATCATTGCCGTGAAGACGGGCCAGTGGCCGAAGCGAATGGAAGACGCCAAGGAAACCGAGGAACTGCTGGTCGAGCAGTCCAGTCGATAACGAAGCCGGCCAGGTCGCCGCACTTCACCACGGAGCCCGTTAGAGCATGACGAACCCCGAAGTTGCCCTGTTTATGCTATCCCTGTTCATCATTCTTGTGATGCTGGGATTTCCGGTTGCCTTTACCCTTCTCGCGATGGGCGTTGGCTTTGGCTACTACGCCTATTATCAGGCCGGTAGCATCGAAACCCTGTCCGATGCCTTTACCAACAACATCTTTTATCTGCTGAACCAGAACACTTATTCGGTGATGGAAAACGACATCCTCGTTGCCATTCCGCTGTTCCTGTTCATGGGATATGTTGTCGAGCGGGCGAATATCGTGAACCGGCTGTTTTATTCGCTCCAGATGGCGGCCCATAACCTGCCCGGATCGATGGCGATTGCTGCACTGATTACCTGCGCCGTCTTCTCGACAGCCAGCGGTATCGTCGGTGCGGTTGTTACGCTGATGGGCCTGCTGGCCTTTCCGGCGATGGCCAGTGCCAATTATGACAAGAGCTTTGCATCCGGCGTCATCTGTGCCGGCGGCACCCTCGGCATCCTGATCCCGCCATCGATCATGCTGATCGTCTATGCGGCAATCGGTGACCTGTCGCCACTGCGTCTCTATGCCGCTGCCGTTATTCCCGGCTTCATGCTGGCCGGCTGTTATATCGTCTATGTGATTATCCGGGTGATGATCAATCCGTCGATCGCTCCGAAACCGAAGCGCGAGGACGTTCCCCCGGCATCCCAGGTCTATCTGGAACTGCTGGTCTCCTTCGTCCCCCTGACATTGCTGATCATGCTGGTGCTCGGCTCCATTCTGGGCGGCCTTGCCACACCTGCCGAAGCCGCCGCCATGGGCGCACTTGGTGCCATGGTCCTGGCCGTCATCTATCGCTCGATGACCTGGGACAAACTGAAGGAATCCGTCTATCTGACCGCCAAGGCGACAGCGATGGTCTGCTGGCTGTTTGTCGGCTCATGGACCTTTGCCTCCGTCTTCTCCTATCTTGGCGGACATGAGATCATTGAGCATTTCATCCTTGGTTTCGATCTGGCTCCCTGGCAGTTTCTCGTGCTGGTCCAGCTCATCATCTTCATTCTCGGCTGGCCGCTGGAATGGTCGGAAATTCTGATCATCTTTGTGCCGATCTTCCTGCCGATGCTCGACACCTTCGGGGTTAATCCCTACTTCTTTGCCATGCTGGTTGCCCTGAACCTGCAAACCTCGTTCCTGACCCCGCCCATGGCGATGTCGGCCTATTATCTTAAGGGGGTTCTGGGCAAAGCGATCGAACTTGTGCAGATATTCAAAGGACTGATGCCTTATCTCGGGATCGTGATTTTCTGCATGGTCATGATGTACCAGTTCCCGCAACTGGCCCTGTGGCTGCCAGACGTTCTGTTTGGCCCCTATGTGCCATGATCTGTACTCTGGGCGGAATGAAGGAGAAAACTGATGGCTGAAAAAATTGGTGGTCTCATTGGTGTCCTGATGGTCTCGGTGTTCGTTATCGGACTGGCCTGGAGCATCTCGACCGGTTTTGCCGGTTTCTGGGGTGGTTTGCCGTTCTGGTGTATCATCCTGCCAATCCTGGCGCTGGTGATCTACGATTACTGGCGCTCGATATTTCGCAAGTAACTGCCGACCCCGACCTTGCTGATGGATTGACCGGAGAGACTGAATGAGCCTTGCTGACCTGACGGCTGCCCAACTGGCGCAGAAAATAGCGGCCGGGGAAACCACCGCAACCGACGCCGTCAATGACTGTCTGACCCGTATCGAAGCAAGGGAAGGAACAGTCGGTGCCTGGGCACATCTGGACCCGGTTTTTGCCCGTCGGCAGGCTGAAAAGCTGGATGCGGTCCGGGCTTCCGGTGCCGCACTCGGCCCGCTGCATGGCGTGCCGGTTGGCATCAAGGACATCATCGATACCGATGACCTGCCGACCGAATATGGCACAGTGCTGAAAGCCGGACACCGGCCATTCCGCGATGCGACCGTCGTCGCCCGGCTGAAAGCTGCCGGCGCCATTATCATGGGCAAGACCGTCACCACGGAATTTGCCGTCTATTCCCCCGGCAAAACCACCAATCCACATGATGCCACCCGCACCCCCGGCGGATCCTCCAGCGGATCAGCTGCCGCGGTTGCCGCCGGTATGGTGCCTCTGGCCATCGGGTCACAGACCAACGGATCGGTGATCCGTCCCGCTTCATTCTGCGGCGTCGTCGGCTTCAAACCGACCCACGGGCAGATTTCCCGCGCCGGTGTACTGCCCCTGTCGCAAAAGCTCGACCATGTCGGCGCCTTCGCCCGCACCGTCGAAGATGCGGCCCTGCTTGGCGACGTGCTGTTCGGCCATGACCGGGAAGACCCGGACACCAGACCGAAAGCCGCACCGCAATTGCAGAAGGCAACCCTGTCGGAACCACCGGCACCTCCCCGATATGCCTTCCTCCGCACGCCGTTCTGGGACCGGGCGGAGTCGGCAACACAGGAAGCCTTCACCGAACTGGCAGAATTTCTCGGCGCAAACTGTGTCGAGGAAGTCCTGCATGAAGAGTTTGACCGGGCAGCTGATTACCTCCGCACCATCATGTATCCGGATCTGGCTTTTGCACTGGATCGCTATTTCAACAATGGTGCCGACCAGATCAGCGCCATCCTGACCGGCATGGTCGAGGAAGGGCGCGCAGTCACCGCGCTTGATTACAACAAAGCAGCCAGCCGGATTGAGCCGATGAATGCCTGGCTGGCCCGCATCTTTGAAGATTACGACGCCATCCTGACCCTCTCGACCCCCGGTGAAGCCCCGGTCGGGCTGGATGCAACCGGTGATCCGATCTTCTGTTCCACCTGGTCCCTGCTTGGCACACCGGCCATTACCCTGCCGCTGATGCAGGGGGAAGCCGGGATGCCGCTGGGGGTTCAGCTGGTCGGCGAACGCGGCGACGATGCCCGTCTGCTCCGCACAGCACAGCAACTGGCCGCGCAGGTGGCGGCAGGGTAAAATGCCGGCCACACCATCACTGTCCGGTATCTGACCGGACCCGGCGGAAGGCCTCGACATGACCAGCACAGACCAGCCTGAAATTCTCGCTGAAACCGACGGCACCATTGGCCGTATCATCATCAACCGCCCGGCAAAGCGGAACGCCATGACACTCGGCATGTGGCGGCATCTTGGTGATCTGCTCGAAGAGTGGCAATCCAACGACAGCATCCGGGTCATTATTCTGGCGGGTGCCGGCGACAAAAGCTTCTGTGCCGGGAACGATATCAAGGAATATGCAAGCATCCGGGCGACCGCAGAGCAGCGCGTTACCTATGATGCCGTCACCACCCGCACCTACTCCCTGCTGAAAAACTTTCCCCGCCCGACCATCGCCCGGGTCACCGGCTATTGTGTTGGTGGCGGCATGGAACTGGCCCTGCTATGCGACCTCCAGATCGCAGCCGCCAGCGCCAGCTTCGCCGTTACCCCGGCCCGTCTCGGGATCGGCTACAAGCTTGAGGACGTGGAACTGCTGCTGGAGAATATCAGCCCGAAACATGCCCGGGAGCTGCTTTACACCGCCGACAAATTCCCGGCTGAAACCGCTGAACGCTGGGGCCTGATCAGCCGCGCCGTCCCTGACGACCGGCTGGATGAGGAAATCATCGCCCTCGCCACAAAGATTGCCGCAAATGCCCCTCTGACTGTCGGGGCGCTGAAGGTCACGATTGCAGAGGCCGCAAAGGCTGAACCTGATCTCGAACGATGTGCCGAACTGGTCAGGCTATGTGATGCAAGTGAGGATCGGGTGGAGGGACAGACCGCCTTCGCAGAAAAGCGGGAGCCAATGTTTCGGGAAGAATGAAGCAATTCAGGGACTCTGAAGCAACTTATCCCTCAACCACCCGCTCTGCAGGGAAGTCGAGAATGATAATGGTGCCGGCACCCTCGGCGCTGGTCAGGGCCAGTTCGGCACCGTGAAGTTCAGCCAGGCGTTTGACGATGTGAAGGCCGAGGCCGACGCCTTCACCAACGCGGGCAATATAGGCATTCGGTTCATCCAGCTTCATGCCGCGCGTAAAAGGCAGGGTCACCGCCTCAAGGCGTTCGGCAGAGATACCGTAGCCAGTGTCTTCTACCGACAGCCGGCCACGCCCGTCCGGCAGCCGTTTCCAGCCGACGGTGATGCTGTCCTCCGGATCTGAATATTTGATCGCATTTGACAGCAGATTATCCAGTATCTGCGAGACGGCACGCTCATCCCCGAGCAGGGCACAATCTGCGTTCCTGTTATCAATACGAAAGCGGGATTCCGCTCTCTGTGATGGTTCGATGGCACAGCGACGCCAGGATGAACGGACCGCCTCCTCGATATCAATGACGTCGTCGGCAAGCGGATATTCCCCGCTCTCGATCCGTGACAGATCGAGAATGTCATTGACCATATTCAGCAAGCGCCCGCCACTATGCGCAATGAAAGATGTGTATTCTTCATATTTTTCATGCCCCATCGGGCCAAAACAATGTGAGCGCATCATATCGGCGAAACCGATAATCGAATTGAGCGGCGTACGGAGATCGTGGCTCATATTGGCAAGAAAGGCGCTTTTGGCCTCGTTCGCCTGTTCTGCTGTCTCCTTGGCGCGCCGGATATCCCGGTCCTGCATCGTACGTTCGATGGCAATGGCTGCCTGCCTTGTACTGCCTTCGACAATCTTCAGATGCTTCTCTGTCGGGGTGCTGACCTCCCCCGAATAGAATGCGAAGGTTCCCAGCACCTTTCCGGCCGCATTCTTGATCGGAAATGACCAGCTTGAGACCAGGCCATATTCTGCCATGACATCCCGATAGCACACCCAGTGCGGATCGTTTCTGATGTCCGGAACAATCACAATCTCACCAGTCAGTGCAGCCAGTCCACACGAACCTTCCCGGTCATTAATATCAATCGAATTTATAATCTTGCCATAGCCTGCGGGCATTCGCGGCGCCGCCACATGCCGCAATGTCCGGCCATCGTCATTCAGCAGTTGTACAGAGCCGATAGCTCCCGGGACCATTGCCTCGGAGCCCTCAATCAATGCTGTCATCACAACTTCCAGACTGGCACCTGCCGCCAGCAAACCGAGAACGTCGCCACTGATCTCCAGCAGGCGGGCGTTAAGTCGTCGTTCCGTGATGTTCTGAGTAATCCCCATAACGGAATCCACATTCCCGCCGGCGTCAAAGATCGGGACAAAGCAACTGGTAAAATACTGCTGATCCCGGCCGTCGTCGGCAACGAATTCGAATTCGGAGGCATTTCCCTGTACGGCATCGTCAAGCAGACCGGAAATCCGGTCGCGGTCTTTAGCTGACACCGTGGACAGATATTTCCTTCCCCGGATTTCACTTTGAGCCGTCAGCCCGAGCATCCTGAGGCCAGCCGGATTCATTGACGAGATCGTACCGTCGATTTCAATTTCGTGAATACAGACCGGCGCATGCTGAACCAGCGTCCGGAACCGGCCATCGCTGGTTTCCAGTTCACGGGTACCGTCGACAACCCGCTGTTCCAGCAGGTCGTGAGAGCCCTGAAGTCCGGCAATCGCCGCATCACGTTCCCGGGTCAGAACAGCAATGGTCAGAGTTGCCAGAAACAATGCGATGAAGAAGGCCTGAAGCGATCCGACACTGTCGACCGGTGACTGGTCTGCAAAGGGTCCGCTCCCCTGCACAGCAAAGACCATGGCGCTCATAGCAACCACAAGCATGCCCGATGCTGCACCGGTCGGACCGAATCTGACCGCTGCCCACAGCAAAATCGGCACCGGCAGGAACAACAGCCCTGTTGTCCCCTCGGAGACACCACCGTGAAAACCACCGTACAAGCCAATCGACAGGGCCAGAAGAATCGCAAATATGGCGATCACTTCGGCAGCCTTACGTGCTGAAAGCTCTGCAAAGCCATGCCGCCAGTTCTTCAGCCCGAGAATAACAGGCAGAAACATCAGATGACCAACAAGGTCGGCAATGCCCCAGCGATAGAGGATGACAGACTGAAATTCGCTGAGGGTGGCAGCCGTCAGAGCCCCGAGCAATCCCCCGAGAGCTGAACACAGGCTCACCGTGATCAGAACAAGCATCAGATTGCGCAGGCATGACAGCGGGTTATCGATTATGCCAAACCTGCCGAACAGCCAGAGTGCCAGAAGTATCTCGGCACTGTTGGCAATCGTGAAGCCGACCAGCGTTTCGACCGGATGCCCGATAAGCAGTTCCGCAACAACATAGGCAGGCGGCAGGGCAAAGGCAGCCCGGACACGTATTTCAGCCGGCATAACCAGCAACAAGCCGAGGACAATCCCGTTGGTCGGCCAGAACACTGCGATGGCATCAGGGGGAAACATGAAATGGGGCGCAACAAGCACGGTCACGCCGATTACAACCACGACGATCAGGCCAGTACAGGCTGCCAAACTAAATCTACGGTTTGCCATGACCACAAACGCCCCGACACCAGAATCATATCAGAATGATATGTCTGTAACGGCAATCGTGGCCCAATCAGCAGGGCAAAGCCAATACTTTCCGGTCATTCCCTGACACCGGTATCCGGAAGTCAGGGGACTTTCAGATGACCCTGACCACACCGTTCTCCGGATCCACTTCCAGCCGGTCACCAGTCTTGATCAGCCTGGTCACATCGCCGTCTTCGAAGCGGTCACACATGGTCATGTCGGCCAGTGCCGCCCCTTGGGCCAGAATGGTGTTCGCCGTATTGAACAGGATGGCTTTCGGCGCGATGCCCCGGGATTTCATCTCGTGCAGCATCCAGGCCGAAGCCACGCCACCCTTGGCCGTGTTGAACACCAGAATCTTGTCCTTGTAGGACTGGCCATGCAGCTTGTGCTGCGGGCGGGAAAAGACACCCTTGAGACGGTCGAGATCATAGCGGGCCGAGAAGTTGTCCTCGGCAACCAGCGCCTCACCTTCAACTTTCGAGCCGATACCCTTGTGGCATTTGAACGTGGTCATCAGACGATCTCCCCTTTGCAGGCCGACTCGATACAGGCCTCCATACTGGCCAATGCAGGCTCATAGCCATAACCACCCAGAATATTGACGATCTTCGCAGAGTTGGAGAGCAGACGCTTCCAGCCATTCGCCTCCCCGATCTCGCGGGCATACTGGTTATAGAAACAGGTGCCTTCGAGCACCTTGCCACCCGCCGCTTCAATCGCCCCGACATGCCCCATACGCAGGGCATCTGCATACACACTCGGCGAGGTGCAGACGATCAGCGCCGTATCATGGTGAATTTTGCGACCTTCAATCAGGTCCGCGACCTGTTGCATTTCAACGATGGAAAGCTGAGGTGCGGCGAAGACCACCACATCGACCTTGTCACCCCTGCCACCAAAGCCGGATCGCAAGGCTGCCAGATCGGCGGCGGTAATATCTTCCACCGGCAGCTTGTCACCCTCGACCGCCGCCAGAGTCGGCGCTTCCGGTGTAATTCCGATGAGGTGGAACAGCGGCGTCGAGCCATAGCTCGCCATGGCCGCCCCCATATGCTTCATCTCGTCAGAAGTCGGCACCGCTTCCAGCCCCTCGATAGCCGGAACCTCCCAGTAAGACCCAGCCTTGCGGCCGATGACGGCGCCAAGCACACCCCAGTCTGTCAGTTCCCGCGGCTGTTCGCGGAGCCGATAGCGTTTCGTCGCCCGCCGGTTCTGGTCGAGATGCAGGCCGTAACGTGGCGTCCGGCCCGTCAGCCCAGCCGCCAGAGCAGATGGCCCACCTTCAAAATTAGACCGCGCGCCCAGTGCCGAATTGCAATAGATCACCACCCCGGTATCACCAAACGCCACATGATCTCGCAGCATTGGCGGCATGATGGTCTGATAGTTGATGCAGGTGTTGGTCATCAGAATGCCCAGCTTTTCGCAGGCCGCGATCATCCGCCGCTCGATCGTCGCCATTTCCTCAGTCTGCCCGAGCGGACTGTAATGATTGAGGTCAACACCGCGGGGGTCCGTAATCATCGGAATGGCAACGCGACGGTCTTTTGCCGGATGCGAGGCGATGCCTTCCAGAAAGCTTGCCCCTGCATCACCGAGCGATTCCGGATCTGCCATCATGTGCGCCTGCGAGACCGGAACCAGGTCCTCCGCATCAAACATGCCGCCTACTTTCAGCATATGATCCAGTGCCCAGCGGCGTGGCTCTCCCATCTCACCGGCCAGCATGGCCTGCTCTTCATCCGTCAGTCGCATTGTCCGTTCTCCCTCACCCAAAGCCAGTTTCACTGACCACACTTCAAAATTGCTATATAGTAGTTACATTAATGTGCATTGTGTTTTCAAACAAAATATATCACTCTCAGCGAACTTTCTTCAGCCGGGGCGGGCATGAGTTATTCGGGCGACATCACAGAAGAATTTGTCCGGCAGTACTGGCGGGACGATCCGGCACGTCCGAAGCATGAACGTCTGCGTCAGGCGTTTCAGCAGTCAATTCTTGATGGTTTCTGGTTGCCCGGCGCCAGATTACCGACCGAATCCGATCTGGTCCGGGCAACCCCCTGCAGCCTTGGCACCATTCAGCGGTCGCTTCGTGATCTCGCCTCTGACGGCATTATCGAACGCCGCCGCGGCAGTGGTTCCGTCGTCGCCAGTGCCGGACAGACCATCGACCAGCCCTGGCATATGCGCTTCACCGACCCTAATCAGCCGGACGCAGGTTTTTTGCGGGTCTATACCCGCACCATCCGGCGAAACCTGTCGCCGTCTCAGGGGGCATGGTCTGATATTCTGGGCAGCGGCAGGCAGCCACATCTGCGGATCGAACGGGTCTTCCGGATTGGAGAGAATCTACGGGTCTATTCCATATTCCGCGCCTGCGCCGGGCGATTCGAGACGCTGGAAACCCTGCCACTGGCCGAACTGGACGGTGCCAATCTGAAGCATCTGATCAGCCATGAACTGCATCTGCGGGTACATGCCATCACCCACCGGCTGCGTGTTGAAAAACCGCCGAGGATGGCCTGCACACAGGCTGACTGCATTGCCGATCAGCCGACCGCAGTTCTGAATGCAATAGCCGCCGATCTGGACGGAAAGGCGCTCTATTATCAGGATTTCTATATTCCAGAATCGCATCTGACGCTGGCACTGGACGGATTCTCCAGCCCCCGCTGAGCTTGAATACGCATCTGGCAAAGGCTCTACAATCCGGCGAGGTCGCTCCATGCCGAATCGTTAAGGGCATTCAGGGCAATATCAATCGACGCCGACAGGGCTTCCGGAATCGACCCCGCCGGGCGTTCGGCGCGAAAGCCCCGGCGGATATAACTGGTCCTGCTGGAGGTATCGAACATCACCAGACTGGCATTGTTGTCATATGACATGATGACCGAAAACGGACGCTCAACATCACCGAGTTCGAGCAGGTCCATATTGATCTGGTGCAGATCCCCATCGGCTCCCGGCCGGGCACCTTCAACCACGAACATCAGAATGGAGAACATCTCCAGCCCGCCATTCCGGGTACAGGCGAGATTGCCTGCATAATCTGCGGAGCCATAGACTTCTCCCACCACAGCAGAGCGCCCCTTGAAGGCCAGTTCGTAGGCACAGGTGATACTGCCCTCAATCTGGAGCTTGCCGGACAGAGGCTGGCTTAGCGCCGCATCGATCACCCGCAGCAACCCCTCCTCGCGCATGAATCCAAGCGCCTGTCCTTCCCGCCCGACGGCGACCCAGTCGGGATAACCTTTTGGCCGTCCGATCGCTTCAATCCGTTCACCCCGGCGGAGCTTGCCCACTGATCTGGTACCCGCCTCGGGACGGGCCCGGATGACATTGTCCCGCTGCTGGGCAACGAATGCCCCTTTCAGCGGTTCAATCTCGATACCCTTGAGCGGGTCTTCCGGCGGATCAAGACCAAGCGCCTGACGCTCTTCTTCCGTCAGGGCCGTATCCAGCACCGGCTCAATGGTCTTGTCATACATGAAGCCGATAAAGCGGCGTTCCTGCTCAACCGCATACCAGCGGGTACCTTCAACTCGTCCGAGAGATTTGATCAGTGCGCCACGCTTCAGCAGGCCGCTTTTCCCGGAACGCGTTGCCGGCCGGTCACGAACATTGGCCGCACGGACGGACACACGAAAAGCACCGACATCACCATCAAGCTGGTATTCGTTCAGGATAATGCGCCGGGCGCTGTCTTGAGCCGGGGCGGATGTGCTAATCACAGTCAGGGCGACCATGAGCCACAACAGCCCTGACCCAACAACCAGCCAGGATCGGATAAATGTCGAGCGAGTCAGTATCATTTGACGGCATGATTGCCGAACGGATCACAGACCTCAAGCGTATGACGACCGGACAGGGCGCTTTATTGGGTCTCGACGTCGGAAAAAAGACCATCGGCGTGGCGATATGCGACCCCCGATGGATGATCGCCAGCCCTCTTGTCCTGATACGGCGCAAGAAATTCGCCGAGGATCTGGCGCAGCTTGTCGATATCGTTTCCGCCAATTCTGTCGTCGGGCTGGTCATTGGCTGGCCCGTCAGCATGGACGGAACGGAAGGCCCCCGTTGCCAGTCCACCCGACAGTTCGCGCAAAATCTGACCGCCGGAATCCAGCTACCCATCTTTTTTCAGGATGAGAGGCTTTCGACCGTTGCAGTTCAGCGCATGCTGACGACCGAGGCCGACCTCAGCCGGGCGAAACGGGCAGAAGTCGTCGATAAGGCTGCTGCTGCCTGGATACTTCAGTCCGCTCTTGATGCCGCTCAGCGGCAAAGCTGAAGACAACCACTTGTACAGCACCCGGTGAGGGGTGATAACTTTATCGTGAGGAGACAAACGATGAAATCACCGCTTTCCACTGCACAGCAGGCACTTGTTGAAAAGGCGCATGATCTCGCAGACCGCGAGATTGCACCAAACGCCGCCGAAGTCGACCGAACCGAGAGCTATCCCTGGAACAATGTCGCGAAACTGCGCGACGCCGGTTTCATGGGGATGACCATTCCGAAACAATATGGTGGTCCCGGCCTGACCTTTCTCGATGCGACATTACTGATTGAGGAAATGGCCCGGGTCTGCGGCGTTACAGGTCGCATCTCGGTCGAAGCGAATATGGGCGCGGTCAGTGCCGTGATGAAATACGGCACCCAGGGGCAGAAAAAACTGGCGGCAGATCTGGTGCTGGGCGGCGACAAGCCCGCCATCTGCATCACCGAGCCAGAGGCTGGCAGTGCCGCAACAACCATGACCACACGCGCCGACAAGCGTGGTGACAAATATATCCTCAACGGCCGCAAACACTGGATTACAGGCGGTGGCGTTTCAAAGCTGTTTCTTATTTTTGCCCGGGTTTTTGACGAAGCGGGCGAAGAACAGGGCATCGCCGGTTTTATCGCCGTGCATGGTGAAACCCCCGGCCTGGTGATCGGCGATCGTGAACCGACCATGGGCCTGCGCGGGATTCCTGAAACGGTTGTCACCTTCGAGGATATGGAAATTTCTGAAGATATGATGCTGTCGCCTCCCGGTGGTCTGCGCCGGGGATTCGGCGAGTTGATGGAAGCCTATAACAGTCAGCGCGTTGGGGCCGCCACGGTTGCCCTTGGCCTCGCCCGCGGCGCGTTTGAGACCGCACTGGAATTCAGCAAGAACCGGGAACAGTTTGGCCGCCCGATCTGTGAATTTCAGGGCCTGCAATGGATGCTCGCCGACATGAGCACCCAGACAATGGCCGCCCGGACGCTGATCCACGCTGCCGCCTCCTCGGCAAACGGGGCCTTCCCCGATGCGACACTGGCTGCACAGGCCAAGGTGTTTACATCGGAAATGGCCATCAAGGTAACCAATGACGCATTGCAGATTCATGGTGCCGCCGGTTATTCCCGCAACAACCCGATTGAGCGCATGACCCGTGACGCCCGTATGTTCACCATCGGTGGCGGCACGGCACAGGTTCTGCGCACGCTGATCGCCAGCCGCATTCTCGGGCGCAAGCTGCCGCAGACCCGTGACGGCTATATCGAACAGTGAGTAACGAGATGACGACATCACCCGGCCCGCTGGACGGCATCCGGATTTTCGACCTCAGCCGGATACTCGCCGGCCCCACCTGTACCCAGTATCTGGCCGATCTGGGTGCGGATGTCATCAAGATCGAGCGTCCCGGCGTCGGGGATGATACCCGCAAATGGGGCCCGCCCTATCTGAAAGATCAGGACGGCAAAGAAAGCAACGAAAGTGCTTATTATCTTTGCGCCAACCGGAACAAGCGGTCCGTCGCCATTGACGTCTCAAAACCGGAAGGTCAGGCGCTGGCCCGCCGCATGATCGCAAAATGCGATGTCCTGACAGAGAACTACAAGACCGGCGGTCTGGCGAAATACGGTCTGGGTTATGACCAGCTGAAAGATGAATTCCCCGGCCTCGTCTATTGCTCCATCACCGGCTTTGGCCAGACCGGACCTTATGCCGAACGTGCCGGTTATGATTTTCTGGCGCAGGGCATGGGTGGCATCATGTCACTGACCGGTGAGATTGATGGTGATCCGATGAAGGTCGGCGTCGGTATCGCCGACATCATGTGCGGGATGTATGCCTCTACGGCAATTCTCGCGGCGCTGCGTCACCGTGACCGGACAGGTGAAGGCCAGCATATCGACCTGTCGCTGCTGGAGACACAGCTCGCCTGGCTGACCAATGAAGGCATGAATTATCTGATCTCCGGCGAGGCGCCGAAACGGCGCGGTAATGCCCATCCGAATATCGTGCCTTATGAAGTTTTCCCGACATCCGATGGGTATTTCATCCTTGCCTGTGGCAACGACCGGCAGTTCCAGTCGCTGTGCGATCTTGCCGAACGGCCTGAAATCGCCGCTGATGAACGGTTTTCGACCAATCCGGCCCGGATCAGAAATCGTGAAACGCTGATTCCGCTTCTGCGCCAGATTTTTGTCAGCCGGAACACCGCCTTCTGGCTTGATGGACTGGAAAAACGCAAGGTTCCTGCTGCTCCGGTCAACGATCTGCCGGGCGCGTTTGCCGACCCGCATCTCATGGCACGCGGCATGGTAACAGAGATTCAGCATGAAGGACTTGGCGTCACCTACCCGGTGATTTCAAACCCCGTAAAGATGTCCCGTACCCCGCCAACCTACCGGCGCGGTGCCCCCCTTCTCGGGCAGCATACGGAAGAGGTCATCCGCGAACTGCTGGGAGCAGACGAGGAAGAACTCGCAAAACTGCGCAATTCAGCCGCAATCTGATTTTTTTACCTTGCCTTAGTGACCTTGCGATAGGTTGATAGAACAACCAGCATTTGAAGTCAGATAATCGCGAATGGCGACGGCACCTGCAGACGAGCGCCTCAGCGGCGGCGCAATGAGTAACGGCAAACCTGTCTTACGTGACCGGTATCTGATTGATCCTGCGTCACCGATACCCGAACTCGACCTGCCGAATGCCAGCGCATTTCTGGTCACTGACCGGCGTGATGCCGCACGGGAAATCTATGCGCTGGTCTGTCGCCCGGAAATTACACCGCGGATGAAGGAAATGCGCTCGCTCCGGGGGCTTTCCTCTCCCGGTCTTCTGCCTTTGCTTGAGTGGGGGGTTATCGAATGGCCGCCACTGGACCGCCGGACAATCGCTGTCATTTACCAGCGCCCGAAGGGAGGCAAGTTTGTCCGGGGACTGTCCGAAACCGTAGCACCGATCGACCCGCTGAGCGCCAGAGACGTTATCATCACGCCGCTTTATGCCGCCTTGCGGTTACTCGCCTCCAACAATGTCGTTCACCGCGCCATCCGTCCGGACAATCTCTATTATCTGGATGAGAAACGAACCCAGCTTGTGCTTGGCGACTGTGTGACCACACCTCCCGGTTATGACCAGCATGCATTGTTTGAAAACATCGGTTCCGCCATGACGCCACGTGCAGGGCGTGGCCGGGGCGACTTTCACAACGACATGTATTCGCTTGGCGCAACTGTCATGTTCATGATTGCCGGACGAAATCCCGCGCCGACGATGGACGAGCGTGAGATCATCGCCTCAAAGGTTTCCGCAACTTCGTTCAGAACGCTGGTCGGTGAGATCCCCCTTAACGATAGCATGCTGGAATTGCTTCGGGGCCTACTGGCCGACGAGAATGCCATGATATGGAATCTGGAGAAAATTGATCTCTGGCTTTCCGGAAAAAGAACAACACCTGTCCAGATGAAGCGGCCGAAGAAAGCCAAGACCGCCTTCATGTTTGTCGGCATGCCGATCACCCACAAGCGATTGCTGGCACAGGCTATTGCACTGAACTGGGATGCCGCAGCCAAGATCGCCCGCGAAGGCGAGATCGAGGTCTGGCTCCGTCATTCACTGGAAGACAAGGAAACCGCAGAGCGGATTGGCGCCGCGGTTCGCGATGCCACGGCAGATGAACTCGGCTCCGGGATGGATGACCATGTTCTGATTTCCCGGATTTGCCTGTTGCTGGATCCATCAGGTCCTATCCGGTATCGCGATTTCATTGCGATGCCCGACGGGTTTGGTACCGCGCTGGAGCAAAATCCCTCCCTCGGGCAATATTATGCCGAACTGATCAAGAAAGAGATCGTCAGATTCTGGACGGAGGCACAGCCCATCTACATGCCCGATCAGAGCCTGCATCTCGAAATCTCCAAGAATATGGAACAACATGTCCGGCAGACCGGCATGGGAAGCGGCATTGAACGATGCATCTACGAACTGAACGATATGGCCCCCTGTCGCAGCCCGCTGATTGAACGCGACTATGTTCTGGATATTGCAGATATTCTGCCTGCTCTGGACCGCGCTTCCAAACGGGTGGACCGAACCACCCTGCCGGTAGATCGTCATATCGCGGCTTTTGTCAAAAGCCGGTTCGATAATAATATCGACAAACAGGTTGAAGCCCTGACGGCGGGCAGCAAGGAACGTGCAACACTTGGCATGATCTCGCTGCTGGCCATGCTGCAATGGCGGCTGGGCCCGGAGACTGTCTTCGGCCTGAGCAGCTGGATCGGCGGTATCGCCCAACCGGCCATCAACAGTTATCACAGCCGGTCACAGCGAAAGCGCCTTGAACGGGATATTCCGAAAATGGTTCGCCGGGGCAGTCTTCCGGAAATCTACAACCTTCTGGAAGACAAGGAACAACGGGATACTGACACTTCCGGATATGCTAAAGCCGTCGAAGAATTCAGGGAAGCCCAGGCAGAAGCTATTGAAATCGAAACCGGTGAAGAAAGGCGAAAGATCGAGGCCAAGCTTTACGGACAGCAGACTGCGGCTGTCATATCGCTCCTCATCGGCATGACTGTTTTGACACTCATGTTTGCCGGGCGGATGTTCTGACCGATGGCCAAGGCAGCACAGAAAAAAATCAGTCGCGGTGGTGGAAAACAGAACCGGTCACGGGGTGGCGGCCCCGTTCTCAGGCTGCTCTGGTGGCTGGTCGCAATGGTTTTTGCGATCATGTTCTATGCATCCCTGATCATGTTCCTGGTCGGGATGCTGCCAACCATTGTTGCCCGGATCATCGACCGCAGTGAAAGCCGCATGCGGTATGTTTCGGTTGGCGGTCTCAATCTTGCCGGTCTCAGCCCCTACCTGATCAGTCTGTGGTTTGGCCACAATGATCTGGAAACTGCTCTTTACCTGATTTTTGACCCACTGACCCTGCTGGTTATTTATGGCCTCTCCGCTATCGGCTGGGTCATGTATAACATGACGCCGCCACTCGTCGGCTCGGTTCTGGAAATGGCGTCACAGCGCCGTATGATGGCCTTGCGCGAAAAACAGCGTTCCCTGGTAACGGAATGGGGACCGGAGATTACGGACGATGCCAGTGGTGCCGGAGAAGCCACGGCAAAGGCTGTTCCCGTCAAAACAATAAAAGGGGCACCAAGCCCACCCGGCTCGGCGCCCCCTTCAGTACCGGCAGTTCCCGGCGGCTAGTCTGCTCAGGCGTTCGCAGCCAGCAGGCCGTTATCAATCGCTGAATTCCGCACGGACTTCTGAATCTTCTCGAAGGCCCGCACTTCAATCTGGCGAACCCGTTCGCGGGAAATACCGTAAACCTGGCTCAGATCTTCCAGTGTTTTCGGCTCTTCCGTAAGACGGCGTTCGACAAAGATATGCTTCTCGCGGTCATTCAGAACATCCATCGCACCAACCAGCAGGGATTTCCGCTTCCCGAATTCATCATCTTCGGCCAGCATGGTTTCCGCACTGTCCGTTTCGTCAACCAGCCAGTCCTGCCACTCCCCTTCACCGTCAATACGCAGGGGAGCATTCAGGGAATGATCACTGGCCGCCAGACGACGGTTCATGTCCACGACATCCTTCTCGGGCACGCCGAGCTTGGTCGCGATTGATTCGACGCTTTCAAGGGACATATCACCCTCGTCGATTTCCTTCATCTGCCCCTTGAGACGACGAAGATTGAAGAACAGCTTCTTCTGTGCGGCGGTGGTCCCCATTTTCACCAGCGACCATGAATGCAGGATATATTCCTGAATCGAGGCACGGATCCACCACATCGCATAGGTTGCCAGCCGGAACCCGCGTTCCGGGTCGAACCGTTTCACCGCCTGCATCATGCCGACATTGCCTTCCGAAATCAGTTCGCCAACCGGCAGGCCATAACCGCGGTAGCCCATGGCAATTTTGGCTACCAGACGAAGATGACTGGTGACAAGCTGGTGCGCGGATTCAATATCGTCCTCGTCGCGCCAAGCATGCGCAAGTCGCTGTTCTTCCTCAAGCGACAGCATCGGAAATTTCCGGATACTCTGGAGGTAACGGGAAAGATTGTCTTCCGGGTTTATGGAGAGCGCTGTCGTCAGATTGCTCATCGCATGCGTCCTTTCATGTTTTGCTGATTCCAGTATCCGACAAATCTTGTCGGAATTATGACCCGATCGACCTTATTTTCCATCTTCCCGGAAAGTCCGGCTGATCGGATACGGTTAGAATCCGCCTGTTCCTGTACGTGTTAACGAAACAGTATCAAATCTCGTTCCAGAGGTATACAGATTATTTTATGGTATCTAAAACATGAATTAAATCATTGATATCTTTTGGATATTCTGAAGAAAAATGCATCCTCTCAAGGCTTTTCGGATGCTCAAACCCGATCAACTTGGCGTGAAGTGCCTGGCGAGAGAAGGCATGCACGGCCAGTGGCATCTCAACGGCTGCCCGTTTAACCCTTCGCTGCGCACGGGAATAGACCGGATCACCCAGCAGCGGATGCCCCGTATGCGACATATGGACACGAATCTGATGTGTCCGTCCGGTTTCCAGACGGCATTCGACAAGACTAACGGTTCTGGCAAAAATTCGTTCCGTCCGATAATGTGTGACGGCTGATTTTCCACCGGACGCACGAACCGCCATTTTCTTGCGATCCTTCGGTGACCGTCCGATAGGCAGGTCAATCCTGCCCGTCCCCGGATTGGGCACTCCCCAGACAAGTGCACCATAAGCCCGGTCAAGGCTATGTTCCGCAAATTGCCGTGACAGCGACTGATGGGCGATATCATTTTTGGCAACGACCATCAGACCACTGGTATCCTTGTCGATACGATGCACGATGCCCGGTCTTTTCACCCCGCCGATACCGGACAGACTGTCGCCGCAATGCGCCAGCAGGGCATTCACCAGCGTGCCATCCGGATTTCCGGCAGCCGGATGCACCACCATACCGGCCGGTTTGTCGATGACGATAACATCGTCATCTTCGTAAACGATGGTCAGATCAATGTTCTGCGCCACCGGCACGGCATCTTCACTGGCCGGAACCGTGATCGAAAATGTCTGTCCCGACCGGACTTTCATTGACGGATCAAGACAGGAGCCATCCGAGCCTGTAATATGGCCATCCTGAATCAGCTGCTTCAGTCTGGTACGCGACAGTCCCTCTGATCCGGAAGCCAGAAAGGCATCCAGACGCCTGCCGTCTTCTGCTTGCGTTACCGTGACTTTATGCGTTTCGGACTTGTGCAACCGGCTCTCCAACGCCATGAAATGTAACGGAGGCTTGCCAGTGACGGGGATGCTGTAAAGCTGTTTCTCAAATGACCTGACAATCTGGGATTAAAATTCAATCGGTATGGCTTCGGAAACAACTCCAACATCGACGGCAAAAACGGCGCCGGGCAAACCACGTGATCACGCTGCGGCACTGCTGGCGAGCTTTGATACCGGCGATCTGAACGCTATGGAAACAGAAGCCGGGCAGCTGTTATCCGTCGGTGGCACACCGCCGGACCTTCTGCGACTGTTCGCCATGCTGGCCGAAAAGGTCAATGCCGACAGTGTCGCAGAGAAATTCTACAACCGGCTGGTCAAGCTGAACCCGACGCTTCCCGGTCAGCATCGCAAACTTGGCCGGATACAGCTGCGTCTCGGTCAGCGCGGTGCCGCGATGCGCACCCTGAATGCGGCCCTGTCTGTCGACAAGACTGATTCTGAGGCCAGAACGTTGCTGGCCGGTTTGCTGGACGACCTCGGACGGCAGGATGAAGCCCGCAAACATTATCGCACCGTTACCGAACAGGATCCGGAAAATGCCGAAGCATGGCTGAAGCTTGCTCAATGCTACTGCGCCGTAAACCGGCACAAAGAAGGCATCGATGCTTTCGACAGGGCCATTGATATTGATGAAAACCGGATCGCAGCACATGTCGGAAAGGCGGAGGCTCTGCTGGCCTCCGGTAACTTTGATCAGGGATGGCCTGAATATACCTGGCGCCCCGGCGGCAAGGCGACAGACTCATCAGGAAAGCCTGTCAGCGAGATTTCCTCTTTCGCCGGCAAACGTGTTCTGCTGCGGCAGGAAGATCATATGTCAGAGACAGTTCTGGGTCTGCGTTATGCACCGCTGCTGCGGGAAAGTGGTGCCCGGGTAACACTTGCCGTCGACCGCAAATACATGCCCCTGCTGCTCGACAGCGATCTGTCTGACGACATGATCGAACCGGATGCCACCGAGACCGACTGCGACATCGAGATGAAATTGCTCACGGCCCCCAGTTTCCTGCGTGCCGGGGGGACCACCCAGCCACTTGCCAGCGGCTATCTGAACCCCGTCGCCAAATCACCGAAAGTTGCAGAGAAGGGCCTGCGGGTGGGGATTGCCCTGCGCGCGCCCGGAAACCGGGACGAAACGATCCCTGTGGCCCGCCTGCGGGAAGTCCTCACGATTCCCGCTCCCGTCAGTTTCATCAGTCTGGAGAACACCGGTGCGGAAGACTTCAGGAGCATCAACTGGGCTGAAGGCCGGGTAAAACCGGCCACTGGCGATATGGATGATCCGCGCCAGCTGGCTGCCGCCCTGTCTGAAGTCGACCTTGTCATCGCCGCAGGAGGTGAGGTCGGACATATCGCAGGTGCCATGGGCATTCGCTGCTGGGTTGTGCTGCCCGTCAATTCAAACTGGATGTGGGGAACCTCAGGCGACCGCACAACCTGGTACAACAGCATCAGGATATTCCGGCAGACCGTGGCGGGACGCTGGAGCAAACCGCTTGAATCACTGAGAAAATCGTTATTAACACTGGCGACGGTCGTTGATGATCCGGCCATGACATCCCGAACGGGATCAAAACTCCCGACAGCATCCGGAGAAAGCTGATGAAATTCCTGAAAGCACTGGTCATCGGCATGGGCGTTCTGATCATTGCCGGCGTCATTGCCGTCGGCTATGGCCTCTATCGTCAGGTATCCGGTACAGCGAAGACGGCGGAACAGCCGCTTGCCAGCCAGCCGGAACGATCTGCCGTGACGCGCGCCCCCTTTGGGACACAGGAAATCGCCATTGAAAAGGACGAGCGCATCGTCGAAATCAGCTACCCTGACGGGCGGGCAGCCGTCCGGATTGCCGCCAGCGACGGATCAGAACGGATTGTTCTGTTCGATCTGGCTACCGGTCAGCAACTCGGGTCAATCCGGTTCACGCCACGCCTCTGACCTTCAGCCGGCAGATTTCCAGAACAACCGAATTTTCTTTGAAACGAAAGCAGAGACAATCATGCCTCCACGCAGCAATCCACTTAAACTGAACAAGCTCCAGCTTCGCACCCTGGCACTGGCACAGGTTCTCGCCGGACAGGACAATATTTCTACCCGCGATCCGGAAAGTGGTGATGTCCGGATCAACCGGCTGCCGCATGCCCATGGCGATCATGTTCATATCGGCTCCTTCGTTGTGTCCTCCCGGGATGCCAGCGGCTTTGCCAACCCGTCGGTATGGGTGGCTCTGGAACGCAAAGGGTTGTCCCGCGACTACAGCCCGCTTGGCGTAACACTGACAGCAGACGCAATCGCCTATGATACGGGCCTCAGCGATCAGTTCCTTTCCGATTCAGATCACTAGACCAGAGCGCCGCCAGCTTATTGCCACGACAGGCAGTACCCCACCTGTTAGACTCCCGGCAGCGATCACGCTGTGGAGAGTCAGATGCAAGAACTGCCCAAGATATTCGAGAATCTCAGACAAACTGCTTTCGATGTCTTCAGCACGATCCTGAATTACCTGCCTGACCTGCTGGGCGCTGCCCTGCTGGTTCTGGTCGGCTGGTTCGTCGCAAAGTTCGCCCGTCGCGGAATGCGGCGGCTCGGTGATCTGATAAACCGGGGGCTCGACAGTTTTCTGACAAAGGGCAGCCTCGCAAGGTTCCGGCTGTCCGTCGCGGCAATATCCCTGCTCGCCAATATCTCCTTCTGGCTGGTCATCTTCATCTTCTTTTCCGCCGCAACAAATGTTGCCGGACTTGATGCCTTCTCCTCCTGGCTTGATGACATCGTCTCCTACCTGCCGACGGTGCTGGCCGGGATCATGATCGTTCTCGTCGGGTTTCTCGTCAGTACCTTCGTCCGGGACCTGACCGTATCCGCGGCAGCCACCGCACGTTTCAGCCAAGCCGACCTGTTCGGCAGCATGGCGCAGGGCATAACGCTGCTGATTGCCACGGTCATCGGTCTCGATCAGATCGGTGTCGATGTTACCTTTCTGGTGATTATTCTTGCGGTCGCCTTCGCCGCCATTCTGGCCGGATTTGCCCTGGCATTCGGACTGGGCGCACGGGACCTCACAGCCAATCTGATTGCCGCCCATTACCTGAAAGAAGATGTGGAACCGGGACAACAGGTCAGAATCGGTAAAATCGAAGGTGTTGTGATCGAAATCACCCCGACATCCTTTGTGCTGGATACGGAAGCCGGTCGTACGGTTATCCCTGCAACTCTCGCACAGAATTCAACGGTCACGATTCTTGCCGGGGATGATTCGGATGAATGACCAGCTTGAACTGACACTGGGCTTCATCGAGGAGCAACCCCGGGAAGCTGCCGAAATCATCGCCGCTGCCGAACCGGCAGAAGGCGGAGCCTTTCTGGCCTTCGCCCCGCTGCGTTCCGCAATCCGGCTGACCGAACATCTGCAACCCTGGTCGGCCGCACTGATTCTGGCCGAAGTGCCGCTGGACCGTACAGTCGCTATCCTGCGTGATATCAGTTACGCGGATGCAGCAGCTATTCTGCGGCATGTGGCTGAGGCCGAGCGCGCCGGGATACTGGAGGCCCTGCCCGCAAGGCTGTCACGCGACATTGAGCGCACCCTGAACTATCCGGTCCTGACCGTTGGTGCCTGGATGGATGTCTCTACCCCCTACTTCAAAGTCACGACAACTGCCGGCGAATGTCTGAAAGGACTGCGCAGCCAGGGGGAAAGCTGTGGTGGTATGGCCATCGTGACAGGCCGTGGCCGGCGATTTGCCGGTGTTGTCGAACTGGAGAAACTGCTGCTTCTGAACGATGACCAGCCGATTGGTGATATCATCGACAGCACATTTACCCCGCTCTCTGCCCGCGCCTCCCTGTCAATGGCGCACAGCAATCCGGGATGGCGGCGGTTCAGCGGTCTGCCAGTCATCAACCGTCGGAATGACGTGATGGGCCTGCTGCGCCAGGACGCGCTGGAACAGGCAGAGAAGCTGGTCGTTCCGGCGTCACTGCCCCGGTCAGGGGATTCCATCGCCGGACATCTCGCCACCGGCTTTGTCATTACCATCAGCGGCTTCATCCAGTTACTCTCTCCCGACAGCCGGCCCGGACAAGACGTTTCTGCCGTCAGGGAGCGATGAATGATGACCACAGCCCCCACACATATCATTGATGCGCTGAACCGGCGCTATCTCGTCGATCATCCCATGCTTGCGGCAACCCGGCTGGAAACCCTCTCGCCTGAAGATGCGGCAGAAATTCTGCAGGCCCATCCGGTTGACCTGTTGCTCCCGGTCTGGTCCCGGCTTGTTCCCGGTGTGGCAGCAATGCTGCTTGTCCGTATGTCCGATGATGCGATCACCGCAATCCTCGCCAACCTGCCGCCGGCTGCCGCAATCCGGGTGACCAGCCAGCTGAAAGATGACGACCTCAGGCGGATCCTGGACATTCTGCCGGATCATATCTCAAAGGAGATACAGATACTGATGGCCCATCCGGCAGATACCGCCGGGCGACTGATGGACCCGAAAGCACAGAGTTTCCGCGAGAAATCAACTGTAGGGCAGGCCCTTACCCTGATGCGCGAAGCCGGTCAGGGTATCGGCACGGAACTGTTTCTGGTCGATGACGAAGGCCGGCTGACAGCCCGGGCATTGTTGCAGGATGTCGCCATTGCTGATTCCCGGATCAAGCTGTCACGCCTGTCCAGACCTCTCACCGCGACGGTCCAGCCGATAACCCCGCAGCAGGAGGTTGCCGAACTGTTTGAAAGCCGGGAAGTTGCCAATCTTCCGGTGACCGATCTTGACGGCCGGCTGGTCGGCGTCATCCCGGAGACCGCATTGCTGCATGCGGCGCAACAGGATGCCACCGCCGACATGCAGACCATGGTGGGTGCCAGCCGCGATGAACGCGCTCTTTCCTCTCCGTTCTTTGCGGTTCGCAAGCGGATGCCCTGGCTACAGATCAATCTGCTGACCGCCTTTATGGCTGCCGCTGTAGTGGGATTTTTTGAAAGCACAATTGCCCAGTTTACGGCACTGGCTGTCCTGCTGCCTGTCGTTGCCGGACAGTCCGGAAATGCCGGTGCACAGGCACTTGCCGTCACCATGCGGGGCCTCGCATTGCGTGAAATCACCGCACGGCAATGGATGGCCGTTACCTTCAAGGAAGGCCAGGTTGGTCTCTATAACGGTATTGCCATCGCGATCACCTGTTCCCTCGGGGTTTATTTCTGGAGTGGTTCCTACGGGCTGGTGCTGGTGATCTCCTCCTCGATGATACTGGCCATGATCGCCGCCGGATTTGCCGGGGCCATCGTGCCAATCATGCTGGTACGACTGGGGCAGGATCCGGCCCAGTCATCCTCCATTGTTTTGACAACGGTGACCGATATTGCCGGGTTTACGGCTTTCCTTGGCATTGCAACCTTGCTCTCAGGCCTGCTGTAACGCCGAAGCCCACCCTGCGGGCCTTTTCAATCAGACAGCAGCCCGCTATGGAGTTGGGGAACTCAGCACGGGGTACTGTAATGGTTGACGGACTTATTGACGCATGGCGACTTGATGGCCATGGCGGCGCTGTCTGGGTCGGAGATGACGTCGCTGCCGCCATAGCCGAGCCTGATCAGATTGTCTGGCTGCATCTTGACCGGACAGTCAGCGGTGTCGACAAGGTTCTGAAAGACATGCTTGGCGTCGAACCTGTGATTGCCAATGCCCTGCTGGCCACCGACACCCGTCCGAGATGCGAAACCTATGATGACGGACTGCTGATCAACCTGCGCGGCGTCAATCTCAATCCCGGCGCAAATCCGGAAGATATGCTGTCTGTCCGCATGTGGGTGACGGGACATCTGATCATCTCGCTCCGCAAGGCGAAGCTGATGTCCGTTGACGATATCCGGCAGCGCCTGAAGCGTGGTTCGGGCCCCAGGAACACCTCTGAACTGGTGACCGACCTGGCGCTTGCCCTGTCCGAACGCATGGCACCGGTCATTCTGGGAATGCATGACCGGCTGGACGGACTGGAAGAATCCGCCGTCGCCGAAAGCGGTCAGGAAAGCCGGGCCGAGCTGTCCGAAACCCGTCGGCAGATCATTGCCCTGCGCCGGTTCATCGCCCCCCAGCAGGTGGCACTTTCACATCTGTCGGTGACAGAGGTTACCTGGTTCGCAGAACGCCAGCGCATTCGTGCACGCGAAGCTCTCGACGCCATTACCCGCTATGTCGAAGACCTCGACAGCCTGCGGGACAAGACCGGGGTGATTCGTGATGAAATATCGAATGCCATATCAGAACGGCTGAACCGGAATATGTATGTTCTGGCGATCATCAGCGTGATCTTTATTCCACTCTCGTTTTTCACCGGACTGCTCGGTATCAATGTCGGCGGCATTCCCGGCACAGAAAGTTCGACAGCCTTCCTGATTGTCTGCCTGGTACTGATTGTCGGAGCCATTCTCGAAATCTTTATTCTGAGATGGCGTCGCTGGTTCTGACATCGGGGGAATTCGGACTTTCCCGGTCAAGAATCCCGTTGCAGGCCATTATTCCCTGTGAGACGCTGCAAATGTAACAATAATGAAATAAAAATGCTTTAGGTCAGGCAAACCACACACTAGGGAGTTCACAGAGATGAAGTTTTTTGCTGCTACTACATTTGCCGTTGCAACCGCAGCGCTTGCATTCAGTGGTTTTGCCACCACTGCACAGGCACAGGAAGAGTGCAACCGCAGCTTCCTCGACAGCCGTTATTGCGACAGAGATCGCGATCTTACGGCGGATCTGCCGCTCGATTCAAAAGACTGGGTCAATCCGGACACCCTGATCTTCTCCTACACACCGGTTGAAGACCCGGCTGTGTATCAGAAAGTCTGGGATGGTTTTATTCAGCATATGGAAGAAACCACCGGCAAGAAGGTTCTGTTCTTCCCGGTCCAGTCGAACGCCGCCCAGCTTGAGGCTCTGCGTTCAGGTCGTCTGCATATTGCCGGTGTAAACACGGGTTCCAACCCGATCGCCGTTGCCTGCGCCGGTTTTGTGCCTTTCGGCATGATGGCCGCAAAAGACGGCAGCTTCGGCTACGAAATGGAAATCATCGTTCCGGCTGACAGCCCGATCCAGTCAGCAGCTGACCTGAAAGGCAGAACGCTTGCCTTCACCGCGCCGACATCGAACTCCGGCTTCAAGGCACCTTCGGCGATCCTGAAATCAGAATTCGGCCTGATTGCCGATACCGATTTCAAAACTGCCTTCTCCGGCAAGCATGACAACTCCGTGCTTGGCGTTGCCAACAAGGATTATGACGCCGCTGCTGTCGCCAACTCGGTGATGAAACGGATGATCGACCGCAAGGTTGTCGATCCTGCGAAGATCCGCTCGATCTACAAATCCCAGACTTTCCCGACCACAGGTTATGGCCTTGCCCACAATCTGCACCCGGAACTGGCGGCGAAGATCAAGCAGGCATTCTTTACCTTCCAGTGGGAAGGCAGCGATCTGCAGAAGGAATTCAAGGCTGAAGGTTCCTTCGTCTCGATCAGCCACAAGTTCAACTGGGATGTCATTCGCAAGATTGATGCAGCGAATGGCGTGACTTATTCCTGCAAATAAGTACTTAGCTTCGGCTGCTGCCGGGTCCGGCCTGACGGTCAGGCCCGGCAGCTTCCATTTCTGAAACCGGCAGCGGCAGGACAATCCGATGTTGAAACTCATCGACCTCGTAAAACAGTATCGAACCGGCGACCGTGCCCTGAAGAATGTCTCTCTTGAGGTTCCTGACGGTCAGGTAATGGCACTGATCGGCCCGTCAGGGGCCGGTAAATCGACCCTGATCCGCTGTGTAAACCGGCTGGTTGATCCGACCTCCGGGAAAATTTTTCTCGGTGACATAGAACTCACCTCACTTGGTCAGGGAGCGTTACGACGTGCCCGTCGCCGGATGGGCATGATCTTTCAGGAATACGCCCTGGTGGAGCGCCTGACGGTGATGGAGAACGTTCTTTCCGGACGTCTCGGTTATGTCGGTTTCTGGCGCAGCTGGTTCCGTAAATTCCCCCAAAGCGATATTGATGAAGCATTCCGGCTTCTGGAACGGGTTGGCCTCGACCATATGGTCGACAAGCGCGCTGACGAACTGTCCGGCGGACAACGCCAGCGGGTCGGTATCTGCCGCGCCCTGATCCAGAATCCCGACCTGCTGCTGGTCGATGAACCGACGGCTTCACTCGACCCGAAAACCTCTCGTCAGATCATGCGGCTCATCAATGAGCTCTGCAAAGAACGCGGACTGGCTGCAATCATCAACATTCATGATGTCATGCTGGCGCAGATGTTCTCTGAACGCATCGTCGGTCTGCAACTCGGCGAGATCGTCTATGACGGCCCGCCAGATGGCCTGACCGGTGATGTTCTGACCCAGATCTATGGCGAAGAAGACTGGGAAGCCACGATCCGCAAGGTCGAGGATGAAGAAGACAGCCTTGATGACGACTCTGCTCCCCCCGCGCCGCGCACACCGGTCATCGACCGCGAGCGTCTCGCTGGCGAAGCCGGCTGACGGGGTGATCTGACATGACGGCAACCACAATACATCGGAAATGGTCAAAGCCACCGATGATCCAGAGCCTCCGCCTGCGCTGGTTTCTCGGCCTTGGCGCGGCAATCTATCTGGCGCTTGCCTTCGGGACGCTGGAAATCAACTGGACCCGGGTGATTGAAGGATTACCGCGCGCCCAGGCCTTTATGGGGGCGTTCTTCCCGCCTGATTTCACCTCGCGCTGGGACGCCATTGCCGATGGTATATATGAGAGCCTCTGGATGACTGTGACATCCACGGCCGTAGGTATCCTGATTTCCATTCCGGTCGGGCTGGGCGCTGCCCGTAACCTGGCACCCCGGCCTGTTTACCTGTTTTGCCGGTCGATCCTTGCTGTCTCGCGCAGTTTTCAGGAAGTCATTCTGGCTATTTTCTTCGTCAAACTGTTCGGTTTCGGCCCCTTTGCAGGGTTCGTTACCCTGTCTGTGGCAACCGTCGGTTTCTACGGCAAGCTGCTGGCCGAAGATATCGAAGATATGGATATCGGTCAGGCTGAAGCCGTTAAAGCTACCGGCGCCAGCTGGTTCCAGTGGCTGAACTATTCGGTACAGCCACAGGTCATGCCGCGCATGATTGGTCTGGGCCTTTACCGCTTTGACATCAACTTCCGGGAATCAGCCGTGGTCGGTATTGTTGGTGGTGGCGGAATCGGCGCCACGCTCAACACGGCTTTCGACCGCTATGAATTCGATTCTGCGGCGGCGATCCTGCTGATCATCATCGGTATCGTCATGTTCGTTGAATATACATCCGGCTATGTCCGAAAATGGGTGCAGTAACATGCCAGTAACAACCCGCGACGCAGGCACAAAACTCTGGCAGCGCCGGACAACGAAACTGCAACTGATGATCTGGGGGGCCTGGCTTGTCGGGGTCGCCCTCTTTGTCTTCTGCTGGCAGCTGATTTCCGACAAAACGATCTGGTTCTTTGTCTCTGACGCACCGACGCAGGCGGCAGACCTTGGCTCGCGGATGTTCCCGCCAAGCTGGGAATATGCCTCGGTAATCTGGAAACCGCTCTGGGATACCATCAACATTGCCACGCTCGGCACGCTGATGGCGCTGATCCTCGCTGTGCCGATTGCCTTCTGCGCGGCCCGCAACACCACCCCCAGTGCGGTATTCGTACGGCCTGTGGCCCTGTTCATTATCGTCGCATCCCGCTCCATCAACTCGCTGATCTGGGCGCTGATGCTGGTGACGATTCTCGGCCCCGGCGTGTTCGCCGGCATTATCGCGATTGGCCTGCGTTCCATCGGTTTCTGCGCCAAGCTGCTATACGAAGCCATCGAGGAAATCGATCCCAGCCAGACCGAGGCAATCAGTGCGACCGGAGCCTCCGGGGCACAGGTTCTGTCCTACGGTATCGTGCCGCAGATCATGCCGGCTTTTGCAGGTATCTCGGTCTTCCGCTGGGACATCAATATCCGGGAATCAACCGTTCTCGGGCTGGTCGGTGCAGGCGGGATCGGCCTTCAGCTCTCGGCTTCGATCAATGAACTGGCCTGGTCTCGGGTATGCCTGATTCTGATCGCAATCATTGTGACAGTGATTGTCAGCGAATGGGTTTCAGCGAAAGTTCGCCACGCAATCATCTGACCGCAAGCAGATGATCCACCAGTTCAACAAATCCGTCACCACCTTCCCCGGCGGTAATCCATGTCGGCAGCGCTTCACAACGACTTGCGAAGGGGACGAGATTGGCAACCCCGACCGACTGATCGAAAAATCCGAACATCGGTGCGTCGTTGGGTGAATCGCCGGAAAAGGTGAAGCCGGACTTCAGTTGCTGTTCTGACTGACCAAATATCTCGGCCATCAACCGCCGGGTCATGGCCAGCTTGTCATAACTGCCGAACCAGCCATTCACATGTATTGAGCTGACCTTGGCAACAGCACCTGCCGCCTCGAACGCCTCGACAATCTGCTGAATTTCACCGTCAGACAGCGGGCCTGTATCTTCGGCAAAATCGACCGCGAGATCGGTTTCGCGAAAAGCCTGATCTGCTGCAATCCGGGCATCGGGAACAGCCGCCAGAATAACCGGAGCCAGTTCGGCCAGGCGCTTGCGATTAAGGTCACGTTGGTCCGGGTCATCCGCATACAGCCGCTGCATCTTCCGGGCTGCGGCATCATAGCGATATGCCAGCGCCCCGTTCTCACCAACCACCGCATCGACAGGCCATGTCCGCGCGATCATGTCGCACCAGCCAGCCGGCCGTCCGGTTACCGGGATCACCAGCAGGCCCGCCTGTTGCAGACGTTCCATTGCCGCGAAAACCCGTCCGGGAACCCGGCCCGAAAGCGTCAGCGTGTCGTCAATATCCGTGAAAACGCCACGCAGCCCTGACCCCGCATCCGCCCATTCGGCAAGCGGACGCATTCGTCCCTCAGTCAACATGCCCGAAGCCGTCATCCGTTTGAACTGTCTTTTGGTAATTTTCCGGCGATGCCAAAAGCGGCCTCACGCTCTTCCATCTCATGCCAGATTTCCGAGGGCGAAATCCCCATCTCGGCCCAGAGCACCGTGAGGTTGTAGATCAGATCGACGGATTCATGAATCACCTTGTCGCGCTGCCCCGTTACGCATTCAAGCGAGACCTCGACCGCCTCTTCTGCGACCTTCTTGGCAATCTTGATCCGGCCGTCCCGGAACAGCTTGGCCGTCCGGCTTTCGGGCGGCGTTTCGCCGCGTGCAACCACGACCGTATTATAGAGACGATTGATAGGCTCAGACATGGGAACTCATTATGCTTTCGGGGCAACAATTGGCGATGGTGGCGGCTGAACGGCCTTCGCCAGGCTATCGGCTTTCAGGCGGCTTTCTGCCAGTTCACCGGCCTGCTCCAGAATCGGGTAGGCCACAGCCGTAATGTGACTGTTGATCCGTTTCAGATCCCGCAGCACATCAAGATGCAGTGAACTGGTTTCAAGTGAGTCCGCGCGCCGCTGGGTCACCCGCGTGTAATGCTGCTCGATCAGAGACAGTTCCAGATCCCGAATGGAAGTCTTCTCGCGCAGCAGGTCCCGCGCCATTTTCAGATCCCCGGTCATGAACACATTCAGCGCCGTATCCATATTGGTCAGCACCCGGTCATGGAAGGAGCGCAGTTCTTCAAGACCATCAGCTGAGAAACTGGCCTTGCGCCGGATTTTCTTCCCCGCCAGTTCCATTAGATTCTTGTCGATGATATCACCTACATGTTCCAGGTTCGTGGTGAAGGACAGAACCTCAACACTGCGGCGGCTTTCTGCCCGGTCCAGTTCTTCCCGGCTCAGCCGGGTGATATAGAGCTTGATGGCTTCGTGAAGCTGATCGACCAGATTGTCTTCCTTCTCGATCTCCTTCATCAGCACCGCATCATCACGCTCGAAAACCTCCATACTGCGCGACAGCATGGAGCGGGCCATATCCCCCATACGCAGGGTTTCACGGGCCGCATTGGCCAATGCCACCGCCGGCGTGTCCAGAGATCCCTGTTCAAGGTAACGTGGCTGACCGGGGTCATCGGTTACGACCACATCCGGACAGATCAGTTCCGTCAGCCGGATAACCAGAGGCAGCAGCGGCAGGAATACCATCGCCAGGACCAGGTTGAATCCGGTATGGAAGTTCGCCAGCATTCGCGCCGGATCATCCGCCGTCAGCGCCAGGTAAGGCTGCACCCAGGGCAGCAACATGGCAAAGGCGGCAACACCGACAAGCCGCATGAACAAATTGCCGATCGTGATCCGCCGGCCGGCTGGCGCACTGCCGAAGGTCATTGCAAAGGCAATGATACCGCTCCCCAGATTAGCGCCAAGAACCATAGCCATGGCCAGTTCCAGACTGAGCAGCTGTGTCGCTGCCAGCGACATGACCAGCAGAATGATTGCCACGCTGGAATGGGAAAGCCACGTCACGAGGGCGGCCACCAGAATGGCCAGCATCGGCTCGTCCGCCAGCGGACGCATCAGGACAGAGAAAATCTCTGAACTGCGCAGCGGAGCCGAAACCCCGACAATCAGCTTCAGCGACAGCAACATCAGTCCGAGACCGATGGCCGTGCGGGCAAACCCCCGCCGCTTGCTGGAATCACTGCTGAGGAAAGCGGCAACACCAACTGCGATCAGAGCCGGTGACAGCCAGCGGATATCCATCGAGAAGACCTGAACAACAGCCGTGGTACCAATATCGGCCCCCAGCATGATGGCCAGACCCGCCATTACGGTCAGCATACCCCGGGAGACAAAACTGGCCGTGATAATCGCCGTTGCCGTACTGCTCTGCAGAACCGCGGTCACACCAAGGCCGGCAAAAAATGCAGTAAACCGGTTCCGGGAGGACATGGAGAGACCGCGGCGCAGGGTTGCACCAAATGCTCGGTTAAACCCGGTTCGCACCATTCGGGCGCCCCATAGCAACAGAGCTATGCCACCCAGAAGATTAACAATTGTTTCCATCAGTCTTTTTATGACACCCCGAAGTAAGCCAGCGACTCAATATTACGCGCTTTCAACTAGCGCACCAAACGAGAAACGCTGAAAGTTACCTGTTTCCAACAACAGGGTTAGTCGAGAAGCACAATTTTTCGTAACCTGCCCGATCATCCATAGAGAAAGCCTATGCAGAAATGATCGACGTCTATAGCTGGGACACCCCCAACGGTCAGAAAGTTACCATTTGTCTGGAAGAGTGTCGTCTTAAATATCGTCTTGTCCCGGTCAATATTCGACAGGGAGACCAACGCGACAGCAGCTTTCTGGAGCGCTTCCCGAACGGGAAAATTCCGGCGATTGTTGATCACGGCTGCCAGTCGGGAAGACCGGTTCAGCTGTTTGAATCAGGCGCGATCCTGCACTATCTGGCGAACCGGTCTACAGCCCTCGCGATCAAGGGCCCGGCGGAACAGGCAGCAATCCTGTCCTGGCTGTTCTGGCAGGTCAGCGCTCTTGGACCAGCTATTGGCCAGTGGGGCCGGAATGCGGGACCTGACGGCACAGCACAGGTCGAAGTCTGGTTTCGGCAGGAAGTCATCCGGCTGATGACAGTTCTCGACCAGCGTCTTGCGACGAACGACTATCTTGCGGGATCAGCCTACAGTATCGCCGACATCGCCTGTTTCACATGGTTGCGCCGGGAATCGATCTATATGCGCCGGTTTCCGTTCGACAACCTGCCGGATTTTCCGGCGACCCGGATCTGGCTGGACCGGATTGCCGAACGCCCTGCCGTCCGGCGTGGCCTTGCAGCATCGGCAACACTGACAACTGACTGACCTGCCCCGCCAGCCTTGACAAGGGAACGCCCTCTCCGCATGGTCTTCGCATGGGGCCTGCGGATGCCCCGTGAGGCGTCAGCCCAAATACCGCATCCTTTAACCTTTCCAGAGAAAGGGGATGCATTATGGCGTCACCAGCAGAAATATCCGTCACCCGCCTTAACCGTCTTGTCGGCACACCGGATTGTCCGGTCCTCATAGATGTCCGGACAGACGAGGATTTTAGTGACGACCCCCGTTTAATCCCCGGTGCCTTTCGGCACCCTTTTACCGAAATCGCCAGTCTTGCGCCCCCCATGGCCGGGCGCAAACTCATACTCTATTGCCAGAAAGGCCTGAAAATCAGTCAGGGTGCCGTCGCCATTCTGCGTGATCTGAGCATCGATGCAGAAAGTGTGGAAGGTGGTCAGTTCGCCTGGCGGGACGCCGACCTTCCAATGACAGAAGCTGACAAACTGCCAATCCGTAACAAGGCCGGCCGGACAGTCTGGGTTACGCGTCAGCGGCCGAAGATCGACCGGATAGCCTGCCCCTGGCTGATTCGCCGGTTTGTTGATCCCGCTGCACAGTTCCTGTTCGTCACCCCGTCACAGGTCATGGGCGTTGCCGATAAATTCGGCGCAACCCCCTTTGATGTTGAAGATGTTTACTGGAGTCACCGGGGGCCGCTCTGCACCTTCGATACAATGATTGCAGAGTTCGGCCTGAGCAGCAGCGCACTGGAACATCTGGCAACCATTGTCCGGGGCGCGGATACCAACCGCCTGGGCCTTGCCCCGGAATCCGCCGGCCTGCTGGCGGCATCGCTGGGCCTGTCACGAATGTACCGGGATGATCTTGCACAGCTTGATGCTGGCATCAGCATTTATGATGCCTTCTATCGCTGGTGCAGAGACGCCACCGGCGAGAACCATGACTGGCCGGCACTATCTGCGTCCGGCTGATCTCCAACCCGGACAATCCACTGCCGAGACGTCCTGTTTTCAACCTCGACGGTGGACAAACGGCCGTTCTGCTGCATGATCCCGACAATCTTGAATTTCATCCAACCCACTCATTCAAAGAGGTTTTTCTCTTTAATGGGAGTCTGGAAAGTCAGCCATCAATGCGGAGAAAGCAGACCATGCTGAGAATATACGGATTATCGATCGTCGTGACGATCATCTGCATGGTACTCGGATATATGTGGGGCGGCTGGACCGGGCTTTATCTGGTTGCCGTCCTCTCCGTTCTTGAGGTCTCTCTGTCTTTCGACAATGCGGTGGTGAACGCTACCGTGTTGCGGGACATGAACAGGCTCTGGCAGCAACTGTTCCTGACCGTCGGCATTCTGATTGCGGTTTTCGGCATGCGCCTCCTGTTCCCACTGGTCATTGTGGCCGTCGTCGGGGAAATCAGCGTACCGATGGCCGCCGACATGGCCCTGAATCAGCCGGTACGTTATGCAGAACTGCTGACCGCTTCCCATATCCAGATCGCGGCCTTCGGCGGATCATTCCTGCTGCTCGTCTTTCTGTCCTATTTCATGGATGACGAGAAGGAAATGCACTGGTTCAAGGCGCTGGAACGACTGCTCGGCGGCATGGGGAAACTGGAATCAATCACCATCATCATCGCTCTGCTCGCCGTCCTTGGCCTGCAGGCAGTGGTGCCGGAAGCCGATCGCCTGTCGGCCCTGCTTTCCGGGCTGGCCGGCATTATTCTCTACGCCTTTGTGAACAGCCTCGACGCTGCCTTTCAGATTGACGAAGACAGCGTCTCCGCCACCGACGTTGCCAAACGCTCCGGCGTCATCGGTTTCCTGTATCTGGAACTGCTGGATGCGTCTTTCTCCTTCGATGGCGTCATCGGTGCTTTCGCGATCACCAAGGATGTTATCATCATCATGCTGGGCCTCGCGGTGGGCGCCATGTTTGTCCGCTCGATGACCGTCCATCTGGTCCGCCGCGGCACACTGGATGAATATGTCTATCTGGAGCACGGTGCGCATTACGCCATCGGCACGCTGGCCTGCATCATGCTGGCCAGTGCCGTCATGCATATTCCGGAATGGTTCACCGGGCTGATCGGTATCACGTTTATCGTACTCGCGCTGGTATCCTCGGTTATCTACAAAAAGCGACTGGCTCAGGAAGCCTGAGACGGTATGACGGGCTGATGTTCTTCTGACCGGTATAGTCGTGCCAGCCGGTCCGGGGATACGCCGAGATGAAACAGCATGTGAAGCAGAACCCACTGGCCAAAAATACGCCAGGGTCTGCGTCCGGCAAAACGCCGTGAGGAAGTTATCGCCCCCGGAGCGTCAAGACAGACCGTCCGGCAGCCCGCCTCGATCCGGCGGACAAAGTCATAGTCTTCCATCAGGCTGATCGGCCTGATCCCGCCGAGCGCATCATAATCAGTCCGACGGACAAAAATGGCTGAGTCACCGTAATAGAACCCCTTTCTGCGAAGCCAGCGATAATAGCCGGTGAGCCAGCCGGCAAAGCCGGTGTCGCCGTCAAAGGTCAGCGCAAAGTTGCCCCCGGCAACCCTGTCATCGGCCAGACTGGCCACAATCTGCTTCAGTGCATTGTCCGGCAGGCGGGTATCAGCATGCAGAAACAGCAGAACATCACCAGACGCGCCCCCGGCACCCGCCGCCAGCTGCTGCCCGCGTCCGCGGGGCGCATGTACCAGCCTTGTCCCATACGCCAGGGCGATATCCGCAGTGCGGTCGGTACTGCCACCATCTGCGACAAGGATCTCGCAGATCCTGTGATCCTTCAGGGCTGGCTGTTGCAGGACATACCGAAGCCCGTCCGCCTCATTCAGGGTTGGAATGATGATGCTGATTTTCATGCCGCCACTGTTGTCATACTTGCATCACCGATCCTCAGACCATGTTTTGCCAGTTCCGCTTCCCGGGCGGCCCAGGCCTCATCAAGCCACACTGGCCAGGGCTTTGGGCCATTGATGATATCAAACGGGCGGATACGCCGGATCACACTGTTCATCGTCGTAAACCAGAGCTGGCGCAGATGGCGATGAATGTGCCGGTGTTCGGCAAGAGGCAGGGTTGGCAAGGATGCCTGACACCAGATCCTGCCGAAGGCAACATGCCTCGCCTCATCCCGTGCGATGATATCACTGATCTCGCTAAACAGGGGGCAGGGTAGCCAGCGGCGGACATCCTGCTGCAACATCAGACTCTCACCTTCCAGGATACAGTGAAATGCCAGGATGATGCCGTCAACCGGGCCGTCCCAGCTCAGCGCCTGATCATAGGCGAAAGCCAGTTGCGGTGTGATGTCTGCGCTCCCGCCCAGCGCATCGACATAGCGTTGGTAAATCGCCGCATGCCGCATTTCATCGCAATACTGGGTTTCGAGAAAAACCTGCGCTGCCGCAGAGTCCAGCCGGGATGAAATCTGCCGGCACATGCCCGCCGTCGCCATCTCACCATGCAGGAACTGGCTGACGGCCCAGCCTGCCAGCCGTTTCGGGAGCCAGAACGGAAGTTCTGGCCGCCTGCTCCAGTCAATATTTTCGACTGACTGCTGCTGCGCGCGCACACCCTTGTCGGCCAGCCGCCGCAACCGGAATTCTGTCTCTCCTCCGGAGGTCATCGCCTGGATCCCGGATCAGCGCTATCCGGCCCGAGGTGCAACCCACGGATTTCCCCGGTACTTTGACCCCCGAGATCGTCATTATCGACAGAAAGAGCGATAAAGCGGAGATGGTCAGGCTCGACCTGCCCGTCCAAAGCACGGCGGATATCCGCCTGAAGATCCCGGTTCTCCTCAAGCCAGACACCGTTTGCCATGTCACCCGCCCGCAGAACCATTACCGCCCCGCCGGGGAAGTAAGGGTTTGCAAACAGGGCACCTCCCTGCCCGTCACCGCCGAATACATAGGTCAGCACATGGGTGACGCGGGGATAACCATAGGCCCGTGCCAGGGTTCCAAACAGCATCTCGCTGCTGTCCGGCTGATCGAACCAGAGATGCAGGGCAAGCGGCCGGTCGTCACCGCCCTGCCGGGTCAGGTCACTGGGCGAAAAATTGCCTTCAGCCCGCCAGCGCCAGCGGGCTGTCAGCCTGTCGGATTCGGGTATCCTGAGCGGCCGGTAGAAGAAGCTGACACCACCCGACGAGACAAGCCGGACCAGATCATCATCCCGCAGCGATATCTCTGCCGCCGGGCGACCCGGCACATCAAGCTGTTTCCAGTCCGCATCCAGACTCAGAATATCGGCCGCCATGGCAGACGCCGTCGTCATGGTCGCGAAAACAAGACTGACAACGCACAGTTGCCGGAAGGGAAATCTAGCGATCATTCAGCGACCAGTCGTACCGGGTGTCATCGAGAGCAGCTTTCCGGCGCAGGATTGCAGCCAGCTCAGGCTCTGCGTAGCGCAACAGATGAGCAATGACACCGGCCTCGTCTCCGCCGAAATCCGCAATGAACCAGTCATAGATCCTGGAGACCATGATGGAATCACCCTCAACGCTTACCCCCCGGGAGTCATTGACGTAATCACGGGCAGCAGCGGTCAGCGCAGCATCGGTATTTTCAGCTGTAAAGGCATCTCGTCGAAGGTCGGGACAGCCGATGGAAGCGCAGTTGACCCCATAATGAATACGCGGGTCACGCCAGACCGGGCGTAATATCCGGTGCTCGATATCGTTCAGACTGACCTGCTCTCCCTCAATGGTGACCAGCTTTTTGCCCCAGGGTCCGTCAGAGAAAAAACCCGGAGAAATATCGATATCACGGATGCTGTCGACCGGGTAATGCGTCAGGACAACCTGTACCGTCAGGGCATTATAGAGATTCATCCAGTAGGCCAGTTGTTCGTCGCGGCCATAGCGACTGACCGGCAGACCGGCAAGACCGGCGATATAATTGTCCAGCAGCAGCCTGTCTTCGGTACTCACATCAGCATAGCGGACCAGATTTGCGCCCGCCGGATCTGCCACAACATGCCGTTTCAGGAATCCGTCCCACGGTGAATGATCGATCACCGCCGTGCTGGCCGGATCATGTGCCTGCCAGCGTTCCCAGAGATCAGCATCCGGCGCAAACAATCGTTCGCCACTGCCGAACCCGGAAAGCAGAATAATCAGGAGAAGCGTCGCCGGGGCACGGAAAATCAGTCGCATCAGATGCAGAGCTCACAACAGGTTAAGAACCGGCCAGAGACTACTGCGCCCTGCCGAAAGAAGAACTCAACACTGCGTCACGACCGCGTGAGAGACTGCGTGATCAGCGTTCGCGGAAGGACTCGTCAATGCCGCGAACCAGCGGTGCCAGCACATACTCGTAGATACCGCGCTTGCCTGTCTTGATTTCTGCCGTCACCGACATGCCCGGCCCGACCTTCCCCTCGCCCGCTTCCGGCCGCATCATCGTCCGGTCCATCGATACCACCGCCTGATAATAGGTCTGTCCGGTTTCCGGATCAGCGATCGCATCTTCCGACATGGTCAGGACCTTGCCTTTCAGCATGCCCCATTTTGTGAACTGAAAGGCATCAACCTTGATCTCGACATCCTGACCGGGCGTCACAAAGCCCTTATCCTTGTTCTCCACCCTCGCCCGCACCTCAAGGCTGTTGCCAGAGGGGACAACCACCGCAACGATTTCCGCCGGATTGACCACCTGCCCGATCGCCTTGGCGTTCAGTTCCTGCACTGTGCCATCCGCCGGAGCGGTCAGTATCTGCCGGGTCTCGCGCTTGCGTGCCTTGACCAGTTCCTGCTCAATCGCAAAAGCCTGCTTTTCGGCTTCCTTCAGTTCCGAGTTTATCTGGTTCCGGAATTCGGCTTCTTCCAGACGGCCTTTCTGAATCACGTTGCCAATCTTCACCACATTCAACTCAGCCATCCGGCGCTTTACCTGGGCTTCGCCTTCCAGCGTAATCAGTTCCAGCCGCATTTCCTGAAACTTGGTGCGGGCAAACTGCTCACGGTCGACCAGTGTCTTGTAGCGTCCGACCACATCCCGCTTGATGATGACCTGTGAGGTCAGGCTCTCGGCCTCGCTGCGCAGCGAGGCGGTTTCCGCTTCCAGGACGGCAACCTCGCCATCGTAATTCTTCAGCGATTCCTGATGACGTTGCCACTGGCTCCGCAACAGTGCCATCTGCCGGCCGATCTGAACGATTGTTGCTTCCGGCGGCGGCTCAAAGGCTTCTGTCGGGTCCGGTGCCAGCAGGGCTTCAAGCCGGGCAATATCCAGCCGTGACTGCAACAGCTCGGCAGCCAGCCGTTCGGCATCCGCGGCAGTTTCGGTCGGGTCGAGTTCAAGAATGGGATCACCGGCAGAGACAACCTGTCCGTCCCTGACATATACCGAGCGAACAACGCCAATTTCAACCGGCTGGATCGGCATATTACCTGCCGTCGCAACCACCTTTCCCGGTGCCACGGCGACGATGTCCAGTTCGCCGAGAAAAGCCCAGGTGATAGACGCCACGACAAACGCAATGATCGTCCAGATGATACCGCGACCAATGGTTGCCGGCGGCGTCTCGGTTACTTCAAGGACAGCGGGCAGGAATTCCAGTTCATTGCGGCTGCGGCTGCGCTGCTTTGGCGCCTCTTTTTCAGCCCGCAGGGAATCCCGGACAATGGCCAGATGATGCGCGATATTGCGGAATATACCGAACATTCCTATTCCGCCTGTACCTTGTAAAGGCGCGCATAACGACCGTCTTTCTTCAGCAGTTCCTCATGGGTTCCATCTTCCACAACCTCACCCGATTCAACCGTGATGATACGGTCGGCATGACGTACCGTTGACAGCCTGTGCGCAATGATCAGCACTGTGCGGCCTTCACAGATTGACCGCATGTTTTCCTGAATGATCCGTTCTGATTCATAATCCAGCGCACTTGTCGCCTCATCAAAGATCAGGATACGCGGATCCATAACCAGCGCGCGGGCAATCGCGATACGCTGACGCTGGCCACCGGACAGGCTGCCCCCCCGCTCACCGACAACCGTGTCATAGGCTTCCGGCATCTCCAGAATAAACTCATGAGCCCCGGCCAGCTTGGCGGCGGCGACCACCCGTTCCATTTCCATTCCCGGATCGGCCAGCGCGATATTGTCCCGCACCGACTTGGCGAACAGATAATTCTCCTGCAGCACCACACCGATCCGGCGGCGCAGCCAGGCCGGGTCGACCATCGCCAGATCTACCCCGTCAATCAGAACACGCCCGCTTTCCGGCACATAAAGCCGCTGAACCAGTTTGGTCAGGGTGCTTTTGCCCGACCCGGACGGGCCGACAATACCGATGACCTGCCCTTCCTTCACATCCAGCGAAATCCGCCGCAGTACCTCTGCCGTATCCGGACGGTAGCGAAAGGTCACATTGTCGAAGGTTATCCGGCCATTAACGGTCGGCATCGTGGTCCGGCCTGCCGTAACCCCGGCTTCCGTTCTGGTATTCAGAATATCCCCAAGCCGGGCAATGGAGATGCGCGCCTGCTGGAATTCCTGCCACAGCTGCGACATCCGCAAAATCGGACCGCTGACCCGCCCGGAAAGCATGTTGAAGGCAATCAGCTGGCCGATGGATAATTCCCCGGCAATCACTGCCTGTGCCCCGAACCACAATACCAGCGCCACAACGATCTTGTTGATCAGCTGGACCATCTGTCCGGCGACATTGTTCAGGTTATTGGCGCGGAACGCCGAATGAACATACCCCGCCAGCTGCTCTTCCCATTTCCGCTGCATCTGGGGTTCCACCCCCATCGCCTTGACCGTTTCGACCCCGGTCACGCTTTCCACCAGAAAGGATTGATTTTCGGCACCTCTCTGGAACTTGTCCTGCAGGCGTGCCCGCAGCGTGGGCGATACCAGATAGGCCAGAATGACATAGAAAGGAATCGACCCCAGCACGATCCAGGTCAGCAGCGGGCTGTAGACATACATGACCGCGAAAAACACGAAGACGAACATCAGATCAATGACGAGGGTCAGGGCAGACCCGGTCAGAAAGTTCCGGATGCTGTCCAGCTCCCGTACGCGTGCAACTGTTTCCCCCACCCTTCGCGACCCGAAATAGGACAGCGGCAGGCCCATGACATGGCGGAAAAGCTTGGCACCCAGCTCCACATCGATGCGATTTGTTGTGTGACTGAAGACGTACGTACGCAACCCCGTAAGGACCACTTCAAAGACCGCGAGGGACAGCAGGCCAATGACCAGAACATGCAGACTGGTCAGGCCGCGATGCACCATCACCTTGTCGATGACGATCTGAAAAAACAGCGGTGTGACCAGCGCAAAACACTGAACGAAGAATGACGCCAGCAGCACTTCGCCAAACAGCTTGCGGTATTTAACCACCGGCGGAATGAACCAGGTAAAGTCGAACTGGCGCTCATCCCCGGCCAGTCCGGCACGTTTGGTAAACAGAATGAGACGGCCGTTCCACCGCTCTTCCAGATCCGCCCGGTGAAGCTTGATGGGCCGCCCCTCAACCGGGTCGTGAATCAACACCTCTTCATCAGCAATCTTGGCCAGAATGAAAAAGTTTCCGTCCCGGTCCTGCGCAATCGCTGGCAGCGGTGTATCCGCAAGCCGTTTCCAGGATGATTTGGACAGCCGGGCCTTCAGTTCCAGCAGCTTCGCCGCCTTGAGAATGTCGGTCGGGCCGGAGGTTCCTGCTGTCAGGCCAAGCTGATGGCGCAACTGATGCGGGTCCGCGTTCACGCCGTGGATCTTTGCAATCATCGCGACGCATAACAGTCCGGGGTCAGTCTGCCCCGCCGATTCGCCGGAGGGCGGCTCCGGCGCTTCCAGCGGCACCCGGACCGGTTCGATCTGCCCCAGCGCAACGCCATCCGTTGCGGGATTGCCTGATTCCGGCGGGTTCTGGCCGGGCTGATCTTCACGGTCTGTCATCCGGCAAATATCCTGCGCCCGTCAGTTACACGCAACCTTCGAAATTAAGCGACGACTCCCGGACGACCACAGGCACACGTAATATCATCATGGGGATATCCCGACACAGCCCTGGCAAACAACGCGCCACCCGGACAAGACAGCACCTTCGCAGTCACATACGAGAAGCAAAAAAAGAGTCATATAAAACAATGCCCTATATCAGCCATCAGCTAACCCGGTCATCGTCACTCCGGATTGTATCATTCGAAAAACTTTAACGCTCAGAAAACGATGATTCTAAGTTGAATTAAATGCTGTTACTGATACTATTTTTGGTAAGCGGTCAGAAGCCAAGAGCCGCATCTGTCCGGGCATTCCCCGGACCCGACCGGAAAGATCATGACTTTCAGGTCCGAACAGTGGAGAGCGGCAATTGCCTGACGGGACCGGAACGGACCGGATAAGAGTGGACGGAACGGGCCTGTTTTTCTCGGACGGTTCGATCACGGCGCAATCTTTTGACCTGCCGGATGACGACTATTCGATGATGCTGTCCACGCACGACATCATCACCGAACCGACGTCTGTACCACAACTTGGCAGCGCAAACCTCTGGCATCTGAAGAACCTCGCCACCGGGGTCGACATCAATATCGACGGTGTCTGGGAAGATTATACCGGCGCGGGTGTCACGACGGCGATTTTCGATGACGGCGTCGACCATACCCACAGCGATCTCGACGGCAATTACGATTTTGCTAACGATTACGATTCCTACGGCAATGACAGCGACGCTCTGGCAACTGGCAGTGACAGGCATGGCACATCCGTTGCCGGGATCATGGTGGCGGAGAATAACGGCACCGGTGCGATTGGCGTTGCCTATAATTCGACCGTCGCCGGCCTTCGCTTCAGTTTCGACTATGGTTCGATCAGCGACATCGACGAACTGATTCCCCGATTCCGGAATTTTGACGTTGTGAACAACAGTTGGGGATTTACTTACTCCTACGGTGACGATTTTAATTACTATCAGTTTGCGACCACGGCCCAGGCAATTGAAGACGCCGCCCGGTATGGACGTGACGGACTGGGCACATCCATCACCTGGTCTGCCGGGAATGCCCGCACATCAAACGACGACGTCAACTACCACAACCAGCAGAATTCACGCTTTACCATCGCGGTCGGTGCCATCGCCCATTCCGGCGCGGTCTCCTACTACTCGACACCCGGCGCTGCGATTCTGGTCTCGGCCCCGTCCAGCGGTGAAGGCTATGGCATCTACACCACCGACAGGGTTGGATCCGCCGGCTATTCGTCATCGGATTACACCTCCAGCTTCGGCGGCACTTCGGCCGCCGCGCCAATTGTCGCCGGCGTCGTCGCCCTCATGTACGAAGCTAACCCGCTGCTCGGCTATCGCGATGTGCAGGAAATTCTGGCACTTTCTGCCAACCGCTCGAAGATCAGCCAGTCAGGCTGGCAACTGAACGGTGCCGGGAACTGGAATGGCGGCGGCATGTTCGTCAGCCACGATTTCGGCCATGGCCTGGTTGATGCCCATGCCGCGGTCCGTCTGGCGGAGACATGGACCGCACAGAGCACTTATCAAAATGAAGATGTCATCACCTATGACGGCAGTGGCTTCGGCAAGCTTGGCAGCAATAACACGGTTACCCGAACGGCGACTGTCCTTGAATCTCTCGACATCGACCATATCGAGATCGAGGTCGATTTCTCCTTCAGCGGGGTGCCCTACCAGACCAATCTCGAACTCGTCCTGACCTCGTCCAGCGGTGCATCGGCCGTGTTGTCGGACGGCGACACCGCTAGTTACTACAGCGCCTCAACCTGGACTTACTCGACAACTCATTTCTGGGGTGAGGATAGTGCAGGCGACTGGACCCTGAGTTTTAGAGAGGCCGGCACCAACGTCATCTCAATCACCGATTTCTCGATCAGCTTCTATGGCGACGTCACGACCAGCAACAACTTCGTCTACACTGAAGACTTCAGCGACTATTACAATGCCAGCCGCGCCACCCTCAGTGACGACGACGGCGGCATCGACACGCTGAACGCCGCAGCGGTTGTCAGCAATTCCGTGATCAATCTTGTGGCCGGATCGGTCAGCCAGATTGACGGCGAGAATCTGACCATTGATCTTGGCACCGTGATCGAGAATGCCATCGGTGGCGATGGCGACGACATCATCACCGGAAATGCCGCTGACAACATCCTGACCGGCGGCCGTGGCAACGACACGCTTATCAGCAGCAGCGGCAATGACACCCTGTTTGGTGGTGCCGGGACCGACACACTCTACGTCGATGGAAACTCGTTTGATTATACACTCGCGTCGGATGGCGAGAATACCTATCGGCTGTCAGGCGCGTCCGGCGCCGACATTCTGCAGGACCTGGAGTTCGTACGTTTCAACAATGGCGTTGTCGATGTCACCACCGGTCAGGTCAACAACCAACCCGTTGGCCTGACGACCAGCATCACAGCAACCGAAGATGTTTTGGCGACCGGATCGTTGGCGGGCTTTGATCCGGACGGAGATTCCCTGTCTTTCTCACTGGTGGAAGCCCCGGATTCCGGTTCACTGACACTCAATAACGATGGCAGCTACAGTTTCGAAACTGGCGAGTCCTTTGACGATCTGGCAGCCGGTGAAACACGCGATGTTAGTTTTCGCTATCGTGTGTCAGACGGCCTGATGGGCGACGAACAGACAGCTACGATAACGGTTACAGGAACGAATGATGCGCCGGAAGTTTCCCGCGCTGTCGTTCCTGACCCCGAGCTAACGAAGAACGACGTCACAAATTATCCTGCCGGGTTATACGGATACAGAAACGGAAATAAAGTTTGGCTAGATACTATTAAAGGACAAGGAGACGGTACTTATTTTGCACAATTGGATCGTTTTGGGTCCGGAGGTGGCCCCCGAATCCAGAGGTTTAATGCCGACGGCACCACGCTTGGTCAGGAATTCGCGTATTCAGATCCCTTCGACTCTGGTCCTTGGGCTGATTTCGCTTTAGCCAGGGATGGAGAAATCCTTGCTGTCTGGACCGCTGATTCAAAAAACGCCAAAGGCGATGACTACGACATCATAGCAAGAAAATTCGATTCCGATGGCACCCCCCTTTCTGATGAATTTCTACTTGTCGACACACCGCTTTATGAGGGGTTTTCAACTATTTCTGCGTTGGATGACGGTGGCTGGGTTGTTGCATGGGATGACAACAAAGGAACGGAGGATGATTACTACGGAAATCAAAATCCCGCGGCCCGGAATTTCATCGTAAAGATACTGAATGATGATCTTTCCGTTAGAAAAAGCTTCGTCGCGCTAACCGATGTTAAGCCTTCTTCATATAGCTATGAATCGCTAACCGCCACGAGGAATGGTGGATTTGTCATATCAAAATACACGAACAACATGCGCTTACACATTGAAGCGTTTGATGAAGAAGGTCGCCCCCTTTCTTCTCCGGTTGTTCTAGACGCTAACTCCCGGGTTATGAATAAAGTAACTGCTTTGGCAAATGGCGGCTTTGCCGTTTTGATTGCTAATCATGCCGAGGCAGTCATCAGCATTCATGATGAACTCGGTCAACAGACAGGCTATATCCCCGAACTCCCTTCTCGTAATTCTATGATTGCAGAAGGGCCTCACGGCGAAATCTATGTTGTATCAGAACTGGATAATTCGGAGGGACTTAGTGGAGCAGTCGTAACCAGTTACGACAATTCGGGAACAAAACTGCAAACCAGCAACTTTTTGCCGGGCGTCATTCTGGGCAACTACACCAAACATATTAATGGCGTAGGCTTGATCTCTGTTGAAAGAACGTACTCAGGTCAAACCTCTTCGGTTCTCAGAATATATCGGGAACTTGGAGACTTCTCATTTGTTGACAACTCCGGCCAGGACGCCGTCAGCATTACGGATCCAGACGGTAACACAATCTCCGGCGCGACTATTTCATTTCTGAACGGTTATGTTCAGGGCGAACAAAGCATTGGAGTGGAAACAAGATTGGACGGTGACTTCACAGCCAGCTTTGCGAAAGAGAGCGGCATTCTTAGCATCACTGGTATCGGCACTCACGCGCAGTACGAGGCACTCATCAACTCTGTAACAGTGTTTTCCGATACCGCACAGACGTACGAACTTTCAGTCACTATAAACGATGGATCAAACAGTGTGACGTCGAACTCCGCTGACATTACACTGCATCGGTCCAGTAATGCTAGCGGTGTCAACTTCGCGCCTGTAGCGGCCGCCGAGAACTCCGCAGATTCCGAGAACGCAATTATCTCTGGTCAGTTGACGGCAGATGATGTCGGCCCGGATGCTCCTTCTTACTCCGTCCTTTCGCCACCAGACTCCGGATCACTCACAATTAATCCGGATGGCAGTTACAGTTTCGATCCGGGCAGTGATTTCGATCGCCTGGCAGAAGGTGAGACCGAGACTGTCACAGCAGCCTACCGCGTTTCCGACGGCTACTTCACCTCTGACGCCAGCATCGAATTCACCATCACCGGCACCAACGATGCGCCGGTCATTTCAAACACAGAAGTTGTCGGACCCTCTGACGCAGCTTCCCTAATGGTCGCGGATGAACCGATAGTCATCGACTCCATCAAGTCGCTTGAACTGCTGGAGGGCAGCCGGGTCGTGATGTGGCACGAGACCGACCCGAATGCCGATCCGGTTACGACACGGATAAAAGTTCAGCATCTGGATTCCGACGGCAATGCCCTGACTCCGGCCTTCGACCCTGTCGGAAGCGATATCCCGGAAAGCTACGTTCCGGATATGGCGCTGACAGCGGACGGGAATGTGAAGGTTGTCTGGACCGGCGGGCCGACGGCCACTGACGCAGATGACAAGGTTGTCCGCGTTCAGGAATTCACCCCGTCCGGTGCTTCGGTCGGTGATCAGGTCGAAGTGACAACTGCTGATTCCGGCAAAGGTGGTGCCGCCATTACGGTTCTGTCAGACGGCGGATTTGCCGTAACCTGGCACCAGTTTGGCTCGGCCATCAGCAGTGATGGAGGCACAACCTACTACCGGATATACAACGAAGACGGCTCTCCGCGAACAGACGCAGAATATGTCGCCAGCAGCTCCCGCACACGTCCCTGGGTTACCGGAGACTATGGCCCTGCCATCCAGTCTGACGGGATCGGCGGATTCATTGTTATCACCAGTATTTATGACGCCAGCTATCCATTCGGACAGCGGATTTCGAACGATGGCAGCACAACTGGCACGATCTGGTTCGACGACGGTTCCAGCGAACAGCATCTGATAGAACCCGGCAGCCTCACCATTCTCTCGGATGGCGGATTTGTCTACGAATGGCTGTCTGATCCTTATTCTGTTGCCAGCGATCCTGCTGTTCGGACAATTGTGATTGTCGACAGTGAAAACAACAAAACAGCCTTTATTGACAGCGTGCCCTTTTCACCCGACGGATCGAAAACCGATCCGGTGACTGTGAGGGAATCCGGCGACGGTATCGAAATCCTCAGGTCCTGGACCCTCGATGGCCAGTCCGGAACCATGATCTTTGAATATAGTCTGGATGGCACTTCGCTTGATGACGGTGAGTTCGTTGCCGGGCTAGACATCGACGCAGGTTCCTCCCCGCCCGGGAGTCATGTCCCCGTCATCGACGGTATTTCGATTTCGGACGTGGACGGAACGGAGATACATTCTGCACGGATCGAGGTGTCACCTGCCCGATTGTCAGAAATCACCAGCGTTGTCCTCAATATTCCTGACAACAGCGGGCTGAGTTACAATTACTCGGCAAGCGACGGTGTCCTGACCATCACCGGAACCGCAGACCATCAAACCTACGAAACAGTTATCAACTCAGTCGAGGTCCTGTCAGACAGCAGCGGCTCTGTCGATCTTCATGTACAGGTAGATGACGGTTCAGGGACTGTAGCATCGTTGTCAGATGCGGTCGTCATCGAACGTGACTTCAGAGAAGCCCCCTCATTCGTCAACATCGTTATTGAGGGTGATGAAAACGAAACACTGTCGGGCCTGATCGCCGGGGACGCCGGGGCGGTCTTCACCCTTCTTGAAGGACCACAAGCCGGCAGCCTGTCGCTCGATGATGACGGAAACTACAGCTTTGACCCGGGTACCGATCTGGACAGCCTCGCGGAAGGTGTCTCTGCATCTCTCACTTTCAGGTATCAGGTCGAGGCAGACGGTGAATCCGCCACCCATATCGGGATGATTCAGGTCACCGGTTCGAATGATGCGACGGTTCTTGATGTCACCGACGGCGGTGCCTCAGTTTCAGGGGATGCACTTGCAGGTGCCGTCACAGTTACCGATCCGGACAATTCAACATTCGATTCTGCCACGGTTCGCCTGACAGATGGTTTCTATTCCCTGCAGGACAGTCTCGCTTTCACCGCACCGGACGGATCCGGGCTGACTGGCAGCTTTGACAGTGCAACCGGCACCCTGACGATTTCCGGAGAAGCCAGTACCGCCGACTACCAGTCCGCCCTTGCCAGTGTCACTTTCCAGAACTCCGAAGACCAGGCAACAACTGGTAACCGGACGGTCGAGATCACCGTCAATTCACCCGATGGCATCAGCAATACGGAAACGCTCGTACTGTCGATCACCGGGGTCGACAACCACGCGCCGGAAGCGATCATCGATACGATCAGCGCTGATGAAGACGCCGCTGTTACCGGCAACCTCACCAGCTTCGATGCCGAAAGCGAGGCTATCAGCTACGAACTGGTCAGCGGCCCGGATTACGGCACGCTGACTCTCAATCCGGATGGCAGTTATCGATATACAACTGACGGTGAACTGGAAACGCTGGATGACGGTGAGACACAGGAAGTCACTTTCACCTACCGCCTGTCCGACGGTACGGACACCTCCCTCCATACCGGGACCATCACCGTCGCCGGTCATGACGAAGCCGCCATTTCGGGAATGGCGGTCGACGGCTATATCGAGGGTGCGACCGTTTTCGCCGACGAAGATGGCGACCTTGCCCTGGATGACGACGAGTCTAATGCCATCACCGGCGTCAACGGCAGCTTCGATCTCGAAAACCCGCTCGGCGGGCTGGTGCAGACCGGCGGCACCGATGCCGCAACCGGCGTTGCTTTCGGCGGCATGCTGCGGGCACCCGCAGGGTCCGGGATCATCACACCGCTGACCACCCTTGTTGCCTGGATGATGGATGACGGCCTGAGCCAGGCCGATGCCGGGGCTGCGGTCGAAGCCGCCTTTGGTCTCGATGCAGACCTCGATATGTTCTCCGCAGACCCGGTTGCCCTGACATCCGCAGAAACAGCCGGCGGCTCGGCACTCTATGTCACCGGCGTTGCCGTCCAGAATACGCTGACCCAAGTTGCGGCCCTGCTCGAAGGTGTCTCCGGCGGATCAACCGTCGACATGTTCAATGCAGCCGCCGAAGCACTTGCTGACATTGTTGCTGCGGCTGGTGGCCCGGTCGACCTGTCAGACAGCGCAACACTCGACACCCTGATTGCCGATGCAGGTACAGTTGCCGGTCTCGACGCCGGCCAGATAACCAGCCTGAACAATCTCACTGACGATGCCTCGGATGTCATACAGGCATCAAACCAGATACTGGACAGCAATACGGACGCAGCCGGTTCGGGAACTGCTGTTCTGCAAGCCGCCTCACAGGTGGCGATCGTCTCTCAGGGTTCGGCCGCCGCGGATATTGTCACCGCCGCGCAGGGCAATGATCTGTCGGCAATCGTCACCGGTTATACCGATGCAGCACTCGATACCGCCGTGTCGGATGCGGCATCCGGTCTGGGCGATGTTGACGGTGCCCAGTTTGGTACCGGCGGCGACGATCTGCTGACCGGCGGAGCCGCCGCAGATATCATCTCCGGGCTGGGCGGCAACGATACGATTTCCGGTCTCGGTGGCAACGACACCCTGAACGGCGGCAGTGGCAATGACATCATATCCGGCGGTGCCGGAAACGATATTCTCTCCGGCGGCAGCGGAACCGATATCGCCGCCTTCTCCGATGCAGCATCCGGTGTCACGGTGGACCTCTCAATCGCTGGCGGACAATCTGTTGGCGGCGGGCTCGGAACGGATACACTCAGCAGCATCGAGGGCATCACCGGTTCCGACCATGATGATCAGCTGTCGGGCGATGGCGCAGACAATACTCTGTCGGGCGGTGACGGCAACGACACCCTCTCCGGCGGTGCCGGAAATGACACGCTCAGCGGCGGCAGCGGCTACAATATTCTCACTGGCGGGGATGGTACCGATATCGCCGTCTTTGACGGCAATGTCGCCGATTATGATGTTTCTGTGGTTGAGGATGTCATTACGGTTACCGGCAATGGCGGTGCCACGACACTAAACAGCCTTGAAAAACTGCGCTTTGACGACGGTGACTATAGCCTCATCACACAGCATTTGGCTGACGGCACCGGCACTACGTCGATGGCCAACACGACATCGACTGCAACACTTTATAACTCCAAAGTCGCCGGGCTCGCCGGCGGCGGTTATGTGGTGATCTGGCAGGACAGCTACGCAAACGGTGCCGCTGACATCAAGGGGCGACTCTTCGATGCAGATGGCAATCCGCAAGGTAGTGAATTCACTGTTCAGGCCAGCAATTTGCGTCGGGAATCCTTTCCCGATGTAACAGCCCTTGAGACGGGCGGGTTTGCCGTTGCCTGGCAGAGCAGTACAACCGACGACGGGTCAGCTGTGTACAGCCGCGCTTTTGACGCCAGCGGCAACGCCACCAGCAGCGACATCCAGTTACATGCCGCGACAAATTCAAACTCGCCCAGTGACCTCAAGCTCACTGCGGATGCCGAGGGTGGCTACTTTGCCAGTTACCTTCGTTTTCCGAATACCGAAATCAAACGGGTTTCGTCTGATGGAACCGTCACCGACTTCAAGACCAGCAACAATGATTTCAACGCGGACATCGCCCTTCTCGAGAACGGTAACCTTGCCGTCGCAGCCTATGTAAGCAATGGCTCGGGAAGCAGCCTTTACTACAATATCAAGGTTCAGATCCTCGACGGGGCGACCAGTGATCCCATTGCAACACGGACACTTGGTCCCTTCGATATAAATTCCAAACTGTCTGTCTCGGCACTGGCAGGCGGCGGTGTTGTCGTTGGCTTCAATGAGCAGGTCGGGGATGGCCCGGGATATGTGCCGAAGTTCGCTGTTCTTGATTACAATGGCCGTGTCGCTGTGCCAGCAACCGATATTGTAACAGGGGAAGAAACTGATTTCATTGGAAGTTTTGGAACTGTAGCAACATCAGACGGCGGTTTTGCTATTGCCTATTTCCGACAGGACAACGATACTGGCCAACGCGAATTTTTCACACGTCATTACGCTGCCAGCGGAACCCCGTTAACTGATGAAGTCCGGATTGATTCATCCTCAAACGGCTTTATCGGCTATGGCGACCTCGGGATTCTTGCCTCCGGCGACCTCATTTCGACCTGGACAGATTCCTACTCGACAGCGGCGCCCCAGGGTGACCCGGATATTTTCGTCCGCAAACTGAACAGCACCGATCAGACTATCTTTATCAACCTCGCTACGGGCGAAGCTGTCTCGGGTGACGGAGACGGAACGCTGACTGGCGGCGATCAGGGCGAAACCTTTGATGCCGGCGGCGGTGACGACACCGTTTCAGGTGGCGGCGGTGATGACACCCTCGATGGCGGCAGCGGTGACGATACGATTATTGGCGGCACCGGCAATGATACACTGACCGGTGGAGCCGGGGCCGACAGCTTTATTCACGCTGCCGGTGACGGTATTGATGTCATTACAGATTTCAGCCCGGCCGCGAATGGCGCAGTATCGCTCCTTGCAGATGACGGCGACATCATCGACCTGTCCGGACATCCCGGCCTCGACTGGACCGCCCTGCAGGGCATGATGTCGCAAGATGGCGATGATGTGGTGATCGATTTCGGTGGCGGCGACAGGCTGACACTCAATGACCTGACCCTTGATGAGCTGTCTCCTGCTACCTTCGGGATGACCGCCTCTGATGCGGATGACACGATCACCGGCAATGCGGGTGACAACCGGCTCTCCGGCGATGGTGGCAATGACACGCTGACCGGCGGTTCTGGCAACGACATCTTTGTCACCAGTGCCGGCACCGACACGATCACCGATTTCTCAGCCGGTGACGTCGTCGAGCTGTCAGACAGTCATGATCTGAACTGGCAGAGCATCCAGAACAGCATGACGACGGATGGCACCAACGTCACCGTTGATCTGGGTGGCGGTGATACGCTGGTCTTCGCCAATCCGGATCATGCCCTGACCTATGAGGATTTCGGTCTCACTGAGTATGGGGGTGACAACACCCTCATCGGTAGCGCCGGCGATGACTCGCTGAATGGCGGCACCGGCAATGACACGCTCCGCGGTGGTGGCGGCAACGACACCCTGATCGGTGGTGACGGCATGGATACCGCCGATTACTCCGATGCCGTAGGGGGTGTGACGGTCGATCTCTCCCAGTCCGGCGGACAGACTGTCGGTGGCGGTCTCGGCATTGATACGCTTTCCAGCGTCGAAAACCTTGCGGGTGGCAGTGGCGACGATCTGCTGACCGGTGATGCGAACAGTAACGTCCTGTCCGGAGCGACCGGCAACGACACCCTCTCCGCCGCCGCAGGTAACGATACATTGGTCAGCGGCAGCGGCTATGACATTGTTGATGGCGGGGATGGCACCGACATCGCCGTCTTTGCCGGCAATGTTGCCGATTATGATGTCAGCAGTGATGGCGTGACCGTTACGGTAAAGGGCGGCGGCGGTTCGACCACGCTTTCCGATGTCGAGACCCTTCGTTTCGACGATGCCGATTATGACGTCATCACCCGGAATCTGGCTGACGGCAGCGGCATCACGTCGATGGCCAACACCACATCGGCTGCGACGGTATATAATTCGAAAACTACCGGTCTTGAAGGTGGCGGTTATGTGGTGGTCTGGCAGGACAACTACGCAAACGGTGCCAACGATATCAAGGGACGTATCTTCGATGCGGATGGCAATCCGCAAGGCGATGAATTTACCCTTCCGGCCAACAGTTCACGTCAGGAAAGCTTTCCGGATGTAACAGCCCTTGCGACCGGCGGTTTCGCCGTTGCCTGGCGGAGCACAACCACTTCAGACGGAACAGCCGTCTACAGCCGCGCTTTTGACGCCAACGGCATTGCCCTGTCCGACGACGTCCAGCTGCATGCCGCAACATTCTCGAACTCGCCCGGTGATCTCAAACTCGCTGCGGCGTCAGATGGCGGATACTTTGCCAGCTACCGGCGTAGTCCGAACACCGAAATCAAGAAGGTTACGGCTAGCGGCTCCGTCTCCGGTTTCAAGACGGTCAGCAGCGATTCAAATGCGGACATCGCCCTGCTTGAGAACGGCAACCTGGCCGTCGCGTCTTACGAAAGCATGGGGACGAGCAGCAACCGCTTCTACAACATCAATGTCGAAGTTCTGAACGGCAGCACCGGCAGCACCGTCGCGACAAACACGTTCGGACCCTTCGACGAGAATTCCAAGGCCGATGTTTCGGCACTTGCCGGTGGCGGATTCGTGGTTTCCTTCGCTGCATCAACCACAGGCACCACGAATTATCGCCCGCAATTTGCCGTGCTCGACGCTAACGCCAGCCTTATTGCCGGCCCTACCGTCGTCGCGACGGGGGATATCTTCGATGACATCAGAAATATCGGCACCACCCCGACACCGGATGGCGGCTTCGCCCAGGCCTTCTTCCGCCAGACCAGCGGCACCGGCCAGCAACAGTTGTTCGTCCGGTATTACGATGCCGAAGGGAAGTCGATCACCGATGAAATCCAGATCGATTCCTCATCGAACGGTTATATCAACTACGGCGATATCAGCATCCTCGCCTCCGGCGAACTGATCACAACCTGGACCGATTCCTATACGACACCGGCCCCTGAGGGCGACCCGGACATCTTCGTCCGCAAGCTCAACGGTGTTGAGCAGGTGGCTGTACGTCACAGTGAAACCGGCGAGAACATCTCTGCGGCGAGCGACGATGCGGGCACACTAACCGGCGGCGAACTCGGTGATGATCTGTCCGCAGGCGGCGGCAACGACACCCTTTCCGGCGCCGGCGGCAACGACACACTGGATGGCGGTACAGGAAATGACACCCTGACCGGCGGAACCGGTGCAGATACGCTGACCGGCGGCAGCGGCTCGGACCGGTTCATCCATGCGGATGGCGACGGCGCCGATGTCATCACCGACTTCAATCCAGTTTCATCCGGCGATGGCGTCGAACGTGACGCCATAGACCTTTCCGGTCATCCCGGCATTACCTGGAATGATATTCAGGGTGCTGCATCCCAGGTTGGCGATGATATCGTCATCGACCTCGGGGGTGGTGACGTCATTACGCTACTGAACCGTACACTTGAACAGTTATCGCCTGCCGCTTTCGGTCTGACGGTTTTCGACAGCGACGACAATATTACCGGCAATGACGGCAACAATCTGCTGTCCGGTGAAGGCGGCAATGACAGCCTCGACGGCGGCGGAGGAAACGACACGCTTTCAGGCGGCACCGGGGACGATACACTTACGGGCGGCAGCGGTACGGACCGGTTCATTATTTCTGCCAATAACGGCTCTGATACGATCACCGATTTCGACCCGGCCTCCGAATCCATTGACCTCTCCGCACTCGGTCATGTGCGCTGGGTCGATCTGGTCAACCAGATCTCCGATGTCGGCGGCGATGCCGTTGTCGATTTTGGCGATGGTAATACGCTGGTGATCGCGGGCGTCGAAAAAAGCGAACTCAGCGCACTCAGCTTCGGACTCGACCCCTATGAAGGTGATAATGATTCGATTGGGACCATCGGCGACGACACGCTGATTGGCGGCAGCGGAAACGATACACTTTCGGGTCTTGCCGGTAATGACACGCTGGACGGTGGTTCGCATAATGACACGCTGCAGGGCGGCGCAGGGGATGACACCCTGCTCGGCGGCTCCGGCAATGACTGGGCCATCTATTCGGACGCAACCGGCTCCGGTATCTCGGTTGATCTCGAAACCGCTGGCGGACAGGATATTGGCGGTGGCCTCGGCACCGACACGATCGATTCAATAGAGAACGTCATCGGCTCGGATTTCGATGATACAATCATCGGAAACCTCGGATCCAACAGCCTTGTGGGCGGCGACGGTGACGACACTCTCTCCGGCCGCCGTGGAACAGATACGCTTTTCGGCGGGGCCGGAAACGATACGCTGTCCGGCGGTGAGACCGGCTCCAATGCAACCGGCGGTGTCGATGTGGCCGTCTATGACGGCTCTGGTGCAGACCGCAAGATTTCCTGGAACGGTGAAGCCTTTGTTGTCGAAGACACGGATGTCTCGAACGGCGATTCCGGGACTGATACGCTCTACGGCATCGGCAAGGCCCAATTCGACGAAGGCGAACTGACCCTCCAGCAACCGCTGGATGGTGAAGCCTTCAATATCAATTTTGTCACCAATGGCTGGCAGGGCCACCCCAGCGTTATTGCCCTCAGCGACGGTACTTTCCTCGCCGGATTCATGGACTTCCAGCCCGGCGGTCCTTTCCCAAAAGTCCGGGTTTTCAGTGCCACAGGACAGGCTCTTTCAGACGAAGTCTCTCTCCCCTATGTCGGAGAGAGAACCCTTCAGGGTGTCGAGATGGAAGAACTTGCGAATGGCAATATCGCCATCACGCAGACCTTCGGCCACAGTGCGGTCACACAACGGGGCGTCAGTACACAGATCTTTGATGCGAACCTTAATCCCATCTCATCTCTGATCGACGTGACGCCTTACGGCGCTGAAGTCTTTCAGCATCAGGATGCGGCGCTGGCAAACGGCAACTTTGTCGTCGGCTACTATTATCGTGATCATACTGACGGCCGTGCACTAAAAAGCGCTTTCACCATTCGTAATGCGACCGGGCATGTTCTAACCGATACAACGAGAATACTGCCCGGATCAGAATCAAAACTGTTTGCCATGACCGGGCTGTCCGGCGGCGGCTTCGCCGTTATCGCCAGCGACAAGCTGATTCGCTACGACGACAACGGCAACCAGATTGACAGCGATGATCTCGGGACCGGCCGACGGATATGGACCAGTTCCTCAAAACTGATCGAACTGGTGAACGGCGATCTGCTTCACGTCTATGATACGGTGAACAGCGGAAATTATTCTATCGGCTATGACCTTCATTCTGCCACGGGAACCCGCAAAGGCGGGGGCACGCTGGTCGGCGATGCCGAACATAGTGATGTTACAGCTGCCGTAGGCGGCGGATTTGCGATTTCCTATCAGGACAAATCCGAGCAGAGAATCTATTTCAAGCAATATTCTGAAACGCTCCAGACCCTGATCGGACCTGTTTCCCTGACAGAAGATCACGGCAGCTATGGCGGCGGTTATACTGCTATTTCACAGGTTGCCGATGGCCATTTCTCGGTTCTCTGGGACACCCCGCAATCCGGTACCGGTCAGGGTGACATCAATGGTGTGATGTTCCCGCCAGTCACCGTTCCAGGCAAGATCACCGGCGATGATGCCGACAACTTCATCACCGTTGGTGACGGTATCGAAGAAGTCGAGGGCGGGGCCGGGAACGACCGTCTGCTCGGCGAGGAAGGTAATCAAACCCTCACCGGCGGCAGTGGCAACGATACATTCGCCATCGCCGCTGACGGCGGGCTTGATACCATCATGGATTTCGACACCTCCCGCGAATTCATTGATCTGTCGGAAATCGACGGTTTCGGATTCGCTCAGGCTCAGGGTGCGATGTACCAATCCGGCAACGACGTCCTGTTCGATCTCGGCGGCGGCAATGTCACACGCATTCGCAATACCGCTCTCGGTGACCTGACCTCCGATCGCTTCGGCGACATCAATTCCGATATTGCGGATTCGATTGACGGGAATGACGGAAACAACATCATCTCCGGCTTTGGCGGTGATGACATCATAGATGCCGGCGGCGGCAACGATACTGTCACCGGCGGCACCGGAAACGACAGCCTGACCGGTGGATCCGGCGTCGATACTGCCGTCTTCAGCGGTGCGATGGATGATTACAGTTTCACCGAGACCGATGACGGCAAACTGATTCTGACCGACACGGTCGGCACGGACGGCGTCGATACGATTACCGGGATCGAGAACTTCGCCTTCTCTGACGGTACTGTCTCTTATGCGGTTCTGACAAACTACGCACCTGATGTGAGCGGGCCGGTTGAACTGTCCGGCACAGAGGACAACGTCAGAATCATTACCTCTGCCGAATTGCTGGCAAGTGCATCCGATCGCGATGATGACAGTCTGTCTGTCAGCAATGTCAGTTCGGATTCGGGTACGCTGGTCTATATCGGCGGCGGGAATTACCGTCTTACACCGGCACAGGATCAGACCGGTATCATTACCCTCTCCTACTCGATCAGCGACGGCCTCGGGGGTGTTACCGCAGCGACGGCCGAAATCGATTTCGCAGCCGTCAATGACGCCCCGGTCAATCATGCGACCGTCAGCTTGACCGGGACAGAAGACACAAACCTCGTGGTCAGCGCGGCTGCGCTTCTGGCCAATGTTACAGATGTTGATTCATCAAACCTGTCAGTTGGCAGCCTTTCCGTCACCGGCGGGTCTGTTGTCGACAATGGCGACCGTACCTGGACGGTCACCCCGCCGAAAGATGCGGACGGTGCGGTGACGCTGGATTATGTCATCCTCGACGAACATGGCGGCTCAACGGCAACCACCGCCACAATGAATCTCGCTTCTGTAAATGATGCGCCGGAAGCCTTTGCCTCGGCCACCCTGATGGGGACCGAAAATTTCACCAGTACCATCACAACGGCGCAACTGCTGGCGACCGTACAGGATGCCGAGAATGATGATCTGACGATCTCCAATCTGACGGCAGCCTCCGGCACATTGACCGACAACGGTGACGGCACCTGGAGCTACGCACCAGAGGCTGATTTCAGCGGTTCCGTTGATGTTACCTACGATGTCAGCGACGGGGCTCTGACCACCGGTATTTCCGGCACGATTGCTGTCGCGACCACGCCGGAAGCTGCATCTTCGGTTATCCAGATCGGCACCGGCGGCTCGGCCTCGGCAAAACTCTCCGGCGCCGGCTCCGCCAGCCATTATGAAGTCTGGGATGCCTCAACCAACAGCTGGGTTGGTGCTGATCAGGAGGCTGCCGTAATGATGGCGCCTGCCGACGGTGCCTTTGCCCTCGCTGCAGAGCCCGAAATTGTCGGCAGTGTGCGGCTGTCTGATGTCATCACCGGCGACTACCAGTTTACAGCTGCCGAACGCACGTCCGGGTTGGGAGAGCTACGATATCGCGTTGTCGATCAGGGAACCGGTGTATCGGCAGAAGCATCCATTACCGTCTCTGTCATCAACACCGGCCCGGATATCGACGCATCCAGTGTATTCGGCAATGGTCATCTGATCACAACACCGAACGCCGGCGACAATCAGCGATGGACTTTCTCGGCCTGGGTGAAAGGCAACTCATCTTCCAGCGGGAACATCCTGTCTGCGGGCGGCACCCGCTATTCGGATGGCCTTGGCTTCGATGGACAGGGCGGTATCCGGCTCTGGCTCGACGGGGCCGTTGGCGGATATGTGCAGACCCAGCCGTGGATGACCGACGCCTCAAGATGGTACAATGTCGTCGTCTCTGTCGACACGACAGCCGCAGACCCGGCAGATCGGGTTCGCTTCTGGGTGGACGGGAATCAACTGACCGGGCTGCGTTCTGAGCAGTTCCCCGATCAGGGATATGAAACCATTCTCGGTGATGGCCGGCCGACAGCTGTTGGCACCCTGTTGCGTGGCGATCAGGAATCACCGCGCGGGCATGATGCCCGTTACGACTTCAGTGGCAAGCTTGCCGAAGTCCATTTTGTATCGGGTCAGGCGCTTGGTGCAGATGCCTTTGGCCTTCCCGCCGGAGATCTGTGGCAGGCCACCGATGCCACGGCCATTGATCACGGTGACGCCGGCTTCCATCTGGGTTTTGCCGATGGCAGCCAGGCGGGCACTGACAGCTCGGATGCCGGAAATCATTTCAGCGTTGTGGGGTCCGTCGGACAAGATGTGGCTGACATGCCGGCCGGCGGCAGTGTCATTGAACCTGTTGACCCGACAGACGCGAACGATGTTCTCAGTGGCTCTCTGCTCGACGATTCTCTCGGCGGGGCTGGCGGCGATGATGTGCTTGATGCCGGTGCCGGTAATGACAGTCTGTATGGTGGCGCGGGCAATGACACGCTGACCGGCGGGGCTGGCGATGATCTGCTGTTTGGTGGTGATGGCAATGACACCGCCATATATGCCGGAGCGTCATCCGAATATACCATTACACGCGATGATACCGCGGGAGAGTTCTACGTCACGGGCCCGGATGGTTCGGACACTCTGGTAGGCATCAACAATATCGCCTTCTCTGACATCACCCTGTCAGGCCTCAATTTTGCGCCTGTACTATCGACACCGACACTGGCGGACGGAATTGAAGACACCGCCTATGTGATTACCGAAACTGAATTGCTCAACGGCGCAACGGATGCGGATGGCGACGCGCTTTCAGTCGCCAGCCTTACTGCTTCCAGCGCAGTCATTACAGATAATGGCGACGGCTCCTGGACGATTACCCCGGATCAGGATTTCAACGGACAGATAGCACTCAACTATTCTGTGACCGATGGCAGCCTGTCGACAAACGGCAGCACGACAATCAACATCACAGCGACCAATGATGCGCCTGACGGCGGTACCCCGTCCCTGTCAGCCGCTACCGAGGACAGCCCGTTCCTTGTCTCGGCCAGCGACCTGCTTGCTGCGGCATCAGATCCCGATGGTGACGTACTGACAATTGACGGACTGTCCGTCGATAATGGTCAGGCGACAGACCTTGGTAACGGGGTCTGGCAGATCACGCCGGATGAGAACTTCAATGGCGAGATGACCCTGTCCTACAGGGTGGATGACGGAACGACCACAACGGATGCGACCACCAGCCTCACCTGGGATCCGGTCAATGACGCACCACTTCTCGGCTCTCCCGTCCTTTCCGACGCAACCGAAGACAACAGCTATCTGATCGACAGCGCGGTTCTGCTTGCTGCGGCCAACGATCCCGAGGGTGATGCCCTGCGGATAACCGGGATGACGATTGATCACGGATCACTCACCAGCAATGGCGATGGTACCTGGACCGTCACACCGGAACCGGATTTCGCAGGTACTGCGACAATCAGCTACAGCATATCAGACGGCAGCGCCGCCTCTGCCGGCACGGTAACCCTGACCTACAGTCCGCTGGATGACATCCCCACAATCGGCACACCGGAACTCACAGATGCCGTCGAAGATCAGGTTTATACCCTCCGGGGCTCTGACCTGACGGCTGCCGTCGTCAATGTGGATGATGACATCATTACACTATCGGATATTTCCGTCAGCGAAGGCACGCTGAGTGATAACGGTGACGGCACCTGGTCCATTCGTCAGGCTGCCGAATTCAGTGGCGAAATCACCATCAGCTTCACTGTCTCTGACGGAACGACGAACCTTCCCGGTACCGCAACGCTGGTCTGGCAGGAAGTCAACGACGCGCCGACACTTGGCGTGGTTTCCCTGAGTGACGCGACAGAGGACAGTACCTACATCATTCAGGCTGCCGATCTGCTGGCTGGTGCAACCGATGCAGAAAATGACGCCCTTTCCGTAGGCTCCGTTTCAATTGACCATGGGTCGGTCAGCGACAATGGCGACGGTTCATGGACAGTGACACCGGAAGCAAATTTCACCGGAGATGCGACCGTCAGCTACGTTCTGACTGACGGCGTCAGCGATACGCCCGGATCGGTTCTGCTCACCTGGAACGGCGTCAATGATGCACCGACTGTTTCCGGGCCGATAAGCGGACTGGCAACATTACCCGGCCGCGCGCTCCTGATTGATGAGTCGACCCTGCTGTCAACAGCAGAAGATGTCGACGGGGACGCCCTCAGCGTTGGCAATCTGAGTGTCACATCCGGCTCCATCACCGACAACGGTAACGGCACCTGGACCTACATACCGGCGGATGATTTCACTGGTTCTGCCGAATTGTCCTACAGCATCAGTGACGGCACGACAGAATCCGGTGTGACCGGCAATATTCTTGTGTCACTTCCGCCGACAGCCCGGGACTCGGTCGTTCAGATTACCGGCGGTAATCAGGTCGTCGGGCAACTCACCGGTGCCGGTTCGTCCGCCCGTTATGAAATCTGGGATGCAGCGACCTCACAATGGGTCGGCGCCGGCCAGTCAGCAACGATCACCTCAGCTCCTGACATCGATAGCCTGGGTCACGGCGCCGATGGAGAAATTCTTGGTGTGGTCACACTGACGGATGACCAGAGCGGGAATTTCAGCCTTTCAAGTCAGGATATCTCGGGCCTTGGTTCACTTCGTTATCGTGTGGTCGACGGCCATACGGGAGCGAGTGCGGAGGCTGCGGTGACGGTCTCTGTTGGCGGCTCAGGAGCGGGGATCGAGGCGTCCGGGGACTTTGGTTCGGGTTATCTGAGCGGCAATGTGACGGGCGACCGTCAGCGCTGGACCTTCTCGGCCTGGGTGAAGGGTGATCCGGGAGAGAGCGGGAATATCCTGTCTGCGGGCGGGTCACGCTATTCCGACGGACTGGGCTTCAATGGCCAGGGCGGCCTGCGGCTGTGGCTTGACGGTGCGATCGACGGCTATGTGCAGACCGGGTCGTGGCTGACGGATGCCTCACGCTGGTATCATGTTGTGGTCTCGGTCGATACGACACAGGCGGTGGCGTCTGACCGGGTCCTGTTCCATGTGGATGGCGAGCAGGTCGCGACGACGGGCAGCAGTGTCTATCCGCAACAGGGCTACGAGACGATCATCGGGTCGGATGCGACACTGGCCGTGGGGACCCTGCTGCGGGGTCGTCAGGAAGGCGGCAATCATGATGCGCGCTATGACTATGACGGCAAGCTTGCCGATGTACATCTGGTCTCCGGCGAGGCGCTGGGGGCGGATGCCTTTGGCGGACTGTCGGGAACGGAGTGGCAGGCCGTGGATGCCGGAGGGCTCGACCATGGCACGGGCGGCTTCCATCTCGACTTCACTGACGGCGGTGCACCGGGTGCGGATGCCTCCGGAACCGGCAACAGCCTGACCCTGCAGGGCAGCATCCCGCAGGATACGGATGACATGCCGGCCGGCGGCGCGGCCATGGAACCGCTGACCGCAACAGCCGGGAATGATGTGTTGCAGGGCAGCGGCTCTGATGACCTGCTGGATGGCGGTGACGGTG